>NZ_JAYWLC010000004.1:0-304141 GCF_040297545.1 Thioclava kandeliae
GGTCATTACCGCTATACCCACCGCATCTATGGCCATTTCATGCAGGAGCATATGCCCGAAGCCTAACGCGGGCTGTTTCTGGCCGGCGACGGTGTCAGCTGGACGCCCGATAGCCCCGGACCGGGGGAAATTCTATCCGCTCTATGGGCCCATACCCGTTGCAGAACAAGCGCCGCCAGTCATCGGAGTGAGCTATGACAGCTGAGTTTTCGTCATGGGGTGCCACGGCTAAACCGCATTCCAGTCAGGTTGAACATTTGCCAAGCTCGCGCGCAGGGCCAAAGACCCCAGTTGCAAAAGGCCGGATCATCTAACCAAGAGAGAGAAGGACATCCCATAACATCCCCGCTCGCAACCGCCCTTGGCCCGAGCATCGCCTTGGCTGGCATGGGCCGCGCCGAGACACGGGATAGACCGGTGGCCTATCCCGGGATATCTTATCAGACCCAGAATGGCGTCAGCTTTGCCGAGGATGTGCCCCCCGCATCGGCGGCGATCCCTCGATCAATATTCATGCTAAGGGCTCGCTCTTCAAAGACGACGGGATCAAACCTGCGGTGCAACCGGTCGAGCCACGGATCGGTGGGCGTCTCCGCTCGATCCATACCGAAGGCGCGAAATGCCGCGCCCGTAACATGACCACTGCGCGGGTGGCCGATATGTCCCGGACCTGCGGCTGCGACAAGGCCAAAGAGCTGTCGGGCGGCCTCGTGATCGGCCGTCCGTCGCGGAAGAAGGGCTATGGAGGCCGATCTGCTACTCTCTTCCGCCCGATGCGTGCCCTTGCAGGCCGGAGCGTTTTCGCGACAAGGAGGAGCCAGAGTTTCCCTGAGGTCGACCATGCCCCCGGCCCGGGGCAGAAGCAGGAGAGCAGCTTGATACGACGGGGTCTCGACCTGCTCTATTCGACCGCCACTCCCGGTGTCCCTGTCGCTCTGATCGCCATCTTATGTCTGATCGTTGCGCAGGTGGTCTGCCTCTGGCTGGGGCCGGTGTTTTTGCGATCCGCACAATATGCGGCTCATGCCATGGCGGCCGCCTCGCGGATGGCGCTGGCAGATATGTTCTGGCGAACCGTGCATGTCCGCGTCATCAAGGGGATCAGGACATACCGTCCGCTGCGCCGCAGCTCCGAGATCCGGGTCTCTGCGATGACCGTAGTCTTGGCGCTGTTCTTTGCAGGATATGCGATCCAGGCGCCGCTTTCGAGCCACAATATCCACGATATCTCGCAGGGGCAGGACCGCGCGCCGCTCGGGATCTTGAAGATTGCAATGGTGGCGGGCGCGCCCATTCTGTCGGCGGCGATGCTGGGCACGGTCGGCAGGAGGTCTCCATGCGCGAAACCTCGGCCCTCGGCCCTGCGGTTCCCCGCCATCGCCCCGATCCCGATGGGTGCCGGCTTCCTGACGCTTGCGATGGGCTTTACCGGCGCGCCCGAGGCACTGGCGCAGATTACGGCATTGGAGGGGGGCATCCTCTTGCTGCAAGGGTGGACGCAGTATGGTCCGGGCTATATTGCCTGCACGAGGCATCCGATATGTGCCATCATGATCGCGATGCTCGCCAGTCTCGCGCTCTTGCCCGAGCACGCCACATCGCGACCCACTCTTAGAAAGGGCGAGCCATGATCCTTCTTACTTGGTTGGGCCGACATGCGCGGGCCCTGCTCTTTACGGGGTTCTGTGTCATCCCGTTCCTGCCCGTCTCGCCCGAGGCCCTGCGGCCTGTGCTGGCGCCTCTGGTCATCTCGGTTACGGCGCTCGGTATCATGCGCCAGCCCTTTACCCGCGTCGAGATTGCGCGGGTCTTTGGGTGGATGGCGGTGCTGCGCGGCGTGCTGTTTCTGGCGACAAGCCAGCTGGGGTTGGCGCTGCTCTTCCGGCTCACGGGGCTGTGGGTGGCGTGGCCGTTGGCCATCGCCCTGCCGGTTGCGGCCTTCTGCGCTGCCCCGCCGCTCAGTTCCGCGCCGAACCTCGCGCTGATGCTGCGCTACGACTTTCCGCAGGCATTGCGGATCACGCTGCTGGGTACGCTTCTGGCTCCGCTCACCATGCCGCTCAGCCTCTGGCTTTCGGGGCTCGACTTTACCGGCTCCATCAGCGAGGTCGCCCTGCGTCTTCTGGGAATGCTGGCCGGTGGCATCGCGCTTGGCGCCGCCCTTCAGGCATGGCTCGGCATGGAACGCATCCGGCAGGGAGCAGATGCGCTTAACGGGATTGCCGCGCTGTTCATGTTGGCCTTCCTGATCCCGCTGATTGGCGGGATGGCGCATCTGGTCGCGCAGGACCCTGCGCGTGCCGCGATCTATCTGGCGCTGGCACTGATCCTGAATATCGGCGGCAATCTGGCGCTGCGCTGGGTCGCAGGACAGCTGAGCGGCGGGGGCCGCGCGCTTGGTCTGGTCTTTGGCAACCGCAATACGGGACTGGTTCTGGCGGCCCTGCCCTTCGACCCGCATCTGGCGCTTTTTGTGGCCGCGATGCAGGCCCCGATCTATCTGGGACCGGCGGTCTTTTCCCATTTCGAACGCAGGCCGACGCCCGGCGAGATCTCGGAGGTCTCCTGAGCCTCGATACCCGTTTCCACGGATCATGGGAGGATGCGGGCAATCCCCGAAGCCACCATCTGCCCGCTGGCGCAAAGGTGGTGGGGGCTGCGGTTGCTCGCGACGATTGGTCGGGCAATCGCGCGGCTAGAGCGTCACCCAGGTTGCATCCTGCGCGGAAGAGGTGACGCAGGCGGTAATGAAGCGCATCCCTGCGAGCCCTTCCTCAAGCCCGGGGAGCAGCCCGAGATCGCGGCTGCCATGGCGCGCGGCGCGGATCGCGGTGGCGGCTTCCGTATAGAGATTGGCAAATCCCTCGAGATAGCCTTCGGGATGGCCGCCCGGTACGCGGCTGATCGCCCGTGCCGCAGCGGTGGCACCGGCGCCGCCCCGCGTCAGCAGACGCTTGGGCTGGCCGTAGGGGGTGAACCAGAGCCGGTCAGGCTCTTCCTGCGACCAGTCGAGCCCGCCCGCATCGCCATAGATCTTCAGGCTTAATCCGTTCTCGTGGCCAACCGCCACCTGACTGCACCAGAGCATCCCCCGCACCCCACCCGCAAACCGCAGCAGGACATGGCCGTTATCATCCACCGCCCGTCCGGGCACGAAAGCCTGCAGGTCAGCGGCGAGCCGCTCTACCGGCAGACCGGAAACGAAACAGGCGAGGTTATGGGCATGGGTGCCGATATCGCCGACCGCGCCGCCAAGCCCCGCCCGGGCCGGATCTCCGCGCCACTCGGCCTGTTTGCTGTCGCCCGCCCGGGCCAGCCAGTCCTGCGCGTAATGCACCTGCACGACCCGCAGCGCCCCCAATTCTCCGGCCGCGATCATCTCCCTTGCCTGCCGGATCATCGGATAGGCGGTGTAGTTATGGGTCAGGATGAACAGGGCCTGCGAGGCCCGCACGGCCCGCTCGAGCGCCTGCGCCTGTTCCATCGTCGCCGTCAGCGGCTTGTCGCAGATCACATGGATGCCACGCTCCAGAAAGGCTGCCGCGGCAGGCCCGTGCACATGGTTGGGCGTGACGATCGCCACCGCCTCGATGCCGTCTTCGCGGGCGGCCTCCGCCTCGGCCATCTCCGCATAGGAGCCATAGCAGCGCTCTGCCGCCAGCCCCAGCGCCCGCCCGCTCGCGCGGGATTTCTCGGGGGTGGAGGAGAGCGCACCGGCCACCAGATCGAACGCTCCGTCAAGCCATGCCGCATGGCGGTGCACCCGACCGATATTGGCATCGATCCCGCCGCCGACCATTCCCAGCCTGATCCGCTCCATCATGCAAGCCCCAGCATCTTGGCATTGGCGGCCTCATCAAGGCCCGCCGCTGCGAAATCGTCGAATGCGCGTTCGGTCACGCGGATGATATGGTCTTTCACGAATTGCGCTCCCTCGCGCGCCCCATCCTCGGGGTGTTTCAGGCAGCATTCCCATTCGACCACGGCCCAGCCCTCGAAATCCATCGCGGCCAGTCGCGAGAAGATGGCCCCGAAATCCACCTGACCGTCGCCCGGACTGCGGAAACGCCCCGCGCGGTCGAGCCAGGACTGGAAGCCGCCATAGATACCTTGACGGCCGGTCGGGTTGAATTCGGCATCCTTGATATGGACCATGCGGATCCGGTCGCGATAGATATCCAGATATTGTAGATAATCGAGACATTGCAGCACGAAATGCGAGGGATCATAGAGCAGGCAGGCGCGCTTATGCCCGCCCACACGCTCGAGAAACATCTCGTAGCTGGCCCCGTCATGAAGGTCCTCGCCCGGATGGATCTCGTAGCAGACATCCACGCCACACTCCTCGGCATGATCGAGGATGGGACGCCAGCGTGCAGCCAGCTCATCGAAGGCGCGCTCGATCAGTCCTGCGGGACGTTGCGGCCACGGATAGAGATAGGGCCATGCCAGCGCCCCCGAAAAAGTGGCCATCGCTGTCAGCCCGAGATGTCTCGAGGCGGTCAGGGTTTTCATCACCTGATCGACGGCCCATGCCTGACGCGCGCGGGAGTTGCCGCGCAGCGGCACCGGCGCAAAACCGTTAAAGGCCAGATCATAGGCTGGATGCACCGCCACCAGCTGGCCCTGGATATGCGCGGACAGTTCGGTGACTGTCACGCCATTTTCTTCGGCCTGTCCTTTCCAGTCGTCGCAATAGGTCCGGCTGGTTGCGGCAAGATCGAGATCGATCAGCCCCGCCTCGCCGCTGGGCACCTGCACGCCGTGATAGCCGGTCTGCGCAGCCCAGTTGGTGATGGCTGGCCAGTCGTTGAAGGGCGCATGCGACCCTACGAATTGTGCCAGAAAGAGGCCGGGCCCCTTGATCGTTTTCATGACTTCCGTCTCCTGTTCGGGGGCAGGCCCTGGCCGCGTTCTATAACCGTCAGGATGCCCCTGATCGCAGGCGCCGTGAACCTTGCTCGAGCATGCCGGCCGGCACCTGATGCGGGTCCCCGTATGGGACCATAAAGCGCAGCCCCGCGAGTGAAACAGAAAACCCGCCATTTGAAACGCGAGGTTATTTCATCTGCCGTCACAATTTTTCTCATTTGCGGTTCGGGGCTCTCGGGGCCGATCCTAAGGGCATCGCTACAAGATGCCCCGACAAACGGGGCCGATCCTTCCGGCCCGCCCTCCCTTCGCCGGACCACTGACCAAGTTCCATCAGGAGAACCAGATGCCCCATAAGGATTGCACCAAAGGCCACGGTGCCGCCGGACCGTCTCCCGCAGCCTCCGGTACAAAAGGGATCTCGCGCCGCGCCCTGCTGAAAACGGGCGCCGCTGCCGCCGTGGCCACGGGCTTCCCCGCGCCCATGATCTGGGCGCAGAATATCAAGGACATCACGATCACCCATATCGGCCAGTCCTACTCCACCATCCCCGAGATCGGCGCGCGCGCGAACGAGGAGTTGGGCTTCAGGGTCGAGATGCAGACCGCGCCGGATCAGACGACCCATATCAACCGGCTGCTCACCCAGCCCAATTCGGTCGATGTGACCGATATGCCCAATACCAACCTGAAATATTTTCAGGGCCGTGGCGTGCTGATGCCGGTGAAGACCTCGGATTACAAATGGTTCGACAAGACCATTCCGCTGCTGACCACGGGCAAATACCCCGATGGCACCTCCGCCACGATGGAGGGGATGGCGCCGATCAAGACCCAGTATTGGGCCACGCAGGACGCCAAAGACTATTCGCTGGCCCCCACCGAATGGCTGGTCGGCGTGCCGATGTATTACAATGCCGATACGCTGGGCGTCCGTCCCGATCTGATCGGGCGTCCGGTCGATAGCTGGGCGGAGTTGCTCAATCCCGAATTTGCCGGAAAGGTCGCGCTGCAGGATGGCACCGCCACCGGCATTGCCGATAGCGCCATGGCGCTTCAGGCGCTCGGCGAGATCGACTATGCCGATAAGGGCAATATGACCAGGGCCGAGATCGATGCCACGATCAAGAAACTGATCGACTACAAGAAATCCGGCCAGTTCCGCTCGTTCTGGACCAATTTCGACCAGTCGGTGCAGCTGATGGCCTCTGGTGAGGTGGTGCTGCAATCGATGTGGTCGCCCGCCGTGACCGAGGTGCGCACCCGCGGCATCGATTGTAAATATAACGGCATGAAGGAAGGCTATCGCGGCTGGTATATCATGATGACCGCCATGAGCCATCTGGACGGGCTCAAGCGCGATTGCGCGATCGAATATATGAACTGGGTCAATTCCGGCTGGGCGGGGGCGTTCATCTCGCGGCAGGGCTTCTACAACTCGGTGCCCGAGAATGTGAAAGCCTTCATGTCCGAGAACGAATATGGCTACTGGTACGAGGGCAAACCGGCGACCGAAGACATCCTCAACCCGTTCGGCAAGGTCATGGAGAAGGCCGGTATCACCCGTGATGGCGGCTCGCTCTGGGACCGGATGGGCAATATAGGCATCTGGAACACGGTGATGGACGAGGATCGTTACCTGACCCGCCAGTGGCAGAGCTTCCTCGCCGCCTGAGGCCTCGACAGCGGCGCGCAGGCCCCCCGCGCGCCCTGCGCCCTAGGTTCTGCCTCGGGCGCTCCTCGGGCCCTGCCTCGGGAATGTCTTTTGTAAATGCGCCTCATCGCCCCGCCACGGGACGATGCGTCTCCAAGCCAGAAGAGGCAGAGCCCTGCCATGTTTTCCAGTCCCCGTCTCCCCCGCATCCTCCCCTCGCGCGGGCTCTCGCCGAAGCTTGTCTCCGTGTTGCAGGTCACGCCGATGGCGCTCGTCTATATCACCCTCGTGCTGGTGCCACTCGGGCTGATCTTCGTGGTCAGCTTCCTCGATTACAATTTCGCGCAGGTCTTCCCCGAACTCTATCTCGAGACATGGATCGATACGCTGACCTCCGATCTGACGTTGTCGCTCTATCTCAAGACCTTCAAATTCCTGATCATCGTCTGGTGTATCTGTGCGCCGCTGGGCTTCGCGATCGCCTATTTCCTAGCCTATCACATCCGCACCAACTGGGTCCGCACCCTGCTGGTGGCGGCCATCGCCATCCCGTTCTGGACCTCGGGGCCGATCCGCATGGTGTCCTGGGTGCCGCTTCTGGGCCGTGAGGGTCTGGTGAACCAGGCGCTGATGGGGCTGGGCCTTGTGGACCAGCCGGTGAGCTGGCTGATGTATTCGGAATTTGCCGTGATCGTGGCCTATGTCCAGATGCTCACCATGCCGATGATCGCGACCTCGCTCAACTCCATGGCCAAGATCAAACCTTCGGTCATTCAGGCCGCCGAGGATGCCGGTGCCTCTGAATGGCAGATCGTGCGCGATGTGATCTTCCCGCTGGTGCGGCCCGGCCTTGCCATCGGGACGGTGATTATTGTGACCGCCGTGATGGGCGATGTGTTCATGGTCAAATATATGGGCGGCAGTCAGGTGAACACGGTGGGCATGTCGATCATCACCGATCTCAACGCCTTCATGTATCCGCCCGCTGCGGCCAAATCGGTGCTGCTACTGTTCGTGGTGCTGACCATCGTTCTGGCTCTGCTGCGCTTTGCCGATATCCGCAAGGAGCTGCGCCAATGACCCGACGCAGCAGACCGCTCTCCTTCTATATTCTGGGCGCGCTGACCGTCCTCTTCATCGCCTATGTCTACGCGCCGATGGCCTGCCTCTATATCCTGTCCTTCCAGGGGCCCGATGGCGGCATGTCCTTCCCGATGGTGGGCTGGTCGCTTGACTGGTTCCGTATGCTGTTCTCGGGCTCGGGTCAGGGGCTTGGCGATATCCCCACCGCGTTCGAGCGCTCGATCCGGCTGGCCGTCTGTGTGGGCGCGCTGACACTCGTGATTTCGGTCACCGCGGGACTGGCCTATCGGCGCCGCTTTCCGGGGGCGAATTTCGTCTTCTATTCGGCGATTGCCTCAATGGTCCTTCCAGGCATCTTCATCGGTTTCGGGATCGCGTTATCCTTCAACATGCTGGGCTGGCAGAGCAACTGGTTTACCTCCGGTATTGGCGCGCAGCTGACATGGACCCTGCCCTTCGGCCTGCTGATCATGTTCATCATCCTTGGCCGCTTCAACACCAGCTACGAGGAGGCCGCGACCGATCTGGGCGCGAGCGCGCGCCAGCGCTTCCAATGGGTGATCCTGCCGATCATCCTTCCCGGTGTGATCGGGATCGGCATGGCGGGTTTCACCTCATCCTATGAGGAGACCATGCGCACCTCGCTCAATGTCGGCACGGGAAACACCCTGCCGATGGAAGTCATGGGCCTTCTCAACGCTGCCTCCACGCCGGTGCTGTTCGCGATCGGCACGATGACGACACTGGTCTCCTTCTCCCTGATCATCATCTCGCTGCTTGTGATGTCGCATATTGCAAAACGCCGTAGCATGAGGAAACCCCTATGAGCCTTGCGCATGATCTCACCCCCGCCCGTCGTCCCGCACCCGCGCTCCGGCAGGTGACACAGGGCCATCGTTTCGACGCGGAGCTTGTGGCCGTCACCAAGCGATACGGCCATGGCGCACCGGCGGTCGATGCGATCTCGCTACGGATCCCGCGCGCCTCCTATTGCTGCCTTCTCGGTCCCTCGGGTTGCGGAAAATCCACCACGCTGCGGATGCTGGCGGGCCATGAGGAGGTTAGTGATGGCGCGATCCTCATCCATGGCGCCGAAATCACCAAGGCGGCCCCCGTGGCACGCGGAACCTCCATGATGTTTCAGGATTATGCGCTCTTTCCGCATCTGACGGCACTCGATAATGTGGCCTTCTCGCTCAAGGTGCAGGGCGTTTCCAAGCTGGAACGTCGCGCCCGCGCGCGGGAGTATCTGCAGCTTGTGCAGATGGACCATCTCGCCGACCGTCTGCCCAACCAGATGTCGGGCGGCCAGCAGCAGCGGGTGGCGCTCGCGCGCTCGCTGATTACACGCCCCAAGGTTCTGCTCCTCGACGAGCCACTCTCCGCGCTCGACCCGTTCCTGCGTATCCGGATGCGGGCCGAGTTGAAACGGATCCAGAAGGAACTGGGCATTTCCTTCATCCATGTCACCCATAGTCAGGACGAGGCGCTGGCACTGGCCGATCTGGTCGTGGTGATGAACAATGCGGTCATTATGCAGGCTGGCACCGCCCGAGAGGTATTCGAGACCCCGCAAAACGCTTTTGTCGCCAAGTTTCTGGGCGGGCACAATGTGGTGGAGACCGCGACGGGTCGGGCCTCGGTAAGGGCGGATCAATGCGTCATCGGTAAACGCGCTGGTATGCGCGCGCTCGACGGCAAGGTCGCGATGATCGAGTATCAGGGCACATCGGTGCGCATCACCCTCGAGGCTGCGGGCCATGACGATCTGACCGCGCTGGTCCCGACAGCCGTCTATTTCGACCATGCGCTCGAACTGGGCAGCGCCTGCACCCTCTCGTGGAATGCGGCAGACGAACATCCGCTTCAGGGCTGAACGGACGAGGGGCATATCAGTCGATGTGCCCCTCGTCAGGCATGAAGTGGTCCGGACCGCTCAGGCGACCCTGGCCAGTTCTTTGGATCGGACCTTTTCGGTGATCCATGTCCGGAATTGCACCAGCGGCTCGCTCTCCATCTGCTTCCACGAGGCATTGAGATAATAGGGCGAACGGATGTGATAGGGGTCGGCCACGGGCACGAGCCGTCCCTTCTCGAGCGCATCGGCGATCAGCAGCGAGCGGCCCAGAATAACCCCAAGCCCCGCGCTTGCCGCCTCCATCGCCGTGCCTGCCTGATTGAAGCGCGACCCGTGGGCGACACCTTTGCGGCTGATGCCGAAATCGGCAAGGTAGCGCGCCCAGTCCGGATAGGTCCCGTCCATGCCGCCCGTTGCGCGATCGACATGGGCCAGCGGTGCACTTTGCAATATGGTGCGGCTGTCATTGCCAAATCGCGCGGCAAGCTCGGGCGAGCAGACGGGAATGATCTCTTCTTCGAGCAACGGCTCGCTATGGCAGTCAAGCTGGCTCAACCAGTTGACAATCCGCAGATCGCTTTCCTGCTCCTCGGCCTCCTTGCGGGTGAGGAAGGTTTTGATCGTCACATCCACCTCCTCCGATTGCCGTGTGAATTCCGACAGGATCGGGATCAGCCAGAAGGTGGCCACCGAGGTCGAGGCCGAGACCGTCAAACGGCGGCGCTCGTCATAATCGGAGGCCTCCAGCGCGAGGATGGCGTCATTGATCAGATCGAGCCCGCGACCGATACGGTGCACATTGGCGCGCGCCTCGGTCGTGAGTTCGATCCGGCTGTTCTTGCGGATGAAGAGCCGCACCTGCAGGAACTCCTCGAGCTGGCGGATCTGGTGGCTGACGGCGGTGGGCGTCACGCACAGCTCGTCTGCAGCCTTCACAACGGAGGAATTGCGAGCGGTCGCCTCGAAGGCCCGGATCGCGTTGAGTGGAATTCTTTTGCGCATATTGATCACCTCAATGACGTTTCCCTCTCCTGCATTAGGCGCCCGTTTCGGGCCTCGGTAAAGCCTGCCGCCGCGCCTGTGGGCGGCCTTTGCGCCCGTAGTCCGGACTATGCCCGCAATCCGGCAGAATAGTCGGAAATCGCATGATTTTTTGGCCTTTTATGGGCGGGGTCAGGCGCGTTTTCGGGCCTGTCCCAGGGGGCTGTCGCACAGCCCTTTCCGGCCGCGGGCAGAGGCTTTCGCAGGCGGGAGGGGCCAGTATGGAAAAGGGCGCCCGGAGGCGCCCTCTTGCATGTCGGTCCTGCGGCTCATGCGGCGCCGCGGGTTTCGGCGGCGGCCGCCCGATCCAGCCTGTAGGATCCCGGCATCCGGTTCTCGATAAAGGCCCAGCGGTCGCGGATCTTTGTCTGCTGCGCCATATCCACCTCGGCCAACACGACCTCGTCTCCCATGGTCGCGGCTTGCGCCACGATCACTCCGTCAGGGCCGCAGATGAAGCTCGCGCCGATGAAGGTGGTGCCGTTCTCCTCGCCGGCTTTGCCGCAGGCAATGGTCCATGTCGCGTTGGAATAGGCGCCACCGGTGATTGCCAGCTGGCTGGCATGGCGCGCGGCCTCGAGCGTGCCGCCATTCATCACCGGCGTATTATACGAACAGCAGAAAAGTTCGGCCCCGTTCAGCAGAAGGCTCCGCCAGCTCTCGGGAAACCGCCTGTCATAGCAGATCAGCCCGCCCGCCGCACAGCGCGCCCCGCCCCGAAGTTCCAGCGGATAGGCCGGAAAGCCCAGATCGCCCGGCTGGAAATAGCGCTTCTCGAGGATGGTGATCTCCTTCTCCGGATCGGGGTCCAACTGGCCGGGGATATGCACCTTGCGGAACACGCCCTTGGTGGCACCATCCGGTCCGAGGAAACTCATGGAGTTATAGAGCCCGTTCTTCGTGGGCTCCTGATGCGATACGACGATGGCCAATTCCGTCTCGCGCGCCTTTTGCCCGATCCGGCCCATCGCAGCAGTGACGGATCGGACATCGTCCCATTCGGAGATGTCCTGCACCTTTGCCGCGAAATAGGGCGAGAGGGCCAGCTCGGGCAGGACCGCAATCTCGGCGCCCTGCTCTGCCGCGGCGCCCATGAGCGACAGGATACGCCCGACCGTCTCGTCGAGCGTGGCACTTGCGGGACCCATCTGCAGGGCTGCGGCCTTGAACGTGGTCATGGCAGGCCTCAGGCCGATTTTCTCAGCGCGTCGGGCCCCGCGATGATCTCCATCGCCGAGGTCTCGTCGATCACATCGCAGATCTTGAACTGCATGTCGAACAGGGCTGCGGCATGGCTCATCTCGATCCGGTCGAAGACGCCCTCCTCGATCACCTGCATCTTGTAGCCCATCGCCTCGCCATCCACGCAGGTGGCGCGCACGCAGCCGGAGGTGGAGTTGCCGACAACCAGGAAACCGTCGATGCCCTTCTCCTGCGCGATCAGGTGCAGATTGGTGAAGGCAAAGCAGGACGGCGTCTGTTTCTCGACGAGGATGTCGCCTTCGACCATCGCTACCTCGGCCGGAATCTCGGAGCGGAAATCGGTTGCGGCAAATGTCCCGCTTTCGGCGCGTGCCATGCCGGTATAGCCGTGGAAGACATGTTTGGAGTAGATTACCGGCATGCCGGATGCGCGCGCCGCCGCCAGCAGACGTTGCTGCACCGGAATGGATTTCCACGCATGCGGGCCGCACGCGCCGGGGAAGCGGTCGATCTGCTCGTGGATCGGACGGTCCTCGCCGATTGCGGTCACCTGCATGTCGATCACAAGCAACGCATTGACTTTGCCCGGCCCGTGCGGCTGGCGTAGATTATGGCGCGCGGCGAGAAGTTTCCTGTCATCCTCGGTCAGAAAATTTTCCCAGACCTTGTTCATGTCGCTCTCCTTTTCGGGCCCCTCAACGGGCATTGCACAAAGCCTAGGCGCGGCGCGACCCGGACAGATAGTGCGGATTTCTGTTCCGCGGGCTGAGAAACACTCAGCCCGTGGCCTGCTGGTCTGTCGGGCGGGCCTCCGAGGGGCTCATCGGCGGGGCTGCCAGCTCCGGCATGAGAAAACCTTGCGCCGTGCCAAAGTTTAACTCCTTTGACCCGGTGGGCGGTTGGGCGGATCTAGATCCTATGACCCATCCAGATCCCCATGCGGTGCCGACACGATCGGAACGTCACCGTATCGCCATTGCCTGTACCGTCTCGCTTGTCTTTCTTATGCAGGGCATCGACACGACGATCCTGACCGTCGCAATTCCCGGAATTGCCGCCGACCTGCAGCGCTCGCCATTGTCGCTGCATCTTCTGGTAAGCGCCTATCTGCTGGCGCTTGCGGTGTTCATGCCGGTGGCCAGCTGGTTCTCCGACCGGCTCGGGCCGAGGCGGTTGTTCTGCCTGTCCGTGCTGATCTTCATGGCGGGCTCGGTCCTGACCGCCTTCATGCCCACGCTCGGGCTGATGATCCCGTGCCGGATGCTTCAGGGGTTCGGCGGGGCGCTCATGACACCTGTGGGGCGGCTGATCGTGCTGCGGGCCTTCGGGCCCGGGCGCACGATCGATGCGATGACATGGCTTGCGATCCCGACGATGGTCGGGCCGCTCATCGGGCCGCTTTTGGGGGCGGTGCTTGTCGAGATGTTCGACTGGCGGCTCCTGTTTGTGGTGAACACGCCGCTTGCCATCGCGGCCATTCTCGGCGTGCTCCGGCTCGTTCCGCCTTTGCCTGCTGTTGCCGCAGGCCGCTTCGACACGCGTGGCTTCCTGCTGGCGGGGCTCGCGCTGGTGACCTTCCAGCTGGCCATCGAGGCGCTCGGGCTGTGGGGCGGGATCGGTCTAACGCTATTGCCGGTCTCCGCTCTCGTGTTCTGGGTCTATACCCGCCATGCGCGGACGCGCGAGAAACCGGCGCTCGATATTTCCCTCTTCCACTTCGAGAATTTCCGCATCGGTGTGCTTGCGGGCGGCCTGGGCCGCGCGGGGCTGAACGCGATGGCGTTCCTGCTGCCGCTTTTCCTGCAGCTCGGTCTGGGCTTCCGTCCGCTGCAGGCGGGGCTGATCTCGGCGCTCGCGGCCTTCAGTTCTCTGGCCTCGAAGCCGGTGCTCAAACATGTGATCCGCAGGCTGGGGTTCCGTCGCACTCTGGTGGCGCTGACAGTCGCGGGTAGTCTCTCTCTGGCCGCCTATGCCACCGTCAGCACCGGCTGGCCGGTCATGGCGCTGGTGGGCATGTCCTTCCTCGCGGGGGCGGTGCGCATCCTTTATTTCAACTCGGTGCAATCGATCACCTTCACCGGACTTCCCGCAGAGCGGCTGTCTTCGGCCACCGCGACAGCAGGTGTCATCCAGCAGCTCTGCATGGGGCTCGGGATCTCGCTCTCCGCCGCCCTTCTGAGCGCGCTTCAGGGAGAGGCCGCGGAGGTGGGTATGCGCGATTTCAACCATGCCTTCCTGATCATGGCCGTGCTGCCGCTGCTGTCACTGCCATTGCTGATGACACGCGCGGGGGGCAGGCAGGAGCCCGCCGCAGCGCCGCTGAGAAAAACTAACCCCGAGAAGGAGAACAAGTCGATTGGCGCGATTGCGCGATCGATAGAGACTACGACCAAGGCCGGTGAGCGCGCCCCCGAGCGTGCCTCCGATACGGCCGCCTGACGCCGGACAACGCGTGCCGGCCCATCCGACACAGAGCGAAAGGACCCTCCCCATGACCCAGATCGGTGTCTTCCTTCCCATCGGCGGCAAAGGCTGGCTGATTTCCACCACCTCGCCCGCCACGCGCCCCAGCTTCGATTTCAATAAGGCGATCGCGCAAAGGGCCGAGCATTTCGGTCTGGACTTCGCGCTCTCCATGATCAAGTTCCGCGGCTATAACGGGCCGTCACGCTACTGGAACGAGGCGCTGGAGAGTTTCACCATGATGTCGGGCATCGCGGCGGTGACGCAGAGGATCAACCTCTTTGCCTCCTGCGCGATGCTGACCCTGCCGCCCGCGATTACCGCGCGGATGGCCGTGACGATGGACAGTATCGCTCCGGGCCGTGTGGGGGTGAATATGGTCACCGGCTGGCAGCCCAAGGAATATTCGCAGATGGGACTGGAGCTGACCCCCGAGCATTTCTCGCGCCGCTATGATTATGCGGGGGAATATGTGCAGGTCATGCAGGAGCTGTGGGCCACCGGTCGGTCAGATTTCAAAGGCGATTTCTTCCAGATGGATGATTGCGTCCTCGAGCCGCTGCCGACCAATAATCGCATCCCCATCGTAGGGGCGGGCCAATCCGAGGCCGGCATGGATTTCGTGGCCAAATATGGCGATTACAATTTCGTGGGCTCGGGTGGCGATCTGAACAATACCACCGCCTCGCGTGACACCGTGGCCCGCGTGAATGCCGCAGCCCAGCGTCATGGCCGCGATACCGGAGCCTTCCTGCTGCTGATGATCATCGCCGACCGCACCGAGAAGCTCGCCTTCGACAAATGGGAGCTCTACAAACAGGGCACCGATATCGAGGCGCTGCAATGGCAGGCCTCGCAGGCCGGCCAAGACAAGGTCGCCAAGGACGGCTCGACGGCAGCCGCGCTCGTGCGCGCCATCGACAACCCGCAACCCACCGGCATGCTCAAGCTCATCGGCTCCTACGAGCAGGTGGCCGCGATGCTGGACGAGATCGCCAGCGTACCGGGCCTCAAGGGGATCATGCTGACCTTCGACGATTTCATCATCGGGATGGAACAGTTCGGACAGTATATCCAGCCCCTGATGAAGACCCGCAATGGCGCCGCGCGCAAAGCGTCTTTCGCCGCCTGATCTTTGCCCTTGCTACGAGACCGCGTAACCGCCGGAGCCTTTGCCCGGCGGTTACGCCTTTCGGCGCAAGATCCTAAGCGGCGCCTTACAGGAGTATTCCATGAAAGATCTCTCGTTTTCCTTGCCTTCGGCCACTGAGATCCGTCACCAGATCCGTTCAGGTCAACGCACAGCGCTTGAAATTACCCGCGCCTGTCTTGGCCGGATCGCGCAGCGTGATCCGATGGTGAGAGCATGGATCAGCCTCAATCCCGAGGCCGAGGCACAGGCTGCGGCGATTACCGCAGATGACCCGCGCCCTCTGGCGGGGGTTCCGGTGGCGGTGAAGGATATGATCGAGACGCGCGATCTGCCCACGACCCATAACTCGCCGCTCTATGGCGGCTTCCGCCCTGCTGCCGATGCGCCCTGTGTCGAGCTGTTGCGGGCCGCAGGCGCGATTATTCTGGGCAAGACCGACACCACCGAATTTGGCGCCTGTGGGCGCGATGCGATGACCGCAAATCCCTTTGATCCCGCGCGCACCCCGGGCGGCTCCTCGGCTGGCACCGCCGCCGCGGTCGCCGATTTCCATGTGCCGCTGGGACTTGGCACGCAGACCGGAGGTAGCACGATCCGTCCTGCCGCGTTTTGTGGCATCCCAGCGCTCAAACCCTCTTGGGGGCTTATCTCGACCGAAGGAGTCAAACGCTATGCGGTGAGCTTCGATACGGTCGGTCTGTTTGCCCGCGAGATCACCGATCTGGTGCTTCTGGCCGATGTCTACAATCTTCCCGAGGCCGCGCCGTTGCGCGAAGGCCGGTTGAGGCTCGGCCTATGCCCCACCCCCTATGCCGATCAACTGGCCCCCGAGATGCGCGCGGTGCTTGATGGTCTGGCCAAAGATCTGGCACCGGTTGCCGATATCACTCCCTTCGACCTTCCGGCAGACATGGCGGAGCTGGATGCGTTGCACCGCTCTGTGCAGCATTGCGAGGGCGCATCGGCCTTTCTCAATCTGGCCCGCGCGCGTGGCACGCTTCTGCATGACGATTTCCACGCCCGGGTCGACTTGCGCGAGGGGTTTACCCAGCGCCAGAATTTCGAGGCCTATGATGCGCTGGCCCGTCACCGGATGACGGTCGAGACGATGCTCGAGGAGGTCGATTTCATCATCGCGCCCTCTGCGCCGGGCTTCGCCCCGCTCGGGCGCGGTGCGGGCAATCCGCGGTTCAACGCGCTCTGGACCGCGCTGCAGCTTCCGGTCCTGAACCTGCCCGTATCGGGTCAGACCTTGCCGCTTGGTGTGTCGCTGATCGCAAGGCGCGCCGATGACCGGCGTCTTCTGGAGGCTGCGCCGAAACTGCTTCCCTATCTGTGAAAGACGGGCCTGGGGCCGCGCCCGGTAAAGGCGCGGCCTGTCTGCTGTCAGTTGGCCTCCGCCAGTTCCGGCTCGGCCCGAAGGCTGTTGCTCGACTGCGCGAGATGGCGACAGGCACGCACGGTCTGGGCCATGATGGTCAGCGTGGTGCCGGTCACGCCCGAGCCGCAGAAGGTGCTGGCATCGGTCACCAGCACGTTGGGGGCCTCCCAGAGCTGGCCCATCGGGTTCACCACCGAGCTTGCAGGATCTGTCCCCATCCGCGCCCCGCCGGTTTCATGGATGGCCGCCCCCATGACCATGACATCCTTGAAATAGCGCCGGAAGAGGAAACGCGACAGGGGACCTGCCTCCGGATAGGCGCCCTTGCCCCATTCGCGAATGCGCTTGGCCGAGCCCAGAAACTGCACCTCGCCGCCCGCGCCGTTGATCGTCTCGAGGAAGAATGCCTCCTGCCGCTCTAAAAGCGCCTCGTCCTCGGCGGACATGCGGCAGACGATATGCGCCCCCGCCAGCCCCCAGCGATCTTTGACCTTGGGATCGAGCGTCACGCGGTTCCGGGCATTTGGTTGCATCTGACCGAAGCCGAAGAATAGCAGTTTCGCCGGATCATCGGCCCCCACGGGCGAGCGTCCGATACCGCCCTGGAAATCGAACTGGCCACGGGTTTTCGGATCACCGGAGGAACGGGTGATGAAGATCCCGCCTTGGGGCTCATAGAAGGCGTCCTTGGGCAGGCTGTCATCGCCCGTCCACTGCCCTTTCACCGGCGCGTAGTGGCCCATCGCGAGCATCGGCAGCTGGTCCATGAAATAGCGCCCGAGCTGATCATGGCGGTTGCCGAGCCCCGAATGCCAGAGCAGGCGGATACTCTCGATCGGCGAGGCGCTGATCACGATATGTGCGGCCTCGAGCACCAGCACCTCACCCGTGCGCGTGTCGGTGATCTCGACCCCCGTGGCGAGACCGTTCTCGGTCAGTACACGGCGGGCGACCGAGTTCCAGCGGATGGTCAGCAGGCCCGTGGCCTTGGCGGCCGCCAGAGGCGCGAAGACGCGCTCGGGCGTGGGCGCGACCGAGCGCCAGCTGATGATCTCGCGTTCGGGCCATTTGGCCTTCACACGCGCCTTGAAATCGATCTCGGCGGGGCTCATCTTCGCGGGGCCCTTCATGATGCCATCGGGGTTCTGGGGCAGGCCATCGATATCGCCATAGATCCCCAGAAGGCGTTCGACCTCGTCGTAATAGGGCGCCATATCGGCATAGCTGACGGGCCAGTCGCAGCCTTTGCCGGTGACCGATTTCGCCTTGAAATCGTCATCCGACCAGCGCATCAGCACCCGCCCGAATGTATGAGTGCGCCCACCTGCCTGACGGCCGCGGATCCACACGAAAGGCGCGTCCTTGGGGGTGGTATAGGGGTTGTCGCGGTCATTCACATAGAAGCGCGCGAGCATGCCGCGAAAGAAAGCCGCTTTGGCCTGCACACCCTGCCCGCCCAGCGTGGCGCGGGCGCGCTCCATGATGTTGATGGGCGGCACAGGCTTTTTCTTGGCGGGGTCGAACTCGGATCTGGTGACCTCGCGCCCCGCCTCCAGCAGGAGGACCCGCAGGCCCTGAGCGGTCAGCTCATGGGCGGCAAAACTTCCCGAGGCGCCCGAACCTACGACGATGGCATCATAGGGACGGCTCATGCGTGCACCCCTTCGGCGATGCGCTTGAGCCCATGGGCCGAGCGCGTGGCAAAGCGCCGCCAGTCCGAGGGCTGGTCATGCTCGACAATCATCAGCTGCGAACCGGCCGCGACACAGGCCTCCCAGAGGGGCTGCCAGTCCATCACGCCAGATCCGAAATCGGCAAAGCCCTTCTCGTCGAGCGCCTCGCCCTCGGGGGCGATATCCTTCACATGCACGGCAGGAATGCGCCCCGCATAGCGTTTGATCCACGCCATCGGGTCCGCGCCGCCCACGACCATCCATGCCAGATCGGGCTCGAAAGGGACACTCTCGCCCAGAAGATGCTCGATCGGATAGCTGCCATCTTCCAGAGGCACCATCTCGAACTCGTGGTTGTGATAGGCGAATGTCAGGCCGCGCGCCTTCATATCCTCGGTATGGGCGGCAAGCCTCTCGCCAAGCGCGCGCCATCCTTGAGAGGTCGTCGGGCGATCCTCGGGGTTGATATAGGGCACCACCACCAGCCACATGCCGTAAAGTTTGGCGATCCGTTCCACCAGATCGGGATCGGTGTCGAAGATATCGAGTGTGAAATGGCCGGTTTTGGCGGTCAGCCCGTGGTCCCTGATCGCCTGCGCCGCCTGCGCGACCTCGGCCATATCCTCGGGGGGACCGAAGAAGAACGGCTGCACATCGGTATAGCCAAGCTCTTTCAGAAGCATCAGTTGCTCATCGAAGCTCTCCGCCTCGCGCGAGGAGAAGAGTTGGAATGACATATCACCATTGGGAAACATAAGAAGTCCTTTCGCGGATCAGCCGATCCGGAGTTCGGTTTCGGGATCAAAGAGATGGGCGCGCAGGGGGTCGGGCAGCACTTTCAGGGTCGCGCCCTCGGCATCCGCCACACGCTCGCGGAAGACGCCGGTGATGGCGGTGCCGCCCATCGCCAGAAAGACCATCGTTTCCGAGCCGGTGGGCTCGACCAGCTTCACCCCGCAGGGGATGCCGGTATCCGACAGCACCATATGTTCGGGGCGGAAACCGTAGATGACCGGCCTGCCTTGGGCGACCGTGCAGCCCGCGGCAAGCGGCAGCACGATGCCGTCTTCGCTCACAAAGATCGGGGTGCCCTCGCGGTGCTCGACCCGGCCCTTTACGAAATTCATCGAGGGCGAGCCGATGAAAGCCGCCACGAACATATTGGCGGGCGCATCATAGAGGTTGAGCGGCGTGTCGCATTGTTCGACCAGCCCGTCACGCATGACCACGATCTTGTCGGCCATGGTCATCGCCTCGACCTGATCATGGGTGACATAGATCGTCGTCGTCTTCAGACGGTGCTGGAGCGCCTTGATCTCGGAGCGCATCTCGACGCGCAGCTTGGCATCGAGATTGGACAGCGGCTCATCGAACAGGAACACCTGCGGGTTGCGCACGATGGCGCGGCCCATGGCCACCCGCTGGCGCTGCCCGCCCGAGAGCTGGCGGGGATAGCGGCCAAGCATAGGTCCGAGGCCGAGGATCTCGGCCGCCTTGCCAATCCGCGCGGCCCGATCCGATTTCGACAGTTTCGCCAGTTTCAGCGCGAATCCCATATTCTCGGCCACGGTCATATGCGGATAAAGCGCATAGCTCTGGAACACCATGGCGATGTCACGGTCGCGCGCGACCACATCATTGACGACGCGAGGCCCGATAGCCACCTCGCCGCCCGAGATCTCCTCGAGCCCCGCGATCATGCGTAACAGGGTGGATTTGCCACAGCCCGAGGGGCCGACCAGCACGACAAACTCGCCGTCCTCGATCTCGATATCGACGCCATGGATCACCTGCTGGGTGCCATAGGTCTTTGTGACGTCGCGAATGGTTACAGTGGACATATCAGTCTCCTTCATGCAGGCGCGGGGCGCTCAGCCCTTCACAGCGCCGCCAAGAATGCCGCGGACGAAATATCGCTGGGCGGACAGGATGAGGATCAGCGGCACGAGCACCGACAGGAAGGTGGCGGCCATCAGCGGCCCCTGCCCCTGTGTCGTCTGCCCGACCAGCCCTGCGAGGTTTACGGTGATCGGCGGTGACATCGCCGAGCCGCCCATGAACAGAAGCGGGATCAGGAGGTCGTTCCAGCTCCACAGGAAGGCCATGATCCCTAGCGAGGCCATGATCGGGCGCGAGAGCGGCAGCACGATGGAGATGAAGGTGCGCAGTTCGGTCGCGCCGTCGAGGCTGGCACTTTCGTAAAGATCGCGCGGGATGGACGCGATGAAGCCGCGCATCAGGAAAATGCCGAAGGGCAGCGTGAAGCCCACCTGATAGAGCCAGATCCCGGGGATGGTTCCCGAAAGGCTGACGCTATTGTAGAATTTCAGAAGCGGGACCAGCGTAATCTGCGGCGGTGTGACCAGCAGCGCCACGAGGATCAGCGATAGAGTGGTGCGGCCCGCGAAATTCATCCGTACCAAAGCATAGGCGCCGATCACCGATAAAAGCACCGTCAGCACCGTTGTCGGGATCGCGATGGCCACCGAGGTTGCGAGGCTTGCGCCCACATTCAGCTGGTCGATGGCCATGGCGTAATTCTGCGCGCTCAGCAAAGGCCGCACGAAGGCCATCCACCAGCCCGAGGTCGCGGTATCGGCCTGCGGGCGGACCGAGCTGACAAAGAGCGCCAGCACCGGCATGAACCAGAATATGAGAAAACCGATGATCAGCACGTGGAGCGCCAGACTTTTCAGCTGCCGGGTCCGGCGCGCGGCCTGTCCCTGCACACGGCTTTCGGAGAGGTGGTCGATCTCGGGTGTGGCCATGCTCATCGGGCGGCCTCCGCTTTGAACTGGAAGATATTGATGAAGGCGATGGGCAGCGCGCAGAACAGCAAGATCACTGCGATCGCGCTGGCATGGCCGAGGTCATTGACCGAGAACAACTCGTAATAGAGCCGGTTGGCGATGACATCGGTGCCGAAATTGCCGTTCGTCATGACATAGACAATGTCGAAGACCTTCAGCGCCGCGATGATCATGGTGGTGAAGACCACAAGGATCGAGGGCAGGATATTGGGCAGGATGATCGAGAAGAAGATCCGCACTTCGCCCGCCCCATCGAGCCGCGCGGCCTCGACCATATCGGTGCCGATATTCTTGATCGCCGCCGATAGGATCAGCGTGGCGATCCCGAGTTGCAGCCAGACCGCAATGAAGATCAGCGCGAGATTGTTGACCACGGGCTGGATCAGCCATGGCACAGGCGCGATCCCGAAGAGTTTCAGCACCGCATTGAACGTGCCGATCTGCGCCATCATCGCGGGCTGGTAGGAATACATCTGCGTCCAGATCACCGCACCGGCGGTGAAGGAGATCGCGGTGGGCAGGATGACGACGGTCATCGCCAGCGGCTCGTAGGAGATCTTGTCGAACAGGACCGCACTGAGCAGCGCCAGCACCAGCACCGCCAGCGGAAAGCCGATAAGCCAAATCACGTTGTTCCAGACCACATCGACCATCTCGCCCGAAAAAGCCCAGACATAATTGGCCCCGCCTACCCATTCGGTGCCGCGCGCGCCCTTGAGCGAGGTAATGAGCGTCACGATCACCGGATAGACGAGGATCAGCAGCACCAGAAGGATCGGCAACGAGAGCCAGACCCAGGGGCGCAACCCGCGGCCCGTGCGCATGGGCAGTATCGACAGGATCGCCTCGCCCATGCCGAGCCCCGCATAGACGAGGACCGGCAGGCCGATCGCCCCTATGGCGATCAGCAGGGGGATATAGGACAGGCTCTCCATCACTCGACGGTCGCCTGAACCGATTGCAGAAGGCTATCGAGCTTCTTGGGGTTCTGCATATAGCCCACGACCGCCTTGTAATAGGCCGAGGAGGTGGCCGGCGCGTTCAGCGTGTTGGGGCCTGCGACGAATTCCACATCGGGATTGGCGAAGAATTTTTGGGCGACCTCATGCAGGGTCACACTGGAATAGGCATCGACAGGCACGTTTTTGTTTGCCACAGGCCAGCGGTTTTGCGAGGCCAGATAGCTCTGCGCCGCATCGGAGGCCATGAATTCGAGGAAGGCGCGGGTTGTGGGTGTGTCGGTCAGGCCGACCGAGATCGAGGCCTGATAGAGCTCGTAATTGGCGAAGGCCGGATCGGCGGCGGGCACACGGAAGAAATCGATATTCTCGCCCGGTTTGGCGGTTTCACCGATCAGCCCCGGCACCCATGCGGCCCAGAGCGCCAGCTGGCAGGTGGGCGGCGTGGAGGTCAGGCCGTTATAGCCCACCGAGATCGGGGTCGAAATCGCGCCGATCGGTCCACCGGAGAGATGATCGGCCGCGCCAATGGTGCGCCCGAATTCCTCGAACGCCCCTTTGACCTCCGGCGAGGTCCAGGCCAGCTCGCCCTTGCCCCATTGGGCATAGAGTTCGGGGCCATAGGTCTTGAGGAAAATATTGTCGACCATCTGCGCGCCCGGAAAGCCCGACGAGCCTCCCGCGCCTTGCGCCGCACACCAGACCGGATTGCCCTTGGCGGCCTCCCCGTCGGCCCAGTCCGAGAGCGCCTGCCAGCTTTCGGGCGGGTTCGGACCGGTATAGGTCTCGGGATTATACCAGACCATGAAGGTGTTCATATGCTGGAAAATCCCGAAGGTCTTGCCCTCATAGGTGGCGGTATCGAGGAGCATCGAATTGTAATTCGCCAACAGCTCGTCACCCATGAAAGATGACAGATCGAGTGTCACGCCCTCCTTAGCGTAGTTCAGTGCGGCCCCCAGAGCGATGTCGGCGACATCCGGTGGATTGCCGGCCTGAACGCGGCTTTGCACCACGGTGGCCGTATCGGGCGATCCGGTATAGCGCACATCAACGCCCGTGCCTGCCTTGAAGGCATCATAGACGGTCTGCAGCGTCTGGCCCTCGGCACCCGAGGCCTGCCCGATCATTTCAAGACTGCCGGCAAGATCCTTGCCCGCGGCGATCTTTTTGGCCTCGGCGACGGCGGCATCGTAATAGGGATTGTCCTGGGCAAAAGCGGGAGCGATGCCGGTCAGGACCAGCAGCGAGGTGGTTGCAAGATAACGGGTTGGCTTAATCACGGTCAGTCACTCCAGTGAAGATGGACCCCTCGTCGGGGCGCATGGACCCGGGCGTTTAGAACCGGGCTTGCGGATCCGGGAAATCGGACGATACTTGAATTATGACCTCGATTGACATTAATGCGTCAATATTGAACATTTATCGTTAGGGCTGAAAAAACCTCAGTAGGAGCGTCTATGGCCAAGCATGCAGAGCCTCTCGCACGGCTCGATTCAGGACACCGGCAGCTGGCTCGCGCGCTGCGCGATCAGGCCAAGGATCGCGCCCAGCTGGTGGTCGAAACCGGCTGGTCGCGCAATACCGTCGCAGCCCGTTTGCAGGATCTCGAAAATCAGGGTTGGCTTGCCCGCCGTGACGCGCCGCGTGCGGAACGTGGACGCCCTTCAAACCTCTATGAACTCAATCCGAACGGGCGATTTTTCTTTATCGTCCGGTTCGGACCGGATGCGCTGATGGGAGTGATCTCGACCCTGCGCGGCAAAGTTCTGGGGGAGGCTCGCTCGGCCCTGCCGCATGGTTTTACGGCAGAAGGAACAGTGCGCGAGATCGAGACCATGCTGGCGCGGCTCGTTGCCGAAACCGGCATAGACCGTTCCTGTATCGCCGCGCTCGTGCTGGGTGTTCCGGGGCCGGTTCACGGGCGCTCGCGGACCGTGCCGTGGTCGAAAGTCGGCGTGCTGCCGGAAAATCTTGCCGAAATAATGGGCATGGAGGTGCTGATCGAGAATGACGCGAATCTCATGGCGCTGGGGGCACGCCTGCAGGCGAGGCCCGACGAGAGCCTGCTTTATGTTTTTATTGATATCGGGATCGGTGCGGGACTGGCGCTCTCGGGTGAGCTGCACCGTGGCGCGCAGGGATGGGCGGGAGAAATAGGCCATATACCGGTGGCCGCTGCGGCGGGGATGCCTTGTGTCTGCGGCAGTGAGGGCTGCGTCGCAGCGGTGGCCTCGAACCCCGCGCTTGTCCGGCAGGTCTCGACGGTGGCGCGCCCCGTAGCGGATCCCCTTGCCCTGGCAAAGCTGGTCGAGCACGGGGATCTCGAGGCGATCATTGCCCTGCGCGAGGCCGGACGCAATCTCGGGGAGGCGCTGACCGGTCCGGTCATTGCGCTTGCCCCTGATGTAGTGATGGTCGGCGGGGTGTTGGGACGTGCGGGCGGGCATTTGCAGGCAGGGATACGGGAAAGCCTGACCAGACGCATGCCGCCTGCCCTCGCGGCGCTCCTGCGTATCGAGGACGGCCCGCTGGAGGAGATTGCGGCCATACGCGGTGCGGCCGATCTGGGATTCGATCTGCTGTTCGGGGAGGATCCGGTCATGCCCTCCGGCCTGCGTCTGCAGCGGTGAGCGGCGGCCCCTCGGGGCCGCCTACAGTGCCTGCTTATGCAAGAACCGGCGGACCGGCCTATCTCAGGACATAGCGGACCGTCGCGGGCATCTCCGGCAGCTCCGTCTCCCCCAAAGCGCGGCGCAATGCGATCTCGATCGCTGTGGCATAGGCGCTGAGCGGCAAGGCATTCGGACGGTCGGAAAACGGCTGTTCCAGCTCTTCGGCCAGCGCATCCAGACCGAAGAAGGCATAGGCCACCAATGCCGCGACGAAAGGCGCCATCGCGCCGAGCGTATCCACGAAGCCGAAGGGCAGGATGATACAGTAGATATAGGCCGTGCGATGGAGCAGAAGCGAATAGGCGAAGGGCACCGGCGTATTGGCCAGCCGCTCGCAGGCCAGAATGGACGCGGCAATCCGCGCGATGCTTTCATGCAGCACCAAGGCTTCGACATGGGTCAGATGCCCTGCCCGTTCCATCCGCCCGATCGCCTGTTCCGCCTCGGCCAGAGCGGCGTCGGTTTCCCAATAGGGGTTGCGCCCGCGCAGCTGTCCCTCGGCGAGATGGCCGAAACGGATAAGTGCGTGGAACAGCGCGCGCCTGTCGTCATTATCGGGCAGATGGCAGGTCTGGCGCTGGATGTCGCGGCAGGACTGGATCATGACGCCCCAATGTCTGCGCGCCTCCCACCAGCGGTCGTAGCAGGCGCCATTGCGGAAGCTCAGGAAGATCGAGAGCGCGATCCCGATCAGCGCGAAAGGCGACGGATCGAGCCCCGTCACATACGACGGAAAGTAGTCGTGGCCCGCGATAACCCCGATACCGATAAGAAATACAAGCAGGATCTGGGGCCAGATGATCTGGATTACCGAACCTTGCAGAATAAAGAACAACCCCAGAAATGTGGGGCGTTTGCGGACGATCACGATGATCCCCTTTTGCCTGAATGAGTGATCACGCGCCGGCATGGCGTGGACTATGCGCGTTGCGGTAAATAGCTGCGCGTCCGTTCACAAGGCTCGGGATGTCTACGAAGGCAGGGCAAATTGTCTCAGGGGGGGGCGTGGCGCGCCGAACCAGCGTGCGAGGGCGCCTCGGGTAACGGCGCGGCGAGGCAGAACGGGGGCGAGGCGCATCCCGTAGACTTCCTCGACCGGACGATTGCCCAGCAGGGCCGCGGCAAGATCAGGACGGGCCCCCAGAAGGGCTATCTGGTCCCTGCGCGACAGGGCGCGGAAACCGATAGGGCCCGGCCAGAAGCTTTCCACCCAGACACCATTGGCAAGGATCGCCGCGTGGCGCTCGAGAAGAAGATGGACATAGGTGATCTGGCGTTTGCCATTCATGATCCGCGCGCCGTTCCAGCCGCTCTCGGCCAGATGGCGGGCGCGGATCAGGCACGACGTGCCATCGACCCGAAGCCAGAGACAATGCAGTCCCGACACGACCAACGGCGCGCTTTGCCCCAGAGCCTGCGCGCGCAGCTCGACAGGACGCAGTCTGCGATCGGCAAGCTCCGCAGGGCCAAGGCTTCGTTGACCGCACCATGCCAAACGCGCGCAGCCGTCATGCGTGATGATTTCCTCACCTGCCATGAGGGTCTCGATCGGGCGCGGACCGGCAGGTGTGGCCACAAGAGTGCCGGCGGCGATACAGGGGATGCCCACCGAGTAGAGCTGCGGCGCGGTGGACAGCAAGGCAGGGTCGACCGATTGCAGCCTCAGCGTCTCGCCGTTGGGGAAGGTCAGGATCGAGCCGCCTGCCCCGTCCGAGGTAATCACCACATCCCATGCATTGACCGGATTACCCTCGGCATCCGTCAGCGCCGAAACATCGAGCTGGTCGATCGAGCGGCCTGCGCCATCATCGGTCATGTCGAAATCGGTGACGACATCGTTGCCGAAACCATCATCGAGGATCAACCGGTCCGCACCGGTGCCGGTGGTGATCGTATCATCACCGGCATTGCCGGTGATGCTGTCATTTCCGGTGCCGCCAGACAGTGTGTCACTGCCGGCAGAGCCAGTTATCGTATCGTCACCCGCTCCGGCGAGGATATGGACGGGGCTACCCGCGAGAGCGGCATTGAAATTGTCGCTATAGCTCGAGCCGTCGATCTGCTCGATTTCCCAGAAATAGGTGGTGGTGACCCCGCCATCATAGGAGATCGTGCCGACGCCGCCGGTATCGGAGGTCCATGTGATATTCGCCGCCGCCCCCGAGAGGGAAACCGTGTCATAGTCGGTGCCGCCGAAGATGCTGCTGCCACCATCGGTCGAGCGCAGGTCGAAGAGGTCGTTGCCCGCCTCGCCCCAGAGGGTGTTCTGGCCCGCACCGCCCCAGAGCGTATCATTGCCGTTCCAGCCGTTCAGGCCGTCATTGCCGTCACCGCCTTCGATATAGTCGTTGCCATCGCCCCCGAAGAGGCTGTCATTGCCGGCACCACCATAGATCGTATCATCACCGGAGCCGCCGCCGACGGTGTCATCGCCCGCGCCCATATCGGCATAGAAGCCCGATCCATCGGCATCGCCGCGCAGTGAGTCGTTATATTCCGAGCCGCGATATCCCTCGATATTGTCATAGGTCAGCGAGCTGGTGCCATCAGTTGCCGTACCGTCTTCCCAGTCGGTTGCGGTGATGGTGACGCCATGCGTCATGTAGTAGAAGTTCAGACTGTCGTTATCGGAGCCTGTGGTCGTCGTGTTGTCCCCGAGGATCGTATCGACGCCCCAGTTATCGCTCAGATAGAAGGTATCGGCATCGGCGCCACCGAGCAGGCTGTCATTCCCATTGCCACCTGCGATATGGTCGCTGCCATCCCCGCCATAGATCGTGTCATTGCCATCATCGCCGAGGATGGTGTCACTGCCCGCCTCGCCATAGATGAGGTCGTTGCCCGCGCCGCCGCCGATCCAGTCATTACCGCTGCCACCGTAAACGGTGTCATTTCCACCTTCCGCATAGAGGCGGTCATCGCCCGTGCCACCGAGGATCGAGTCGTTGCCGCTGCCCGACCAGACGGTATCGTTGCCCGCACCCGCATCGATCGTGTCGTTATAGACCCAGTTCGGATCGCCGCTCACATCATCGATGGAATCGTTCCCGTCGCCGCCCGAGACACTGTCACCATCGAGCGAGGTGGCACCGCCCTGCCCGTAGAGAATGGTATCGTTGCCGGTGCCGCCGGAGATGGTATCGGCCCCCGCACCCGACGAGATGGAATCGTCACCCGCGCCGCCGGCCAGAGAGTCACCGTAGGAGGCGCCGGTGATCGTGTTATTGCCGGTCGAGCTGTAGGTGGCGGAATGGATCGCGGAATAGTTGACGCCCGCGGTATTGATCGTGGAGCTGGGCGACATGACAACGCCGGGCTGGATCTCGGAGCTTGCGAGATACCCAACGACCGTATTGCCGATCTTGATCGTATAGAAGGTCTGCGGATTGCCCTGTGCGTCGGTATAGTTATACGCATCCTCGATATAGGCCGTGCCGGAATTGACGATCGTCCCGCTGGAATCGCGGATGACAACGGTCTGCTGGCTGGTATCGTTACTGACGTTATCGGTGACGGTATCGCCCGAGATCTGCGTGTCATCATCGGTGAAGGTATAGGTCAGGCCGTTGGTCGCAGCTTCCCAATCCGGCCGCAGCCGGTAACCGCCGCTGACCAGTTGGAAATCGCTCGTGCTATATCCAACGAATGTATAAGTGGCCATACCATCTCACTTCGAGTCAAACTGGCGCAGATTGCCCTGCGGCCATTGTTCCCCAAATGTTCGAAAGTCTGGTTAACTTATTCTGTCAAATTCTGCCTAGTTTCCAAAATTTTGCCTTTATTTCAAAGCGGAGGCGCGGGTTGGTGGCCCATTTCCGCGTCAATCCAGGTCATCAAGGTAATGACCAGCCGGCTCTGCTCATCGGGCCCGAGCGGAATTCCCGCAGCAATCTGGTGCCATTTGGCGATACAGCCACGGCAGCAGCAGGCGGTGGCGTGCTGGGCGATGAAGACCGGATGTCCGCGCATGGGCGTCTGCTTGCCGTCATTTCTCGGCTGGGCCGGCGCGATACGCTGTGCGATGAAGTCGCGGGCATGGCGCTCTATCGTGCTCCGCCCTTTCGCGTTGCAATAGGCCCGCTCGCGCGGGCCTAGATGAAAACGGGATCTGAAGGCTGAACGGGCCAGCCGTGCGAAGAGATCCGCCTGCGCGGGCACGGGATCAGGCGCGGCCGAGCTTGGCCAGACGCGCGGCACGCAGCTGCGCGAAATCATCGCCCGCGTGATAGCTCGAGCGCGTGAGAGGCGTCGCCGAAACCATGAGGAAGTTCTTGGAATAGGCGGATTTCTCGTAGGATTTGAACTCGTCGGGCGTGACGAATTTGGCCACCGCATGGTGCTTCGGCGTGGGTTGCAGATATTGGCCGATGGTCAGGAAATCGATATCGGCGGAGCGCATATCATCCATCACCTGGCGCACTTCCTGCGCTTCCTCGCCCAGACCCACCATGATGCCGGATTTGGTGAACATCGCCGGATCAAGCTCTTTCACCCGCTGCAGAAGGCGCAGCGAGTGGAAATAGCGCGCGCCCGGACGCACGGTCGGATAGAGCGAGGGCACGGTCTCGAGGTTGTGGTTGAACACATCGGGGCGCGCCTCCACGACCTTCTCGAGCACGTCGGGCGTGCATTTCAGGAAGTCGGGCGTCAGGATCTCGATCGTGGTCGAGGGGCTGCGGTGCCGGATGGCACGGATGGTCTGGGCGAAATGTTCGGCCCCGCCATCTTCCAGATCATCACGGTCCACCGAGGTGATCACGACATGGTTAAGACCCAGCTTCTCGACCGCATGCGCGACCCGGCCCGGCTCGAAGACATCGAGCGCATCGGGACGACCGGTCGCGACATTGCAGAAGGAACAGCCACGGGTGCAGATATCCCCCATGATCATCATCGTCGCGTGACCCTGGCTCCAGCACTCGCCGACATTCGGGCAGCCCGCTTCCTCGCAAACGGTGACGAGCTTGTTCTCGCGCATCAGGTCGCGGGTCTGCTTGTAGCCGGCCGAGGTGGGGGCCTTCACGCGGATCCAGTCCGGTTTCTTCGGCTGGGCGTTATCGGGCCGGTGTGCCTTTTCCGGGTGGCGCTGGTCGGGGATTTTGAGATCGCGCATGGGATGGGTATCCTTTCGGCTTTGCCCACCCCCATATTCCGAAACGGGACCGAATGCAACGGAGAGTGCGACAGTTTGCCTCTCCCTCGTGGAAAGGCACGGTTGCGTCTGTGGCATGCCGGAAAAGGCTCCGGCATGCCGGTTATGCGAGGTTATTGTGCGGCTTGCATCTTCATGCGCGGCGCGGCGGGTTGCACCGGAATATCGCGGCGCGCATCATCCAGAACGCTTTGACCCGCCTCGCGCAGGATGTTCGCCACGGACTCGAACCATTCACCATCATCGACCGCATCAGCGCGGCGCACCAGCCGCAACACGCGACCGGGCTCCTTCGCAAAGCGCGTCACCGCAAGTTTCGGGCTGGCATGCTGTTCTGCCACAGCCGAGATTTCGGGGATGAGCGTCACGCCCATGCCGCCCGAGGCCAGCGCACAGAGCGTCGTGAGCGAGGCAGCGCCCAGATCGACCGATCGCGCATCGCGATTCACATTGCAGATCTTCAACGTCTGGTCGGCAAGGCAATGTCCCTCTTCGAGCAGCAACAACTCGCCCGGATCGAGCGCATCGGGACTGATCCCCTCGAGCCGTTCGAGCGCCTCTGGCAGGCCCGCCAGCAGGAAATGGTCCTCGAAGAGCGTGATTTCCTCCGTATCGGGCGCAGGGGTCGCGATGACAGCCGCATCCAGACGCCCCTTGCGCAGGTCTTCCAGCAACTCGTGGGTCTGCGCCTCGCGCAGCCGGAAGCCCGATTGCACCGCCTGCAGCTTGGGCAATGCGCGCGGCATCAGATAGGGCGCAACCGTCGGAATGACGCCGAGATTCACCTGTCCCTGCCCGCGGCGCAGATCGGCCTCGAGCGATTTCAGCTCGGCATCGATGCGGAGTGCATGGTCGATCACCATCCGCCCTGCCCGCGTCAGCCGTATGTCGCGTGGCCGCCGCTCGACCAATGTCAGTCCAAGGGATTGTTCCAGCTCGCGAATCTGCATCGACAGCGCGGGCTGCGTTACATGCACGGATTCAGCGGCCCTGGAAAAATTCCGGAATTTTTCCAGGGCTAACATGTATTGCAGTTGGCGCAGGGTGATGTTCATAAGGGTGCCTTATCATTACTCATAGTATTACCGATTTCCCTTTATCACGCGACCGCTACATAGTTCCGTCGTAGGAAGCCAAATAAAAACCGCTGATGGAGTAAAAAAATGTCAGACCGCACAAAACTTACCACAAGTGCCGGCGCGCCTTGGGTGTCCAACGAGACCTCGGAGACCGCAGGCCCGCGCGGTCCTGTCCTGATGCAGGATTACCAGCTGATCGAGAAACTGGCCCATCAGAACCGTGAGCGGATCCCCGAACGCACCGTCCATGCCAAGGGCTGGGGCGCGCAGGGCACCTTCACGGTTACCAATGACATCACGAAATATAGCTGCGCCAAGCTTTTCTCCGAAATCGGTAAACAGACCGAGGTTCTTTCGCGCTGGTCGACGGTGGCCGGCGAGATGGGCGCGGCCGATGCCGAGCGTGACGTGCGTGGCTTCAGCCTGAAATTCTACACTGAAGACGGCAACTGGGACATGGTGGGGAATAACACCCCCGTTTTCTTCGTCCGCGACGCCTATAAGTTCCCCGATTTCATCCATACCCAGAAACGCCATCCGCGCACGAATCTGCGCTCGCCCGAGGCGATGTTCGATTTCTGGGGCCGTAGCCCTGAATGTATCCATCAGGTGACGATCCTGATGTCGGACCGTGGTATTCCCAAGAACCCCGCCCATATGAACGGTTATGGTTCGCATACCTATTCCATGTGGAATGCGGATGGCGAGCGCTTCTGGGTGAAATTCCACTTCAAGACCCTGCAGGGCCATAAGCATTATACCAATGCCGAGGCAGAGGCGCTGATCGGCAAGACGCGCGAGAGCTATCAGGAAGACCTCTTCAACATGATCGAAGAAGGTAACTTCCCGAAATGGCGCTTCATGATCCAGGTGATGCCCGAGAAAGAAGCCGAGAACCTCGATTTCAATCCTTTCGATCTGACCAAGGTCTGGCCGCATAAGGATTATCCGCTGATCGAGGTCGGTATTCTGGAGATGAACCGCAACCCCGACAACTATTTCCAGATGGTCGAGAATGCGGCCTATTCGCCCTCGAACAAGGTGTTGGGCATCGGCTACAGCCCCGACAAGATGCTGCAGGCGCGGGTGTTCTCCTATGCCGATGCACATCGCTACCGTCTGGGCACGCATTACGAGGCTCTGCCTGCGAATGCGCCCAAATGTCCGGTGCATCACTACCATAAGGATGGTCCGATGCGGTTCTTCCCCGCCGAGACCGGCCATCCCGATGCCTACTATTCGCCCAACCAGTATGAAAGCGCGGCCGTTGCCGATCCGGCAGCTGCCGAGCCGCCGCTGCGGATCAATGGCGATGCCGACCGCTATGTGCAGGAGGATGCCGACGCCGATTATATCCAGCCGCGCGCGCTCTATGCCGAGGTGATGGATGATGCCGAACGTGACCGCCTGCATCACAACATGGCAGAGGCGATGGGCCCCTGTTCGGAAGCTGTGACCGAGCGTTGGCTGGCCGTGCTGGGCCGTGTCCATCCCGATTACGAGGCAGGCGTGCGCAAGGCGCTGGCGACAGATGGCAGCGACGTGAACGCGGTGCCAGTCACCAATGACAGTCCCGTGCCGACCAAGTAAGGGCGCGAGAAAAGGAAAAGGCCGCCGGATCCTCCGGCGGCCTTTTTTATCCGATCAGCGGGCTTTTTCCGCCATAGCGTTCCTCGTAATGGCGGTGCAACCGGATCAACGCGATGCGCAGCACGATCTTGCCGGAGCGCGCGGACCACCCCATATCGCGCTCGGTCGTCTCCAGCCCTTCGAGAAAACAGCAGCAGCGCAGCACAATATCTCCAAGCCCCGGCCCCAGATCCTGAAGCGCCGCGCCGACCCGCAGCTTGGCCGCCTCGGATCCCGCCTCTAGATTGCCCTGCACCGAGAACCCGCCCGAAACGCCTGCCGTGAGGAACCGGTCCCAATTCTGCGTGACGCGGGGTCCCATCTGCGCCAGTTCGAAATCCTCGCGCAACCTCTCGCCCGCCGCCACAAGCTGGGGCTCCAGAAACAGCTTGCCATCCCGATCACGGCGGCGTGCCAGAACTGCCAGCGGGCTTTCGGAAGTATTCACGACCGGCTTGCGGTCCACGCCCTCCGGCCCGTCGCGGCGGCGGCCTCTCGGGGTATCGTCCGCCAAGCTGCGCAGTGCGTCCCGTCCGCTGCGGGTGATCTCGTAGCTGGTGACCCTACCCTTGTGCTTGATCGCGATCCAGCCCCGAAGCGCGAAGGTCTCGGCCTGCGCGACGTCCACCACAAGGAGGCGCACCGTGCCACGCAGCACGACCGCCTTCTCCATATTCGGGGCCATGATCAGCAATGCACCAAGTTCGGTCAACCGCTGCAGAACGCGCCGCGCCTCAGCCAGAAACGCCGGTGTGTCGGGGCGCTCCGGATCCCTGACTTCGGGCGTTGCGACCGGCGCGCCTTCGCGGATGTGGTCAAGCGCCTGATCGACGAGCGGATCTTCCCGCCGCTCCTCTATGCGGCGGATCCGGCGAAGAATCGTAGATGCATGGCAGCCCTCCTCGCGTGCGAGTTGACGGCTGGAGACGCCTTCCTCGACATGGGTGAGATAAAGCTTTGCGTAAGTCGTTAGCCAATTCGGTATCGAGCCATGACGCAGGTCAGAATGCATTTCGGTTCTCCCAAAACTGGATGGCACGCGCAGGTTGAATGAGTGCTAGAAAATAATCGCAAAGCCATCTAGTTAACTATGTTTCGAGAGAATGTTCGTCGTGAATAGTATAAAGATTACCAATGCCTGCGAACGGTCCTTCACAATAATACGCAAAACTACCTAGAGTTGTATTCAGACTGCTTTATCTTTGGATGGAGGTAAAAGTGACAGAATTCGACAATCGGCTGGAGAAGCTCAAACGCCCGAAACTTCTGGTGCGCGCAGCTCGCATAGGTGCGGCTTTGTATAAACCGGAGCGCGATCTGCGCAGGATCATGGTTCTCTACCAGATCACAAATACAGCAGACATTCTGACGCAACTCCTCGAGAAAGAGGCCGAAATTGACAGTGTCCGTCGCCGCGTTGCCACCCAGTGGCGCAAATACGACCCTGCGCGCCATATCGAACTACTTGCCGCGATCATATGGGAAGCGCGGGACACGGCGCAATTGCGCGCGCTCTAGCGGTTACTTGCGGAAAAGCGAGCCCAATATCCCGCGCACGATGGCCTTTCCGCCTTGGGTGCCGATCTGGCGGACAATGCTTTTTCCAAAGGTTTCCATGAGCGTATCGGAACTGCTCCGGCGTTGGGGTTTTGCCTCGGGAGAATTTGCACCCCTGTAGCGGCGGCCACGGCTCAGGCTCTCCGGGGCACTCCGGGGCGCTTGCGGATCATCCGCGACCATACGCGCCTGCAGGAGTTCGGCTGCGGACTCACGGTCGAGCGCCGTCCGGTATTTGGCATAAAGCGCGCTTTGATCGATCACGCGCTCACGGGTTGCCGCAGGCACCGGACCGAGCAGCGAAACGGGTGGGCGGATCAGACTACGCTCCACCTGTCCCGGAACGGCTTTTGAATCGAGAAACGACGTCACCGCCTCGCCTGTGCCGACATCTCGAATGGCTTCGATAATCCCGAAATCAGGATTCGCCCGATAGGTTTTGGCCGCCTGCTCCAGCTCTTTCTGGTCCTTGGCCGTAAAGGCGCGTAACGCATGCTGCACGCGGTTGCCGAGTTGGGACAACACATCCTCCGGAATGTCGGTCGGGTTCTGCGTCACGAAATAGACGCCAACCCCTTTCGAGCGGATCAGTCGGACAACCTGCTCGACCTTGTCGAGAAGCGGCTTCGGCGCGTCATCGAACAGAAGATGCGCCTCGTCGAAAAACAGTACGAAGACCGGCTTCTCGGGGTTCCCGATTTCGGGCAGGGTCTCGAAAAGCTCCGAAAGCAACCATAACAGGAAGGTTGCATATGTTTTGGGCGTATTGATCACTTTGTCTGCCGCCAGAATATTCACCTGCCCGCGCCCATCTTCTGCAATGCGGATCATATCTGCCAGCTCGAGTGCCGGCTCGCCCAGAAATCCGGTGGCCCCTTCGCTTTCCAGCATCAGGAGCTGCCGCTGGATCGCGCCAATCGAACGCTTGTCGACAGTGCCATAACGCATGGTCAGCTCGCTCGCGCGCTCGCCCACATGGTGAAGCATGGCGCGTAGATCCGAGAGATCGAGAAGCGCCAGCTTCTCTTCATCGGCCAGATGGAAGGCGATATGCAGCACCCCTTCCTGAGCAGGAGACAGATCCAGCAGCCGCGATAGCAGAACTGGCCCGAGCTCGGACACTGTCATCCGCACAGGTATGCCCTTAGCACCTGTGATATCCCAGAACTCGACCGGATAGCTCCGATAACAGAGATCGAAGCCGATCTGCGCTGCGCGTGCCTCGAATGCCGATTTCAGCTTGTCCACGGGAGCACCGGCCGCCGCAAGCCCCGACAGATCCCCCTTCACATCGGTCAGAAAGACCGGAACGCCCGCATCGCTGAACCCTTCGGCAAGGGTCTGCAATGTCACGGTCTTTCCCGTTCCCGTGGCTCCCGCGATCAACCCGTGACGGTTGGCCTTGTCGAGCCGCAGCGATTGCACGACCCCGTAATCCGGTCCGCCACCGCCGATGAAAAGGGCGTCACCAACGAGCGTGTTTATGGCAGTCTCTGGGCGGGATGCAGTCATTACAGGGCCTCCGGCGAAAAATCTTAATTGAAAATATGTCGTGCGCTCCTGTGCAACAACGGAAAATTAGCCAATTCGGGGCAATGTCATATTTGTCGGATCAGCTGCGCATCGCGCCAGTTTCCGACTTTTCCTCCCTGTCAGACTGGCCGCGCTTTCAAAGTGCGGCTTTTTTTTGTGCAATCGACCAAAAAATCGAAGCCATGTCGCGCGAATGACACAAACCCTGTTGACGACATTGTGTCCGCCTCGTAGCGTCCAATCAAAGAACGAAGTCGGCCAAGTCCGACAGGGGGAACCTATTGAAAAGGGCACCGAAATATCGGGCCCTTTTCTTCATTTAAACAACACCTTACCCAGATCACATCTCTGTCGTCCGCAGGTGATCACAAGGTTTTTGCCCTGACAGTCCCAACGCACCGTGATATGCGTGAGCCGACGGCCCCGAACCGGCCAGAATGAAGGATTGAAAGGCAGTATGACCAATCTCAACAAGACATTGATGTTCGCCGCCGCGCTGAGCATGTCCGCCTCTTTCGCTATGGCACAGGATACGACTGCGCCAGCAGCCGATGCTCCTGCAACTCCGACCGCGCCTGCGGCCGATGCGCCTGCGGCGAGTGCGCCCGATACAGCGGCTCCGGCCGCTCAAGCCCCTGCCAAGGATGGCCCTGGCACGACCTATATCGCCTCGACCCATGGCGACTGGAAAGTGCAATGTGTCCATACCGAAGACGGCTCCGACCCCTGCCAGCTCTACCAACTCCTGAAAGACCAGAGCGGCAATAATGTCGCCGATATCTCGATGTTCCCCCTGCCCGAGAATAATCGCGCGGCTGTCGGTGCGACCATCATGGTGCCGCTCGAAACGCTGCTGACGCAGAATATGGTGATGAAGCTCGATAGTAACGAGCCCAAGGTCTACCCCTTCACCTTCTGCGCGCAGGCGGGCTGTTTTGCCCGTATCGGTCTGACTGCCGACGAGCTGACGCAATATAAAAAGGGCAGCAAGATCGAGATGACTATCGTTCCGGTCGCCGCACCGAACCAGAAAGTCAATGTGGCGATCTCGCTTGCAGGCTTCACGGCCGCCTATGACGAGGTGAAAGCCTCGAACACCAAGGCGCAGGCCAAAGACAAGCCTGCGGCAGCTCAGTAAGCCAGGAAAATCCCCGTGAAGGCCGCCCGTCCGTGGCGGCCTTTTTCATATCCGCTTGAGCGCGAGCACCGCGTTCATACCGCCAAAGGCGAAAGCGTTGGAGAGTGCGATATCGATCGATGCCTCACGGGCTTCGTTCGGCACGACATCGAGGTCGCAATCGGGATCGGGTGTATCATGATTGATTGTCGGCGCGATCACGCCTTCGTTCAGCGCCATGAGGCAGGCCAGCACTTCGATCGCGCCAGTGCCACCTATGCAGTGACCATGCATGGCCTTTGTCGAACTCACCAGAACATGATCCGCCTGTGCTCCCAAAGCGCTTCGGATGGCTGCGGATTCGGTTTTGTCATTGGCTGCAGTGCCGGTACCATGCGCGTTGATATAGCCCACGCGATCGGCCGCTATACCGCCATCGGCAAGTGCACCACTTATGGCACGCGTGGCCCCTTCGAGCGAGGGCATGACGATGTCGCCTGCATCCGACGTCATGGAGAAACCACAGATCTCGGCTAAAATCGAGGCATCACGGGCCTTGGCGCTCTCGAGGCTTTCGAGCACGAAGACGGCGCCGCCCTCGCCCTGCACCATCCCGTCGCGGGACTTCGCAAATGGCCGGCACCCGGTTCTGGACATCACGCGGAGCCCTTCCCACGCTTTGAGCCCGCCAAAATTCAGCATGGATTCAGAGCCGCCTGCCAACATTCCCTCCGCCATACCCGAGCGGATCATCTGATAGGCCAGCCCGATGGCGTGGTTGGAGCTGGCACAGGCAGTGGCGACCGAGAAGCACGGGCCCTGCAGGTTCCACGTCATCGACAGATGCGAGGCGGCGGCATTATTCATCAAACGAGGCACGGTAAACGGATGAACACGGCTTTTGCCTTCAGCGAAAACCGTGTGGAACGCGTCGTTCACGGTGCTGTTCCCACCACCAGCCGTTCCCATAATACACCCCCATTTCAGAGGATTGCTGACCGATCTTAAACCAGCTTGCGACATCGCTTCCTGCCCTGCCACCAACGCAAACTGGGTGAAGCGGTCATAGAGGCCGAGCTGCGCGCGGCTGAAACGGGCTTCCGCATCCCACCCGTTGATCTGCGCCCCGATCCGCACCTGCAACCGGTCGAGATCAGGAATATAGAGCGGCCCTATCCCGCAGCGCCCCTCTCGCATGGCGCGCAATGTTCCGGGAACATCCAAGGCAAGCGCGTTGACAGTGCCAGCGCCGGTAATGACAACGCGCTGCATGGCTTACACGAAGGCCTCGCCCTTCTGGCCGCAAATCATCCGCTCAACGGCGTTGACGATCGCACCGACCGAAGAGATATCGAACTCGGACTGGCTCGGCTCGTTGGCGTTAAAAGGCACTGAGATATCGAAAGTCTCCTCGATCGCGAAAATCATTTCGACGAGCCCGAGGCTGTCGAGCCCCAGATCCTCAAGCGTCATATCCGGCTGCACATCGGCGGGTGCCATGACAGCTTCGCGCGCGATAATGGAGATGATTTGCTCTTGCACGTCAGACCTCATGAGATGATTACTCGGTGCCCTTGTTGTCTCTCAGCTCTGCAACAGTTTTACGAAGATCGGCGAATTGTGCAAACAATCTCGGTAGCCGACGGATGGATTTCTGGATCTCGACCTGTGTCTCCATCTTGACCGCAGGAGAGCCGAGCAACACCCGCCCTGCCGGTGCATTGGTGAAGATCTTGGTTGAACCTCCGGCAATAACATCATCACCGATAAAGATATTATCCGATACGCCGGTCTGCCCGCCAAGCACCACACGGTTCCCAATCTTTACCGATCCTGCGATCCCCACCTGACCACACATCATACAGTCATCGCCAATCTGGACGTTATGACCAACACAAACGAGGTTATCGAGTTTTGTCCCGTTTCCGATTTTGGTGGCGCGCACCGTTCCGCGATCGACCGTCGCATTGGCGCCGATTTCCACATCATCGCCAATGATCACGGTTCCCAGAGAATGGATGCGGGTCCAGTGTTGCGCGTGGATCTCCTCGCGCTTGCCAACCGTATTGCGGATTTCCTCGACGCCGGATTTTTCGGGCGTCACGAAGGAAAAGCCATCCCCGCCCAAGACAGCATTCGGATTGCAGATGAACCGGTCGCCGATCCTGACATAGGACATGATCCGCGCACCTGAATGGATCAGCGCATCGTCGCCAATCTGCACCCCTTCAGCAATGAAAACCTGAGCGGAAATACGGGCTTGCGCGCCAATCTTCACGCCGCGCCCGATATAGGTGAAGGGACCGATTGCCGCGCCCTCGCCGATCTCGGCACTCGGGTCGATCACTGCCGAAGGATGGATACCCGGGGCGATTTCCGGACCCGGATCGAAGACTTTCGACAGGCCAGCCATCGCAAGACGTGGGCGCGGCACAAAAATGGCCGCATCGAGGTCGAATGCAGAAAAATCCGCATCTTCCCAGAGCATTGCGACGCGAGCTTCACCTTCGGCCAAGCCCGCTGCATATTTCGGATCCATAGCCAAAGCGATTTGACCCGCTTTCGCGCTGGACGGCTCGGAGGCGCCCGACACGGCCAGCGTCCCGTCACCCTCGAATCTTGCCCCGAGTGCTTGCGCGATTGCGTCAACGCGATGTGCCATAACTCTGCCTTTCCATCTTGCGGGCCGTCCTGCGGCCCTTTGCCCTGACTTAATTCGTCAGCGCGGCAGATTCCACCCCGGCCTTGTGCAAGGCGGCGTAAAGGCGTGCATCGCGGCCATAGACGTCGCGGCGATACTCGATCTTGCCCTTCGCATTCGGCCATGCAGTGAAATAGACCAAATGCACGGGCACCGGCGGTGTCAGCTTCACGGTTGTCTCGTTGCCACTCTCAAGAATGCGCTGGAAATAGGCCTTGGGGTTGTCGGTCTGGGGCGCGAGCAGCGTATAGGCCAGTTCAAATGGCTCGCCCACACGCACACAGCCGTGGCTGAAAGCGCGCTGCTCTTTCGAGAAAAGAGATTTCGACGGCGTATCATGGAGATAGATGTTATACTTGTTCGGGAACAAGAACTTCACCAATCCAAGAGCGTTATGCTGCGAGGGCGGCTGGCGCATGGCGAAGGGGAAACTACTGGCGGTATACTGGCCAAAATTCACCGCGCTACGCGGCACCACCTGCCCGCGCGAATCCACCAGCTGCAGCTGTGCCGCCGCATTCGGATTGCGCTGCATCATCGGAAGATATTCCTTGGTCACGATAGACCGCGGCACATGCCATGCCGGATTGATCACCATACGGTCCATCATATCGGAAAATTCCGGCGTCTGGCGGTCTGGCGTGCTCTGGCCGACGACCGTTACCGATTTGAACGTGGTTTTGTCGTCATCTACAACCCTGACCGAGAAATCGGCGATATTGATCCAGATATGGCGCTTGCCAAGATCAGTGCCGTTCATCCAGCGCATCCGTTCAAGCGCCACAAGTACGGATTTCAGCCGCTCTTGAGGGGCCGCGTTCAACGCCTCCAGCGTGGAGCTTCCGGCCACGCCATCGGTGATCAGCCCCTGATCCTCCTGAAACTGCTGGACAGCCTTCTGCATCGCGCCGTCATAGCTGGCCGTCGGATGGGAGCCGAGATACCCCATATTCTGAAGCCGGTTGCGTAGCGCAATGACCGCATCCCCTTGGGCGCCAGGTCGCAGGATGCCGGCATGGACCTCGGGCCCCCAGCCACCATCGGCAATCGTGGTCTCGAGATCGAGCTTGGCTTTGACGAGCTGTGCATAGGCCGGACTGCGGGGCGCGAGCGCATGCAGCCATGCCAGAGGCGTCTGGCTCTGGCTGAATGCGCGGATCAGGGTAAGATTATCGGGCCGGTCGATCTCGCGCACGATCGTCGGGTCGACCTTCTTGGGCGTTAATATGCCGCGCGAGAGATCCTGTGCGTAGCGTAGGAAAGTTTCCGACATCCGGATCTCGAGCTGCCCGCGCTGGCCTTCCGAGCGCAGCTCGCCAAAGGCCTGACGCAGCCCCTGCGCGTCATAGCGTTCACTCGGAAGCCCCTGAGCGCCAGCTTGATCCAGCACGCGGAAAAAGGCGGCGCGGCGGGAGGCATCGCCTGCGCCGGTCCATATCGGCTGGTAGTCGCGTGCGGAATAGAACTGTGCAAGCGCCGGATGGTCGGTCGCCCCTTCGGCCACGGCCTGCATGAAGCCGGAGATGGTTATCTGCGATGCGGGCACCGCACCGGCCACTGTTGCGAGATTGGTCTGGGCATGGAGGCTGCTGCCGAAGGACGCCGCCAATAAGCCGGCCAGACCCGCATATCTGAGAGAATCGATCATCGTCCGCCTGCTGAAAGTCATCTGCACATTCTACATGAGGGATCGCGCGCAGCATCACGAATGTCCAGCATCAAGGCTTTGTTAACCATTTTCATGGCAACTATGTCGCATTACCTCAACAATCGTCCCCTTATGGCGCCATGAGTGGCAATTTTCCGCCTAAATCCTAGTTGACCATTCGTTAACCAGAGAATTCACAGTTGATCGCGAAGACGTGGGGGACCTAACGTGATCGCGATCTGACGAGAGGCATGCGTAAAGTCGCAGATAAGCGGCGCGCAAAAAAACTTAGGCAGGCATAAAAATGGCAAGCAACCTATTGTTCACCCGCCGTGGTCTTCTCGGGGCTTTTGCAGCTACCGCAGTCGTCGCAGCGCCTACCATGTCCAATGCGTTCGGGTTTTTGCGCGGCGCGGGCGATGTGCGTCGTATCCGCATGTATTCGGGCCGCACAGGTGAGAGCATCAATACAGTCTACTGGATTGATGGTGAATATATCGACGATGCGCTCAACGAGATCACCCATTTCATGCGGGACTGGCGTACCGGCACAAAGAAAACGATCGACCGCCGCACGATCGATATCGCCGCGGCCTCGCATAATCTGATGGATATCCAAGAGCCCTATATCATGCTTTCGGGGTATCGTTCTCCAAAGACCAATGCGATGTTGCGCTCGCGGTCCGGCGGCGTGGCCCGGAACTCCCTCCATATGCGCGGTCAGGCAGCAGATCTGCGGCTCAAGTCGCGTTCGGTCAACCAGATGTATAAAGCGGCCATGGCTTGCCATGCGGGTGGCGTCGGCAAATACAGTCGCTCGAACTTCGTGCATATGGATTGCGGTCCGGTCCGGTCTTGGGGCGCCTGAGCACCCGCGCCTCATCAGCCTTTGAGAGAGATCCTGTGGAGAAGCCGGAAACGTTTGCTATGCGGTTCCTCGCCCATAATACACAGCGAATTGATGGCTAGATGGTCATTCAAAGCGCTTTGGAACCAATCTGTCGCGGCGGACTCCAAGGTGTCAAGCTGCGTTTTCCCCAGCTTCTCAGTCAGCGTGAAATGCAGTTTGAACCGGTCCATGACATGCGCATAGCCCCAGCGTCTCAGATAGTCCCGATCAGAACTCCCGAAGCGATCCGAGCTTCGTCTTTCGATTTCCTCTTCCGAAAGAGGCTTGCGGATGTCGTTGGTTCTGCGCACGATCTCTGAGGCAAAAGCGGTAATTTCCGGTTGTGGCTCAGGAATGAGGGCAAGAAACCGTCCGAGCCGAACGAGCTGTAGCGGCCCGATGCTCAGAGCGGGCAAGCTCCGGCCGAGATTTTCGCACAGTGTTACAAGGTCTTCATAGCTGACCCCGTCTTGCAGGACGAAGGGCGCACGAAGCGTTGCGTGAAACCCGTAACGTGCAGGCCGTGCCGTCACTTCCGGCGATAGACCCGCCAGCGCGGGTTGCGCGATGTCCCTGCCCGCCGCGCTGTCCCAACCCAACCATGCCGCCCCCCGTGCGTAAAACACGCCTTCGGGGACGGCATAGATCGCATAGCGCGGGACTGCCATCAGGCGTCGGGCGCTTTCGGCGTGTAGTTCAGGATCGGCGCAAGCCAGCGCTCGGCCTCGGTCAGGTCCATGCCCTTACGCTGGGCATAATCCTCGACCTGATCTTTCTCGACCCGTGCAACCCCGAAATAATAGGCTTCCGGATGGCCGATATAGATCCCCGACACGGACGAACCGGGCCACATCGCATAGCTTTCGGTCAGCTCGACCCCCGTCTGAGAAGTCGCGTCCAGAAGCTTGAAAAGCGTCTCTTTTTCGGTGTGATCGGGCTGTGCCGGATAGCCCGGTGCCGGGCGGATACCGTCATATTTATCGGCAATCAGAGCGGCGTTGTCGCAGGCCTCGTCAGGAGCATAGCCCCAGAGTTCCTTGCGGACAAACTCGTGCAGGCGCTCGGCGAAGGCTTCGGCAAAACGGTCAGCCAATGCCTTCACGAGGATCGAGTTATAGTCATCATGCGCGGCCTCGAACTTCTCCGCAATCGCCTGCTCCTCGGGGCCTGCGGTCACCACGAAGCCACCCAGATAATCGGCCTTGCTGCCTTCGGGTGCGACAAAATCCGACAGCGCCACGTTGGGGCGGCCCTCGCGTTTGGTCACCTGCTGGCGCAGCGTGTGCATGGTCGCCAATTCGGTGCCGCGGTCCTCGCCGGTATAAAGACGGATGTCATCCCCCACCGTATTGGCGGGCCAGAAGCCCACAACCGCTTTGGGCGTGAACCATTTCTCGTCAATGATCCTGGCCAGCATCGCCTGTGCATCGGCAAAGAGTGCCCGCGCTGCCTCGCCCTGTTTCTCGTCCTCGAGGATCTTCGGATAGACGCCTTTCAGCTCCCATGTCTGGAAGAATGGCGTCCAGTCGATATAGCGGGCCAGCTCGGCCAGATCCCAGTTTTCAAAGGTCTTGGTGCCAAGGAAACTGGGCGCTTTCGGCGTGTAGTCCGCGAAATCCGCCTTATAGGCATTAGCGCGGGCATCCGCCAATGGCAGCCGCTTCTTGGCCAGTTCGGCACGGGCGTGTTTCTCGGCCGTCTCGGCGTAATCCGCCTGAATACTCGCGACATAATCGGTTTTTTGCGTCTTGGACAGCAGTTGCGAGACCACACCTACCGCGCGCGAGGCATCAGTGACATAGATGGCCTGCCCCTTGTTATAGCGCGGATTGATCTTCACGGCGGTATGCACCTTGGAGGTGGTCGCCCCGCCGATCAGCAGCGGCAGATCCATGCCGAGCCGCTCCATCTCGGAGGCCACATGCACCATCTCGTCAAGCGAGGGCGTGATGAGCCCCGAGAGCCCGATGATATCTACCTTTTCGCGCTTGGCCGTCTCGAGGATCTTCTCGGCGGGCACCATCACGCCCAGATCGATGATCTCATAATTGTTGCAGGCCAACACGACGCCCACGATGTTCTTGCCGATATCATGCACATCGCCCTTTACGGTCGCCATCAGGACCTTACCGGCCGCCTCGCTTTCCGTGGTGCCGTTCTGGCGCTTCTCTTCTTCCATATAGGGCAAAAGCACGGCCACGGCCTGTTTCATCACACGGGCCGATTTCACCACCTGTGGCAGGAACATCTTGCCCGCGCCAAAGAGATCACCCACCACGTTCATCCCCGCCATCAGCGGGCCTTCGATCACATGCAGAGGACGCTCGGCGCTCTGACGGGCTTCTTCGGTATCCTCGTCGATGAATTCGGTGATGCCATTGACCAGCGCATGCTCGAGGCGCTTCTCGACGCCCCATGTGCGCCACGTCATATCCTTCTCACGGCCCTTGGCACCGCCCTGACCACGATATTTCTCGGCGATCTCGAGTATGTTCTCGGTGGCCGAGCCGCCATTGGCAGGCGTGCGGTTGAGAACCACATCCTCGCAGGCCTCGCGCAAATCGGCATCGATCTGGTCATAGACCGCAAGCTGCCCCGCATTGACGATCCCCATATCCATACCGTTTTGAATGGCGTGGTAGAGGAAGACCGCGTGCATCGCCTCACGCACGGGCTCGTTGCCGCGGAAGGAGAAAGACAGGTTCGAGACGCCGCCCGAGATATGCACATGCGGGCAGGTTTCGGTGATGATCTTGGTGGCCTCGATGAAATCGACGCCGTAATTGTCGTGCTCCTCGATGCCGGTCGCCACAGCAAAGACGTTGGGATCGAAGATGATGTCTTCGGGGGCAAAGCCCACGTCCTCGGTGAGGATCTTATAGGCGCGCTGGCAGATCTCGACCTTGCGGGCACAGGTATCGGCCTGCCCCTGCTCGTCGAAGGCCATCACCACCACGGCGGCACCGTATGCCTTGCAGAGGCGCGCGTGATGGACAAAGGCCTCGACGCCCTCCTTCATCGAGATCGAGTTGACGATCGCCTTGCCCTGCACACATTTCAGACCGGCCTCGATCACCTCCCATTTGGAGCTGTCGATCATGATCGGCACGCGGGCGATATCGGGCTCGGCAGCAATTAGGTTCAGGAACTCGACCATCGCGGCCTTCGAGTCGATCAAACCCTCGTCCATGTTGATGTCGATGATCTGCGCGCCGTTCTCGACTTGTTGGCGGGCCACATCCAAAGCGCTTGCATAATCGCCGGCGGTGATCAGTTTACGGAATTTGGCGGAGCCCGTGACATTGGTCCGCTCGCCCACATTGACGAAGGGAATATCCGAGGTCAGCGTGAAGGGCTCGAGCCCCGACAGGCGCATCAGGACCGCAGGCTCGGGGATTTCGCGCGGGGCGATATCCTTCACGGCTTGGGCGATGGCGCGGATATGATCAAAAGTCGAGCCGCAGCAGCCGCCCACGATATTGACAAGGCCATCACGCGCGAAGCTGGCGACCTGCTCGGCCATATGCTCGGGCGTCTCGTCATACTCGCCCATCTCGTTGGGCAGACCGGCGTTGGGATAGGCACAGATCAGCGTGTTGGCCACGCCAGAGAGTTCGGAGATATGCGCGCGCATCGCCTCGGCACCTAGCGCACAGTTCAGGCCGATGGTCAGCGGGCTGGCATGACGAACCGAGTTCCAGAAAGCCGTGGGCGTCTGCCCCGAGAGCGTGCGCCCCGAAAGGTCGGTGATCGTGCCGGAGATCATCACTGGCATCTCGATCCCGCGCTCGACGAAGACCTCCTCGCAGGCAAAGATCGCAGCTTTGGCGTTAAGCGTGTCGAAGATCGTTTCGATCAGAAGGATATCGACGCCACCATCAATGAGCGCATTGATCTGCTGCGTATAGGCGATGCGCAAATCATCAAAGGTAACAGCACGGTAGCCGGGATTATTCACATCTGGACTGATCGATGCGGTGCGGTTGGTCGGTCCAAGAGCGCCTGCGACAAATCGCTTCCGGCCATCCTCGGCCTCGGCGCGATCCATCGCCTTGCGGGCCAGACGCGCGCCCTGGAAGTTCAGGTCATAGACCGCGCCTTCGAGCGCATAATCGGCCTGTGCGATCGTGGTGGACGAGAAGGTATTCGTCTCGGCGATATCGGCGCCCGCCATCGCGTATTTGTAATGGATTTCCTCGATCGCTTCGGGCAGCGTCAGGTTGAGGAGGTCGTTATTGCCCTGCTGCGGATGGCTATTGCCCTCGAGATGCGCCTCGAAAGGACCACTGCGTTCGGAGATCTGGAAATCGGGTTCCGACAGATGGAGCTTCTGGATCTGCGTGCCCATCGCCCCGTCGAGGATCAGGATACGGTCTTTGGCGGCGGATCTGATCTGGTCGAAAACGGCAGAACGGGTCATGGCTTTACGGGACACGGCTGACAGCACTCCTTTGGTTCCAGAGTGGGTTACATAGCCCGTCGCGAAATGTAAATCCAACTCATATTGGTCAAGAACTATATGAGTTGGATTCAAAAACCCCACCGCGATGGGTGGGGTCTGATATCAGCCACGATGGACGTTCTGGATGAAGCCATAGACCGGATATTCGCTGCCAAAAGCGGCTTTGGTGGATTTGACCCGCACCTCGGACCAGTCGTTCTTGGCGGAGACATCGATCACTTCCATGCCGAGCGAGACCTGATTGCGCTTCCAATTGGCGTGATCGACAAGGATCTTGCGGCTATCGACGACCTTGGACACCACGGCCACATGACCCATCGGCAGACGCTTGGTGCCCTTGAACACCATCACCGCGCCGGGTGCCGGGCTGTGGCGGCGCAGGTAGGACCCGTCGGCCTGCCCCCACCAGGTGCGTGCATTGCCGCGAAGCTCGATGCCGCTCGCATTGCGGGCGAAGGGCACGCACCAGACGCGTTCGCCCTTGGCTCGCATTGCTGCCGCGATCTGCACGGCTGCGTCGCGGCGGGCCGGATCGAGGCCGATCGTTGCCTGACGATCCATCCGCGCCGAAGCAAAATTCATCGAACTCATCTGGCCCAGATCGCCTTTTGACGAGCAAGCCGCAAGAGATAGTAGGGCTGCGGCAGCAAGTGCCGGCCCACGCAAAGTGGAAAGAACGCCTGTCACGCTCGGGACCTCGACTGTTTTTTTATGGGCACGCCTAGCCGGTTCGGATCTGGCTCGGAGCACGGAAGTTTTGTGCCCAAAAACATCGTTAAGGGAAAGTGAGGAGAACCAGGCTCGGCGAAAATCTGCTCATTGTGCAAAATGTGATGGAACCGCCCTGATGCGAAAACTCAGGAATAGGATGCATGGCTTTGGTTAAATTGAGAAATCTTTCAGAAGTGACTTTTCTGCAAGGGGTGCTTGGCAAAATTGCCGCACTCCCTTGCGGGCATGGCTCTTGATGAGCGTGATCACGTTTCAAGAACGGAATGTGAACCTAAGAGAGGAAACCAAATCAATCCGGTAGTCCCTCGCGCGACAGAAGAATCGCCAGCGGGCGAAGCGTCGGCGAATGGGCGCAGGAAATCATCAGAGCCACCATGATCGGGACCGCCAGAAACATCCCCGGCAGACCCCAGACGGCTCCCCAGAACGCCAGAGAGATGATGATGCCAAAACTCGAGAGCCGCAGCGCATGTCCCATCAGCATCGGATCGATAATATTGCCGATCACGAACTGGATGCCACCCGCAATCGCGAAGACAATAAAGGCCGAGGTGAGATCGCCGGTCAGAATATAGGCTGCAAGTCCCGCAATGACGGTCGCGATGATCGAGCCGATCGAGGGAATGAAATTCAGGAAGAAGGTCAGAATCGCCACCGGCAGTGCCAGCTCTAGCCCGCCGAAGAAGAAGACCGCATAGACCGCCAGTGCCGTGGCGGCGGAGACGATGGCTTTCACCAGCAGGTAATGGTTCACCAGTTGCATGATACGCTCGACCATGGCCGCGATCCGGTCCGCCCGCGCCCCTTCACCGCCCAGAAGGCTCAGGAGCTTCGAGCGGAACCAGATCCGCTCGACAAAGAGAAAGCCCACGAACAGTGTGATCAGGATCGCGCCGGAAAGCAGCGAGGAAGCCTGCCCCGCAAGTGCTGTCAGGTAACCGCCGATCTTGATATTCTGCATATATTGCAACACCGCCTGCTCCACATCGGCCCCCATCCAGCTGAAGATCTGGGCGATGGCGCGTTGTGCGGGTTCGGTATAGGTCAGCGCGAGGGTCAGCACCTGATTGGCCTGCGCCAAAATAAAGGCCGATGCCGAAATCAAACCGGTCGCGATCAGCACCATGGCAAAGATCGAGGCCAGCCACATCGGGATTCGCACGGGCCCGATCCTGAGCCGCGCGATGGCATTGATTGCCTCGGAGGTCAGAGAAAACAGGATGATCGCGATCGCCAGCGAGATCAGCACGAAACGCGCCTGCGTCAGCAGGAACAGCATCAATACGAAGGCGATGATTCCCAGAAGAGTATTGGTCAGCTGGCGCGGTTCGCGGCGCAAACCAAGCCGCGGTTGGGGGGAGATATCGTCTGGCATGGCAATCCCGTCGGCTAGATACTGCGTGGTTCAACAGGGGTATCCCATGATCCCATTCGCTGTTTTCCCACCCTAAATTCCCGCGCATGGCAAAACAAGAACGCGTGCAGGATTGCTTTCTAAGGGCTTGAAAAAAAGAAATGACATTTTTGAAAAAACCTTCTTGCACGCCCCGTTCGTTTTAATTAGACACCCCCTCGGACAGGTGGCCGAGTGGTCGAAGGCGCACGCCTGGAAAGTGTGTAGGCGGGGAACCGTCTCGAGGGTTCGAATCCCTTCCTGTCCGCCACCACCCCCCCCATTTCACAGATATCTCAACTTGCCTCTCGCAAGCTCGCGGGTCTTTCTGGCCGACGATGCGGTCACGGCCCGTCATGGTGAGATAGTCGGGAAAACCCGGACTGCGACTGTCGAGCATAGGGGTGCCGAGCAACTTCGTAGTGGCAGTGTATTTCTCCGGATCAGCGAAAAACAATGCCTGCCGCTGGCTATGGCGGACCAGTGCAACCTGCTGCTGCTGCCTTGAAAGATCGAATCGTGGATCTGCGGTAGATGTGTGCGGGCCTGGCGCGCGATCAGCCCTGCGCCCTATTGCTGGCGGCATGACGCCCTTCAGGATTCGCCACAGCCAAGTAAACGAGGGCTAAACAATCATCCAAACCGATTTGGAAACTGGTCTGGAGCGCACGCCCCATGTCGATCCGCTTTCCTGCGAGGCAACTAAGTATGTTGCAATCTCGATCAGCGGGAGCTGCCCGCTGCAGCAAGAGGCATAGCGGCTGCGCGGTTTCTTACTCACGGCTAACTTCAGGAAATCCAGCAATCGCCCATTAGAGGGCGCGATAGAAAGCGTTCGGATATTTCGCATGGCAAGATGCCACATGCGAGCTGCGCATGACACAAGGCAAAAAACTACTTGCCACATATTCAAAGGAAGGGATGGTGGGCGATGAGGGATTTGAACCCCCGACATCATCGATGTGAACGATGCGCTCTACCACTGAGCTAATCGCCCTCCGTGGCGCGGTGTTTAGCCTCCCGCGCTCGGGGGCGCAAGAGGCTATGTGAAGTTTTTCACACTTCTTTTTCGTCGTCGCCTGCACCATGGGAGGCCGGTGCGGAGCGGCGCAGTTTGAGCACCAGAACCTCGCCCTGCCCCTTGGCGTCACGCCGCGTCACGCGCAGCTTGCCCAGAGGCGGCAGGATCAGCGGCGTATCTTCGGCCAGCTGCTCGCCCAGTTCCTCGAGCAGGGCATCGAGCGCGGCTTTGACTTGTGGCTTTTTCAGCCCGCTGCGCTCGACCACGCGATCGACCAGATCCTTCTTGCGAAGCGCCAGCTGGGCCTGCGGCGGCGTCGCGGCATCGGCATCGACGGGCATCGCCGCAATACCTTCGGCGGTTTGAGTGTCGTCTGAGGACATATCCAGAATCCTTTTCTGCCGGCCACGCTGAATCAGCACCGGCACCTTTCAGGCTAGCGGGAATTGCTGCAGTGGCAAATGGAAAAGGCGCGGGAAGCCCCGCGCCTTTCCAGCATCCGTTCAAGGTTCAGTGTGCGATGGCGCCCTGCCCCGATGTGGCCTCCGAGGCGGCCTTGGCGGCAGCGGCGGCCTCCTCGGCTTCCTCGTCCCATTCGACAGGCTCGGGCTTGCGCACCAGCGCCTGTTCCAGAACCTCGCGCACATGGGTCACGGGAATGATCTTCAGCCCTTCCTTCACATTGTCAGGAATATCGGCCAGATCCTTCTCGTTCTCCTCGGGAATGAACACGGTCTTGATGCCACCGCGCAGCGCGGCGAGGAGTTTCTCTTTCAGGCCACCGATCGGCATCGCATTCCCGCGAAGGGACACCTCACCTGTCATCGCGATATCCTTGCGGATCGGGATCTGGGTGAGCACCGAAACGATGGAGGTCACCATCGCCAGACCGGCCGATGGGCCATCCTTCGGCGTTGCGCCATCGGGGACGTGGACGTGGATATCCCATTTCTCGAAGCGCGGCGGTTTGACCCCGATCTCCGGCGCGATCGAGCGGACATAGCTCGACGCGGCATCGATCGATTCCTTCATCACATCGCCCAGCTTACCGGTGGTCTTCATCCGGCCCTTACCGGGCAGACGCAGCGCCTCGATATGCAGGAGATCGCCCCCCACGGAGGTCCAGGCAAGGCCGGTCACAACCCCCACCTGATCTTCCTTCTCGGCGAGTCCGTAACGGAATTTCTTCACGCCCAGATACTCTTCCAGTTTGGCGCTATCGACATCGATATGCTTGGTCTGGCCTTTGGACTTGATGATCTCTGTCACGGCTTTACGCGCCACCTTGGCCATCTCGCGCTCGAGGCTCCGAACACCGGCCTCGCGCGTATAGTAACGCACGATATCGGTGATCGCCTCATCCTCGATCTCGAACTCGGATTTCTTCAGCCCGTGCGCCTTCACCTGCTTGGGCAGCAGGTGACGTTTGGAAATCTCGAGCTTCTCGTCCTCGGTATAGCCCGACAGCGAGATGATCTCCATCCGGTCCAGAAGCGGGCCCGGCATGTTGTAGCTATTGGCCGTGGTCAGGAACATGACATCCGAGAGGTCATATTCGACCTCCAGATAATGGTCCACGAAGGTGCCGTTCTGTTCGGGATCGAGCACCTCGAGCATGGCCGAGGCTGGATCGCCACGGAAGTCCTGACCCATCTTGTCGATTTCATCGAGCAGGATGAGCGGGTTCGTGGTTTTCGCCTTTTTGAGCGCCTGGATGATCTTGCCCGGCATGGAGCCGATATAGGTCCGGCGGTGACCGCGGATCTCGGATTCGTCGCGCACGCCGCCCAGCGAGATGCGGATGAACTCGCGTCCCGTGGCTTTGGCAACGGACCGGCCCAGCGAGGTCTTACCCACACCCGGAGGGCCGACAAGGCACATGATCGGGCCTTTCAGCTTGGCCGAACGGGCCTGTACCGCGAGATACTCGACGATGCGCTCCTTGACCTTTTCCAGACCGTAGTGATCGGCGTTGAGGATGTCCTCGGCACGGCCAAGATCCTTCTTGACGCGCGATTTGGTGCCCCATGGGATCGAGAGCATCCAGTCGAGATAGTTGCGCACAACGGTCGCCTCGGCCGACATCGGGCTCATATTCTTGAGCTTCTTGACCTCGGCATCAGCCTTCTCGCGCGCCTCTTTCGAGAGCTTGGTATTGGCGATCTTCTCTTCCAGCTCGGCGATCTCGTTCTGACCCTCCTCGCCGTCACCCAGCTCCTTCTGAATGGCCTTCATCTGCTCATTCAGGTAGTATTCGCGCTGGGTCTTCTCCATCTGGTTCTTGACGCGGGTCTTGATCTTTTTCTCGACCTGCAGAACCGAGACCTCGCCCTGCATCAGACCATAGACTTTTTCCAGGCGCGCCGAGATGTCGAGCGTCTCCAGAAGCTCCTGCTTGCGCCCGACCTCAAGGCCTAGATGACCTGAAACAAGGTCTGCCAGTTCGGCAGGCTCATGCGTGTCGGAGACAGCCGTCAGCGCCTCCTCGGGGATGTTCTTCTTGATCTTGGCATAACGCTCGAACTCTTCGGCGACCGAGCCAAGAAGCGCGGAGATCGTCTCCTCATCGCCGCGCACTTCCTCAAGCGCCTCGGCATGGACTTCGAAGAATTCTTCGTTCTCGACGAATTCGGTGATCCGCACGCGCGTTTTACCCTCGACGAGCACCTTTACGGTGCCATCGGGCAGCTTGAGGAGCTGGAGCACATTTGCCAGAACGCCGATGCGGAAGATGCCATCGGTATCGGGTTCGTCGACGCTGGGATCGACTTGGCTGGCCAGAAGGATCTGACGATCTTCGGCCATCACCTCTTCCAGCGCACGCACCGATTTTTCACGGCCCACAAACAGCGGCACGATCATATGCGGGAACACAACGATATCGCGCAGCGGCAGGACCGGATGGGTTTGCGAGGAGATTTCGGTCATGGTCATTCCTTATATGGCGAAAGAGCACCGGCCCCGGATAGGCAGCCCCGTCTCTTCCCTAGTCCAGCAATAGATAGGCGGCGTCCCGTGCCGGTTCAACCACCTCTGCGTTACGCAAATGTTACGCCACCCATACGCGGATGGCGATATATGGAACGCATCGGGGCGAAGATTATTTCACCACCGCGCCCGCAACAATATTGCCAATAACTAAATTATATGGTAATTATAATTCACAAATCCGCTCCCCGCATAAAATCTGAAAGGACCGACAGAATGACCCCGCAGCGCCTCCATAACCGGCAAAGCCAACGCATGGCACCGCGCAGCATGGCGGTCGCCAAGGTCCTTCCGCAGCAGCAGCCTCAAGGATGGTGGATCCTGCCGGGCGCGGCACTGGGCCTTGCGGCCTATTCGCTCGCGGCTCTCGCGCTTCTGCGTCTGGTCTGAGCGCCGCTCAGAGTGGCAGGACGATCTCGGCCTGAAGGCCGCCAAGAGACTCGCTTTTGCGCAGATTCAGCGAGCCTCCATGCGCGCGCACGATGTCTGACGCAATCGACAGCCCCAGCCCGACGCCCTGCCCCAGATCCTGATTGCGCGCGGGATCGAGTCGCGTGAAGGGCCGCAAGGCCTCATCGCGGCGTTCGGGCGGAATGCCCGGCCCCGGATCCTCCACCGAAATCTTCAGCACTTTCCCGCCGAGCGTCACCGTAACCTCGGCCTGCCCGCCATAGCGCAGCGCATTGCCGATGAGGTTGTCCAGCGCGCGGCGGATCGCTTCGCTGCGCAGTTTCACGATCACCTCGCCATCGGGTGGACAATTGCCCAGAATGACCGGCTTGCCGCTACGCTGTGCATATTGCACCGCATCGCGCACCAGAGCGCCGATATCTGTATCATCCGGCGCAGAAGCCTGTGCCTGATTGCGCGAGAATTCGAGAAACGCATCGATCAACCGTCCCATCTCGGCCACATCCATCTCCATATCCTCGATATCCTTGGCATCCTCCTCGTTCCGCGGCAGCATCGACAATCCGAGCCTGAGCCGTGTCAAGGGCGTGCGCAGGTCATGGCTGATCGCCGAGAGCATCATGGTCCGCTGCTCGATATGGCGCTCGATCCGGTTGCGCATATCCAGAAAGGCCGCGCCCGCCGAGCGGACCTCGGTGGCCCCCGATATCCTGTAGGGCACTGATTGCCCGCGCCCGAACGCCTCGGCCATCATCGACAGATGCCGGATCGGCTTGAGCTGGTTGCGCAGGAAAAGATAGGCGATGACGCTCATCAGAAGCCCCACCACCATCATCAGCACCAGAAGCTGGTGTGGATTGGACGCCGAGGCCCGCCCGCGCGCGAAGTCGATTTTCATCAGACCTTTATCGGTCATTACCCAGAGAACGACCCGATCCCCGTCGGTCAGGTCGATGGCCTGCACCGGACGCACCAGTTGATGGAGCACATCCATGACCACGAGCCCTGTCAGGTCATAGAACCGCCGGTGATCGCCACGGGTCTCGTCAAGCACGGCCGGCAGATCGGTCCGGATCTGTAGCGGTTTTCCAAGCGCCGACAGCTTGGTCTGCGCCTCCCCCAGATCGACCGCGTCATCAACGGTATCGATCATGAGATCGATCTCGAGCAGCATCGACCCCGTCATCTGCTCTGTCACCCGCTCGAAGTGGCGCTGGATGAATACGACAGAGACGACCAGCTGGATCGTCACGATCGGCAGCAGGAGGATGAGGGCGCCGCGACCATAAAGCCCGCGCGGCATCAGTTGTTTCAGCCAGTGGAATTTCATGGCAGAACCGTAGCGAGGCCCTGTGGAAAGGAAAAGCCACGATGCACATGTCAGATGAAAATTCCGCGCCAGGTCAGCGTCGCGGGCAGATTTCCCTGCCCGATGGAATCCGGCATGTGCTGGCCCCGAACCCCTCGCCGATGACCCATCAGGGCACCAACAGCTATATCCTCGGCCGAGGCGATGTGGCGGTCGTCGATCCGGGACCGATGGAGGCAAGCCATCTGGCCGCACTCCAGTCTTGCCTCGCGCCGGGGGAGCGGATCGCAGCCGTGCTGGTGACGCATTCCCATGTCGATCACAGTGCCTCCGCCCGCGCCCTCGCCGTTGCACATAACGCCCCGGTCTATGGCTTCGGCGGGGTCACCGCAGGGCGCAGCGCGCTAATGGAACAGCTGGCCGAGGAGGGGCATCTGGGCGGCGGCGAAGGGGTGGATCATGGATTTACCCCTGATATCACCCTCGCTGATGGCGACTGTCTGGATTTGGGCGGGATGTCTGTATCCGCACATCATACACCGGGCCATTTCGGCAACCATCTGAGCTTTGAGATTGGCGATACGGTGCTGACCGGCGATATCGTGATGGGCTGGACTTCTACCGTCATCTCGCCTCCCGATGGGGATCTCGGATCGTATTTCCGCGCCCTCGACAGGCTGCAGGCCTGCAAGGCCACGCTTTTCCTGCCCGGTCATGGCGATCCGGTGCGCGAGCCTGCAAAACGGATTGACGATCTGCGCGCGCACCGGCTTGCTCGTCATGCACAGATCCTCAATGTGCTTACCGCCGGTCCTGCCTCGGCTCAGGGCATTGCCATGCAGGTCTATGGCGATCTGCCGCCGCGTGTGATGGCCGCAGCAACCCGTAACTGCCTCGCCCATCTTATTGACATGATGGAAAAAGATCAGGTTTCCGTTGACGGTGTCATCACCGATCGGGCAATTTTCGGGCTGCGATGATTTTCTGCCAAAAAAACGTCATTTAGGCTCTTGCATGCCCGAAAACCCGTCGCTATACAGCGCCACATGTTCCGGCGTAGCTCAGCGGTAGAGCAGTTGACTGTTAATCAATTGGTCGTAGGTTCGATCCCTACCGCCGGAGCCAACATCCTTTCCCCGATCGGGGATGTTGGTGAACATGACCGAGAGAGGGAGCCAGTTCCGGCGTAGCTCAGCGGTAGAGCAGTTGACTGTTAATCAATTGGTCGTAGGTTCGATCCCTACCGCCGGAGCCACATTTACAGACATTTGCGTTACAGTCGTTCAAAACGGTTTGAAAAGCGCGTCTCCTTTGGTTTTAAAACCCGAGTGCCACCGCGCCGTAAATGACTGCCGCAGTGCCCATCTGGACCGGACGCAGGCGCGCAAAATAGAGCGGCGCCTCGCCGCGGCGTGCCGCGATCGGATCGATCAATGCGATCGCCGCGTAGCCAAGACACAGCATCCAGAGTGAAACGGAGAGCGGTGCAAGAAGGCTCGCAAGCCCCCACAGAAAATAGACCAGCATCGTCAGCAGCTGGACAGCTCTGACCCCGCCCGGCGTGCGGAAACTGAGCCCCCTGCGGACACCTGCCAGAAAGAGCAGAATCGCACTGCCCCAGACCGCAGTTGCCGCGGTGCAGACCCCCTGCCATGCTCCGGGCAAAAAGAACATCCCCAGCATACCGAGTGCCATCGGCATAACCGGAAGCCAGCCGAAAACTTCTCCATCGAACGGTATTCCCGCTGTTTCCCGAATGGTAAAGATACGCTGCGTTTGTGTCATGGGAACTCTCCTCAGGATCATGGCCGGTCACTGGTGAAAGCTTTGCTTTGGCAAGCGGTTCCACGAAAGCGCGCTCACCCCCACACACAATCAGAAGAAAATATCGTCAGCGGGTGGCGGCGAGGCCGCTGCATCCTCTTTGCCGAACAGCGCACGGTGAAGCGCGCGCTCCTCTTCCATGCTGTAGATCTCCATGATCTTGGCATCGAGCGCGTCGGGCAGTGCCTGGAGCGACTGCGATGGCTGTGCCTTGCGCGCCTCCTCTGCAAGACGGCGCTTGAGCTGATCCAGTTCGCGGCGCGCTTTCGGAAGACCCTCACCTACTTCGGTGACCGCAGCGACCAGCCCCGCCCGCAACTGCTGGCCCGACCGGACCAACTTGCCGCTTTCGTCGATGATCGCGCGCGTCTCGGTCTCGATCCTGTCCACCAGTTCCGCGGGCTGTTCCATCATCGTTATGAACTTGCCGATATGGGTCTCGATCCCGTTCAATGCGGCCTTTACATCATTATAGATCCGGGAGTTCTCGGCTGCGAGCTGCCCGAGTTGACGGGCGATCTCCTTCAGTGCCATGCCGTCATCGCCCAGTTGGCCACAGCCGATAATCGCGTTCATCCCGACGATCCGCATCTGCTCCTCCAGTGCGCCTATATCGCGTAGGCGATCCGAGAGTTGCCCGAATTCTGAGAAAAGCGTGGAGGATTGCCGCCCCGTCTCCAGTAGGACCATACGGATCAGGCCAAGCTGTGTCTCTGCTGCTGCGGTAATATCGCCAACCTGCGAGAAAAGAGTCCCCTTGCTCTGGCGCCCGCCACCCTTGCCCGCGAGCTCCTGCGAGATCCGAAGCGCTTCGACAAGCTTCTCCGACAGCCGGTCGGCCTCGATCGTGAATGTATCGCTCGCCACCCGCAGCTGCGCACAGGCCAGATCCTCGATCTGGGAATGACCGGCAGGATCCGGCAGCGAAAGGATCTGCTCGCAATGTTCAAGCCTCTGGCGCGTGGCATCGCCCACCTGCAACGCGACCAGCCCCTCGCCCAACGCCGCCGCGAGATCGGCATTGCGCTGTAAAAGCGCCCCGCCAAGCTGTAACTGCGCCTCATTGCCGTTTGTCAGTCCTTCGAACATCTCCGCCAATGCCACGAGATTCTGGGTGAACTGGCGCATATCCTCCAGCTGGCGCCCGAAGCCCGATGTCGCCAGTCGGGCGATCCGGTCACGGATCTTCTCGACCAGCGTATCCGCATCGGTCAGCACCTGTTCGGAATTCTGCACGATCTCGCCCGTTGCCGTGGTAAAGACGCTCAACCCCTTGTGGCGCCCTGCAAGCTCCGAGGCCGAAACCTTGGCGTTCAGGCCCACGATCTTCATCGTGCGCACGGAGCGCCAAAGGCATTTAAGCTCGCGCGCAAGGATTTCCACCTGCGTATCAAGCGTCTTTACCGCCTCCATCGAGGTCACCATGGCCTGTTCCAGATCATGGCTGCCGGTCTTGGCCTGAGCAAGCCTGCGGCAGGTCGCCTCGATCATGTCATCCTTCAACCGCGTCAGCTCGTCGATCGGCACCCGTTGCTCGTCAAGCGCATGGCCCGTGCGCAGCAGGAGCGACCCCATATCGAGGAAATGCGATTCGATCTGTCGCTGGATCTGCTGGACCACCGGCCATGAGACATCGGAACCAGGCAGCGTGGCGGCGCGGGCAATAGACATCACACACCTGCCCTTTCCTGCGCCGCGGCCCATCTGATGATCTGTTCGGCCACCTGCGACAGAGGAACCGCCTTTTCGGCCGCCCCCGTCTCCATCGCGGCACGGGGCATACCATAAACCGCACAGCTCGCCTCGTCCTGCGCCAAGGTCCGCGCGCCGCCCGCCCGCATCTCGGCCATTCCGGCGGCACCATCGTCCCCCATCCCCGTCAGGATAATCCCCAGCGCCGATCCACCTACCACCTGCGAGACCGAGCGGAACAGAACGTCCACCGACGGCCGGTGGCGCGCCACCGCAGGCCCGTTATTCAACTGCACCCTGTAGCCGGTCCCGTGGCGACCCAGCAGCAGATGCCGGTCGCCCTGCGCAAGCACCGCCTGCCCCCGACCGAGCGTGCGACCTTCTGAGGCCTCGAACACCTCGAGCGCGCTATAGCGGTCCAGCCGTTCGGCGAAGGCCGCGGTAAAGGCGCGCGGCATATGCTGGACAATGGCAATCGGCGGCAATGTGGGCGGCAATGTCTCCAGCACCGCTTTCAAGGCCTCTGTCCCGCCCGTGCTGGCCCCGATGGCGATCAGCGGCGGCCCTGCCACCCGCGGCGGATGGGAGAGTTTGGGCAGGATGATATCTGCGGTATGCCGTTCGCCCACGGGCTTGATCGGCGTCGCGGGACGGCGCTTTGTACGGCGCGATTGCGCGGCAGCACGGATCACATCGGAGATGCGGATCACCATTTCCTGTCGTTCATCCGGTGTGCGCGGGCGGGGCTTCTCGAGCACCTCGACCGCTCCATATTCCAGCGCTTTCATCATCGTCTCCGATCCTTCCTGCGCGAGCGATGAGATGACCACCACAGGGATCGGGCGCTGCGACATGATCTTGCGCAGGAACGTCAAACCGTCCATCCGTGGCATATGCAGATCGAGCAGGATCACATCCGGAAGAACACTGCGCATCTGCTCGACCGCGACAAACGGATCCTCGGCCTGCGCGAACAGCTCCATATCGGCCTCATCGGCGATCAGCGATGCAAACATCCGCCGCACGGAGGGGCTGTCATCGACAATCATGACTTTGATCGGATCGGATTGCATCGTGAATTATCCAATTTTCCGGAAGATTGCGGGGGCGGTCTGTTCGAGCTGCGGGTCGCGCATCATCATGGATTCCGAATGCCCAAGATATAGATAACCGCCCAGAGAAATATGGCGCGTTACAGAGCGTATCACCCGTGTCTGATCCGCAGGCGAGAAGTAGATCAACACATTGCGCAAAAAGGCCACATCGACGTCGCGATCGAGCGGCAGGCTGTCATCGAGCAGGTTCATCTGGTGGAAGCGCACATGTCGGCGCAATGAGGGAATAACGCGTGACTGCCCCTCCAGCCGCCCCGTCCCGCGCATCAGGAACGCCTCGCGCATATTCTGCGGCACAGGCTCCAGTAGAGCATCGCGATAGATCGCCATGCGCGCGAGATCAAGCACCTCCCGATTGATATCGGTCCCCACGATCGACCAGCGGAACTCCCGATGGGTCGCAGCCCAGGTCGCGGCACAAAAGGCGATGGTCCAGGCTTCGGCACCGCTCGAGGCGGCGGCCGACCAGAGCTTCACGCTCTGTCCCTCCAACCGTTTGCGCTCCACGGCCTCGGGAAGTGCCACATTCATCAGATGGTTGAAATGCGCGGGTTCGCGGAAGAAATCCGTCTTGTTGGTCGTCACCGCATCGAAAATCGCAGCGCGTTCTTCGGCCAGAGCATTTTCCTCGAAAAGATAATGCAGATAGCTGTCCAGAGTTGCATGCCCCAACTGGGCCATCCTGTGACGCAGGCGACTTTCGACCATGGTGCGTTTGCTCTCGCCCAACTGCACGCCGATCTCGTCCTGCACGAAGCTGGTGAACTGATGATAGAGGTGTTTGGCGCTTTGCACGGAATTGAGATTCATGAGGGATAAACTGGTTTGGGGGTAAGCAAATGCTGTCTGTCAGGCCGCACTGATACGGGGCGCCTGTGGAACCGATCCGCCAAAGACCTGTTGCAAACGGTCGATATCGAGCACCGACACAAACTCGCCTGCGCGCCGACCGAGGCCCGCTATCGTGCGATGGTCCCAGTGAAGAAGCTCTGCCTCCGGCACAGGATCGAGCCGGTCATTATCCAGCTCGCGGACCTCGATCACCCGATCCGCCCGCATGGCGATCCGTGCCTTGCGTCCGCCCTCCTCGATCCAGAGGACGAGGATGCGCGTGCTGTCATCCTCGGCTTTTGGCGCGAGTCCGAGAATGGAGCGCAGATCGATCACCGAGACCCCTGCACCACGCACATCGATCACGCCCAATACATGCGGCGGTGCATCGGGCAACCGTGCAATCTGACGGCGGTCGAGGATTTCCTGAATGCGGCTCACAGGAATGGCGAAGAGATCCTCCGCCACACCTAGTATCACGACCTGCCCCAGCCCGGCTCCCTCACCGCTCATGCGACGCGGTCCTTGCGGGAATGTTGTGTGAATTCCGCGTCAAGCGCATCCTCGGCAGACCCCAGATCGAAATCGAACCCGACATTCTGCCGTTTCGCCTTGGTCGGAGCTTTGCGCATCTTGGGTTTGACTTGGTTGCCCGAAGAGGCCGCGACGCGGAAGAACTCGATGGCGGATTGTAGCTGCTCTGCCTGACTGGTCAGCTCCTCTGCGGTGGCCGACAGTTCCTCGGAGGCCGAGGTGTTTTCCTGCGTGACCTTGTCGAGCTGCTGGATCGCGAGATTGACCTGCGACGCGCCCGTGGCCTGTTCCTGCGTCGAGCGCGAGATCATCGCGACCAGTTCGGAGGTCTTTTCGATATCGGGCACGAGACCCGCGAGCATCTGGCCCGCCTCCTGCGCAGCCTTTACCGTGTTGCCAGACAGGCTCGAGATCTCGCCCGCAGCGGTCTGGCTGCGTTCGGCCAGTTTGCGGACCTCGGAGGCCACCACGGCAAAGCCGCGTCCATGTTCGCCTGCACGGGCCGCCTCGACGGCAGCATTGAGCGCCAGCAGATCGGTCTGGCGGGCGATCTCCTGCACCACCAGAATCCGCTCGGCAATGGTCTGCATCGCTTCGACAGCCCGCGCGACCGCTTCACCGCTCTCGCGCGCATCAAGGGCCGATTTCTTGGCCATCGCTTCGGTCTCGCTCGCATTATCTGCATTTTGCTGGATATTGGCCGCCATCTGCTCCATCGACGCCGATGCCTGTTCGGTCGAGCTGGCCTGTTCGGTTGCGCCCTGGCTCATCTCTTCGGAGGTCGAAGCCATCTGGTCGGCACCCGCGGCCACGTTACGCACCGCACCGGTCACTTCGGACACGGTCTCGCGTAGCTGTTCGACCATCGAATTAAGCGCCCGCATCAGATCGGTCACTTCGTCATTGCCACGCAGATAGGCCGTCTCGGTAAGATTGCCCTTGGACACTTCTCGCGCCAGATCGATTGCGCGTTGCAGCCCGCGGGAGATCGAGGTGACAAGCCAGATGGCAGAGATAAGTCCGACGATTACCGCGACAGAGAGCATCGTGAACAGCAATATGCGCGCATCGGCATAGATCTCGTCGGTGCGGGCCGACGCCTCGCTCATCCGGCTCATGTTTTCCTGCAGGATGACGGCGAGGGAGGACTGCATCTCGGACCAGAGCCTCTCCGCATCGACGGTGAGGATGCGTGTGGCAGCTGCCAGATTGCCGCTATCGCTCAGAGCGATCGCGCGGTCATTCGTCGCTTTGATCTCCTGCGCGACGCGCTCGTATTCGGCCAGTTGGGTCTTGCCTTCCTCGGTCGCGATCGCCTCGAGCCGTTCCCGATAGCTGAGCGCTATTGCACGGCCTTGCGTCATCCGCTCCATGATCCGCTCCTTGCCTGATTGATCGCTGGTCAGCAGATAGTCACGCACATCGCGCTGCACCTTGAGCTGTTCGGAAATCAGCTCCTCGGTCAGACGGACGCGCAGGGCATCCTCGTCGACGACGGTATTGAGGCTCTGGTTCAGATTCCCGAGATCACGGATCGCGATCATCTGGGCCACGCCCACCATCACGATGATGGCAGCGAAGGCAAGCGCAAGCTTCACTTTAATGGTCAAACGCATTTGGCCGGTTCCTGTTCGTTTTGGGAATGAGCCGCACTCCCCGGCACGGCAATGGCAAAGATCCGTTCGAGATCGGGTATGATAACGAATTTTTCGTCCATAAGGGCGATGCCCTTCACAAAATCTGGCGGCCATCGCATACCGACCTCGGGGATCGGGTCGATGGCGCCATCGTCGATATCGGTGACATCCAGCACACGGTCGGCAAGCACGGCCACCGTCGTCACCTCGCCCGCAAGCGGTATATCGAGCACCAACATGCGGGTGTTTTCGTCCGGCTCGCGCGTTTTCATATTCAGCGCGATCCGCAAATCGGCCAAGGGTACGACCCCGCCGCGCACATTGATCAGACCGGTTGCAAAGCGCCCCGCCTGCGGCACCCGCGTAACGGGGACCGGCTCGAGGATCTCGCGCAACGCCGAGGTCGGGATCGCCAATGTTTCGGTGCCAAGGATGAGTGTGACGACCTTCATCATGCGACCCTCTCGCGCGTACGGAGCGCCTCTTCCATTGACCGGCCCGCCGCGACGAGATTTGCGACATCAAGGATCAGGGCAACGGTGCCATCGCCAAGGATGGTCGCACCCGAAAAGCTCTTGAGCCCCGCATGTAGCCGCGAGAGCTGCTTGATCACCGTCTGGTTATTGGTCACCAGCCGGTCCACCACGACGCCCACGCGCCCACCGAGCGCCGTCACGATCACCACTTTTTGGAAATCGGAGCGCGGGCCCGGAACATCGAAGAGATCAGCGAGCCGGATAAAGGGCACCATGCCCCCACGGACATTGAGGAAATTCGAGCTGGTATCGCTCTGCGCCAATTCGGGCGGCAGCTCGACACATTCCTCGACCGCCGCAACAGGGATCGTATAGCGCTCCTGTCCGACCTCGATCAGCAGGCCGTCGATAATAGCGAGTGTCAGCGGCAGACGCAGGGTGATCTCCGTCCCATAGCCGGGCTCGGAGGACACCTCGATCTGCCCCCGCAGGCCTTCGATGACAGAGCGCACCACATCCATACCCACGCCACGCCCCGAAAGATCGGTGACGGTTTCCGCGGTCGAGAAACCCGGCGCGAAGATCATCATCCGCAGGTCCTGCTGCGTGACGATCTGGTCCTCGGTAATCAGGCCGCGCTCGAGGCCACGGGCACGGATACGCGCCAGATCGAGGCCCCGCCCGTCATCGCGGATACGCACCAGCACCTCGGCACCGGCATGGGTGGCCGACAGCTCGATCCGGCCATTGCCGGATTTCCCCTGCGCCGCGCGCGTGGCGCTATCCTCGAGACCATGGTCGATGGAGTTGCGCAGCAGGTGGACCAGCGGATCGGCCAGCGTCTCGATCACCGTCTTGTCCAATTCGGTCTCGCCCCCGAGCGTCACGAAGTCGATGGGCTTGCCAAGGCGGTCGGAGAGATCATGGATCAGGCGACGGAACCGCCCGAACAGCGTGCCGATCGGCACCATGCGGATCGACATGGTGGTGTCGCGCATACCCGATGTCAGCCGTCGGATATCCTCGGCCACCGACATCAGCGATGGCAGGCGCATCTCCTGGCTCAGGTCATGCAGGCGGGCCTCGGCAATGACCAGCTCGCCCACACGGTCCATCAGCTCATCCAGTCTCTCGGTCGCGACCCGCATGGTCGATAGCGCCGCTTCCCGCCCCGTTGGCGGGGCATCGCCCCCACCCGTCTCGCCGGCCTCCGGCTGGGGGGAACCCGTCGCCACGGTCAGCTCGGGAGAACCATCTTCCTGCCGGATGTCGAGAACGAGATCATCCGCGGAAAACACGAAAACCCCATCGATCTGGTCGCGCGTCACCCCCGATGGCAGCCTGATCGACCAGCGGATCGGTGGCACCAGCGGGTTCAGCGCCTCGAGCGGGGGAACCTCGGAGAGATCTGCGCGCAGTGTGACCTCCGGATCCAGTTCGCGCAGTTCCTGCAGGAGCGCGGGGATCGAAATCCCCAGCCCCAATGCCGCGGGACCCGCTGCAAGTGTCACCCGCCAACCGGGCCCTCCTGAAGCTGCCGGCACAGCCAGCGGCGCCTTCTGGGACAGCGCATCCGCCAGCGCCTGCAGGAGAGCGGGACTGGCCGGTGCTGCCAGTTCGGGCGTATCGAGCAGCGCGAGGAACTGATCGCAGGCTGCAAGCGCCACCTTGATCAGCGCATCGGTCGCGCAGGCACCGGGCTGGCGCAGGGTCTCGAAAGCAGTCTCGAATTCATGCACGAAGGCCGACAGCGCTGAATGCCCGAACATCGCGCTCGACCCTTTGAGCGTATGCAATTCCCGAAAAAGGGAATCGATCAGCTCCCGATCCGCAGGACGCGATTTCAGATCCAGCAGGTTTGCCTCGATCGAGGCCTGCAACTCCAGCGCCTCGGCAAGAAAGATCTGGGCAGCGTCGTCATCCATCGACATCAGCCCGCGACCTTCTTGACCACATTCAGAAGCTGCTGCTGGTCGAAGGGTTTTACCATCCAGCCCATCGCCCCTGCCGCCTTCGCCTGCTGTTTCAGATCGTCGCGCGTTTCGGTCGAGATGAAGACGATCGGCACGCCAAGCGCCTCGGGGCGCGCACGATAGGTGCGGATGAAGGTCAGACCGTCCATCTTGGGCATGTTCTGGTCGGTCAGGATCGCATTGGGTCGCTCGCCCTGCAGCTTGGCCAGTGCATCCTCACCATCAGCGGCCTCGATCACCCGATAGCCCGCGCGGGTCAGCGTTGCACTGACCATCTGGCGGACGGAGGGAGAATCATCGATGGTGACAATCGTTTTGGTCATGAAGTGCGGCCTTGGATTGGGGCCCTGCGACAGATGCGCCGTCACGGATCAGGTGCGGTGCCGCGGGACGGGAAACTAACAGGGAATGATATCGACCCAGACACCATCCGGATCGCGTTTGAGCTGGTCATCGGTGAGCGCGGACTGCGCAAGTATCGCGGGCACAGGAGAGGTATCCTCCAGCGTGACCTGAAGCCGCGCCTTGCGGAGCTGCGCCGTGCGGAAGGCCGCGATCAGCACCGACATTCCGGCCATGTCGCAGGCCGTCCATCGGGCGGTCTCCAGGCGGATGGACGCACCAGCGACAAGTGCCTTGTCGAGCTGGCTGGCGACGGCCTTGGCATTGGCAATCGTGATCTCGCTGACCATCATGTGAGAAATTACTCTTCTGGGTTGCATCATCTAGCAAGAGATCGCCCCAAAGAATTAACGGAGAGCTAAATACGCCACAAAACCTGACGGCTTAATTAAAAAGCTATGAAAATTTAGGGCTGGTGTCGCGGCCGGAAGGGCCGGTGGACAGGTCCCGGAATGCATCAATCACAGTGGCTGCGGATCGCTGCGCCAAGCCCAGATACGGCATAATGAAATCTTCATGCCAGAAAGCTGCTCGTCATCAATCTATTTCTTAGATGTATCTGATATCCTTATCAGAAATCCCATCGCATGTCTATTGCCCGTTGTGCATATCTACCGCGCGCAAACGTGAGTTGTGCGCCAGCACCAAGCCCGTATAACCGACGCAACCTTCGACGTTGTAGAAGGCGTAACGAGTGACCTTTTCTTGCTGTTCGCGCACCACTCCCTGGCCGCGCGCGCCCCGATGTATTATCGGGATTTTCTCAACAGATAGATATCCATGATCCAGCCATGGCGGCTACGGGCCTCGGCCCGCGTGGTCAGGATTCGCTCCGAGACCTCGGCAAGCGGGCCCGACAACCGCAACTCTTCCGCCATACCGGCATAGGCGGACCACCAGATCTCCACCTCCTCCGGATCGATCGCGGTGAAGGCCCCACCCTCGTCGAGCATGACCACGACACTCTCGGCGCCCTCGGGCCAGCCGTTATGGCGCAGATTGCGCCCCGTAGTGATGGTCACCGGCCCGCCGACCGTATTGAGCGGGATGGCATGGCCCGCCGTCATCGCCTGAATGGCTGTAATTCCGGGAATGACGCGAAGCTCGAGCGGCATACGCGCGGCCACCCGTTCGGCCAGCCGGAGCGTGCTGTCATAGAGCGATGGATCCCCCCAGACGAGAAAGCCCGCGCGCCCGCCCTGCGGGAGAGCGGCGCGCAACTCCTCTTCCCAGATCCGCGCGATGGCGTCATGCCAATCCGCCACGCGGCGCTGGTAATCGGGTTCGGACGCATCGCGCACCGGAAGGGTGAACTCGCGCAGCGCAGGCCCGCTATCGGGCAATACACGCGCGCAAATCGCGCGTCGTGCCTGTGCCAGATCATCCTTTGCTGCGCCCTTGAGCGGGATCAGGATCACCTCGCAGGCTTTCATCTCTTCGATGGCCTGAAGCGTCAGATGGTCGGGGTTACCGGCCCCGATCCCGATCAGAGAGATTGCCCACATTACCGCCCCCAGACGTTTCGCAGAAAAAGAACCGCAAAAGAAAACCGCAGCCCGTGACAGGCTGCGGTCGGATCCTTAGCAGGTGCGCCAGGGCTGTGCCAGCACTCAGGCGGAATAGACGCGTGCGAGGACGAAGCGGTTGCGCCCCAGCGCCTTGGCACCGGCCAGCACGGCCAGATCGACGAGCGGCTCGACCAGCACGACCGACATATAGGCGATGCCGAAGGTGCCGACATTGGCCAGCGTTGCAACCGACACACCCTCACCGTAAAGCACCCAGAACGCGACCCATGCGATTACCCCGCCCTGATAGGCCGTCGAAAGCGCAAGCGCCTGTTTATAGGTGATATCGGCATAGGCGGTATCGGGGGCGATCAGGCGTTGGGCCAGCGCCTGAAGCGCGAAGAGCGGCACCAGAAGCGTGGTGACATTCATCGCATATTGCGGCAGATCCTGCGGCTCGAAGAACAGCCCCTGCGTCAGAAGCCCCAGCGCCAGGCCAATGGCCGCCGGCACGAAGCCCAGCATCAGAAACAGCGTGGAACCGAGGATCAGATGGACCTCAGACACGCCCGCCGGATGATGCGGCAGGATCTGGAACGAGACGAAAACCGCAGCGGTTGCGGCCGCGGCACGGGCCGCCATCATCGGCAGCTCTCGGGTTTTGAGCGTCCTGACCCCCTCATGGGCGACATAAGTGGCGGCACCTGCGGCGGTGGCGTAGCTCAGAAGAAGTTTGGCACCATGCACGATGCCCGGTTCGATATGCATATACGTTCTCCCTGCCGTCGACCCCGACGGCATTTATGGTGACTGACGACGGGCCAGCGGCCCATATCCACGGCAGGTCTCCTGACTCGCGACTCGTCACCTGCATGCCGCCTTCCCCCTTGCGGAGTGGCATTCCGGAGCAGGCTCACCGCTTACAGTTGCGGGGGCAGTTCCGGATTTGGCGCCTGATGGCTACACCGCACCGGATTCCCTTTTCATCCGGCAGCACCTCTCGGCCACCGGAAACCGTGGGATCACTCTTGGCGAACGCGGTCGTTAGGTCAAGCCGCGCGAAGCGGAAGCGCAGAAATTGGCACAGCCGGACAAGAATTGGCCCGTTCAGGCCAGCGCGCCATAGAAGATCAGCGCGGGCTTGACTGGAATCGCGCCACTCGCGGCCTGTTCGGTGATCTGGGCCGCCAGCTCGCGCATTGTCCCACGCCAGATCACCTCGTCGGGATGAGAAATCGATTCCGCCATCATGGCCGACGTTTCGAGGCTCAGCCCCGCAGCCTCCAGCCGCTGCGCCAGCGCCACAAAGGTGCGCCGCGCCATATAGACGGCCGTGACCGCCTGCGCATCGGCCAGTGCCGCCATGTTTAACTCCTCGGGCAGCGCACCCGTGACGTCATGGCCGGTCACGAATTGCAGTCTGCGCGCGGTCAGCCGTCGCGTGAGCGGGATCTGTGCCGCCGCCGCTGCCGCCGAGGCCGCCGTCACCCCCGGGATGATCTCGAACCCGATCCCCGCCGCACGACAGGCGCTCAGCTCTTCTTCGAGCCGCCCGAAAATGCCGCCATCGCCCGATTTCAGCCGCACGACCCTGCCGCCCGCGCGGGCATGATCGACCAGAAGCTGGCTGACATGGTCCTGTTTTGGCGACGGACGTCCGGCCCGTTTGCCCACGCCGATCAGATCGCATTCGGGCCGCGCCAGATCGAGGATCGGACCGGCAGAGAGATCGTCGAAGAGGATCGCATCGGCCTGCCGGATACGCTCGGCCCCGCGCAGGGTCAGAAGTTCGGGATCCCCCGGACCGGAAGAGACGAAACTGACGAACCCGCTCATATATCCTCCGCAATCAGATGGAAGAAGGTGCCCGTGACATAGCCCCTGCGCGATCCGGTTTCCACCACCGAAAGACCGGCCGCATCGGTCACGCGGGCCAGAGGCGCGTCGGGCTGCGACAGGATGGTCGAGAAATGGAACTCGTGCCCGCGCAGCGCAGCCCCTTCGGCCTGCCCCGGAATGGGCGCCAGAAGCCGCGCGTGACGATAGCCCAGATGCATCTTACGTTTGGCATAGGAGGTCTCTAGCCCCAGAAGCCCCGCCATCGCGTGGCGTGCTCCGTCCTTGTCGACCAACCCCTGCCCCAGCACCATATAGCCGCCGCATTCGCCATGCACGGGACGGGTCTGCGCGAAGTCGCGAAGCCCCTTCAGGAAGCTCGCCTTTCCGGCAAGCCGCCCCGCATGGAGTTCGGGATAGCCGCCCGGCAGCCAGACACAATCGGCCGTCGGGTCGGGTGACTGGTCCTCGAGCGGCGAGAAGAAACCGATCTCCGCACCGGCCTGCCGCCAGCCGTCCAGAAGATGAGGATAGAGGAAGGAAAAGGCCTGATCGCGGGCGATGGCAATGCGCTGGCCGGGGGGCGTGAGCGGAGCCGCAGCACCCGCAAGCGCGCGTGTGGGCGCGGCTTGCGCGCGTAGCGCCGCAAGGTCGAGATGCCCTGCCACCAGATCGGCCATCGCCTCGATCTGCGCGTCAAGCTCGGGCCGCTCGGAGGCCTGCACGAGCCCCAGATGGCGCGAGGGCATTTCGAGATCCTTCAGGCGCGGCAGGCATCCGAGGCAGGCAATGCCAGCCTCGGCAAGCCCCTCGCGGACCATCATCTCGTGGCGCGGGCTGGCCACGCGATTGACCACGGCCCCTGCGATCTTGACCTCGGGACGCAGCCGCGCGAACCCCAAGGCGACCGCGCCCACCGATTGCGCCTGCCCGCCCGCATCGATCACCAGCACCACCGGCCAGCCTGTCAGCACCGATAGATCCGCGGCACTGCCACGCGCGGTGGCCCCGTTTTGCGCGACCCCGTCAAAGAGCCCCATCGCCCCTTCGGCAATCACCAGATCCGCCCCTTCGGCGCCCGCAATGATCCGCGCCATCACCCCCTCGGGCATCGCCCAGCTGTCGAGATTGGCCGAAGGCAGGCCGGACGCCACCAGATGGAAGCCCGGATCGATATAATCCGGCCCCGCCTTGAAGGAACGGACCCCGACACCCGCACGGTGATAGGCGCGCAGCAGGCCCAGAGTGAGCGTGGTCTTACCGGTGCCTGACCCAGTGGCCGAGATGATGAGCCCGTTCATTCAGTTCCCTCCGGAAAACGCGGATCGGTCCCTACGGGGCGGTAGCGGCGGTCGTAATCGCCGGCATAGAGACGGCTCTCGTCAAACCCCTCTTGCGCCAGCGCCCGTCCCACCAGAATAAGCGCGGTGCGCCCCCGCATGCCCTCCGATGCCGCAAGCACTGTGCCGAGCGTGGCGCGCACAATCTTCTGGTCGGGCCAGCTCGCGCGCCAGACGACGGCCAGCGGACAGTCCGCGCCATAAAGCGGCAAGAGCCGCGCGACGACTTCCTCGAGCACATGCACCGAGAGATGGATCGCGAGCGTCGCGCCGGTTGCCGCGAAATTCTCGAGCGTCTCGGTGTCGGGCATGGGGGAGGCCCGCCCCGAGGTCCGCGTGAGCACCAGCGATTGCGCGACGCCGGGCAGGGTCAGCTCGGTGCCGAGCGCGGCAGAAGCCGCCGCAAAACTGGGGACACCGGGGCAAATCTCGTAGGGAATGCCCTCGGCCCGCAGACGACGCAGTTGCTCGCCCATTGCCGAATAGACCGACAGATCCCCCGAATGGAGCCGCGCCACATCCTGCCCCGCCTGATGGGCGTGGCGGATCTCGGTCATGATCTCGTCAAGCGACAGAGGGGCGGTGTTTATGATGCGCGCCCCTGACGGGCAATGCACCAACAGCGCCTCGGGCACCAGCGATCCGGCATAGAGACAGACAGGCGCCCGCGCGATCAGATCGCGCCCGCGCAGGGTGATCAGATCGGCCGCACCGGGGCCTGCGCCGATGAAATGGACGGTCATGGGTGATCCTCTTCGAGTGGTCCGGTGTCGTATTGTCCGGCAAGCGCCGTCGTGATCGTGCCGCAGGGCGAGACCTTGCGGGGGGACAGGATCCGCGCGCCCTCGCCCGCAGCCACGAGCGCCAGCGCCTCGGCCACCGAGCCCGTGCCGAAAATATCCATGATACGAGGCGAGATGGTGGGGGTCTGCACCCCGCACAGGGCCGCGCGCGGCAGCAGCTGCAGCGCGATGCCCTGCGCGGTGAGCGCCGGGTGCGCGCCTTTATCCTCCAACACCGCCAGCAGATCGACCCGCCCCGCATCGGAAATCGCCTGCGCTAGCGCATCGGCGGTTGCATCCGCGCGTAGCCCCATGCCCAGCACGCGTCTCATCGCGCAACACTCCACTGCAGGATCGGTCGGGCACGCTCCCAGCCGCGCATGCGCCCCAAGGGCGCGTCCTCCGCCAGCTCGATCCGCAAGAGGGTCCCGCCGAGTGTAGCCTGAAGCTCCAGATAAAGCGCCTCGCTTTCCAGCGTCACCGCGTTACCGGTGACCCGTGTGCCTTGCGGGAGCCGCTCCCAGAGCGCGGCAAACCCCTCGCGCGTAAGCCCGCCGCCGATGAACACCGCATCGGGACGCACTTCAGGCAGCGTTTCGGGCCAGTGGCCCTGAAGCACATCGATCCGGTGATCGATCCCGAATTTCATCGCGTTCTCGGTAATCTGGCCGAGCCTGTCGGCGCGCGGCTCGAGAGCTGCGGCCCGCCCGCCCGCCAGCGCCCATTCGACAGATATCGAGCCAGAACCCGCGCCGAGATCCCACAGATATTCGCCCTGACGAGGCGAAAGCGCCGATAGCGTCAATGCCCTGACGGGGCGTTTGGTGATCTGGCCATGATGGGTGAAGAGGCTATCGTCGAGCCCGAAGCCACGCGGCAGACCGGGCCCGCCCTGCGCCGAAATCGCCACCAGAACAGATTGCCCGAACTCTCCGGTGACCGCATCCGCTGGCAGATCGCGGCGGATCTCGCGCGGACCGCCGATGGCCTCGAAGACATGGAGTATCGAGGCACCAAAGCCCAGAGTGTCGAGATAGGCCCCGAGTTCGGCCACCTGTGCCCCGCCCCGCAACGTCACGATCAGGCGGCTGCCCTGTGCGAGAGAGGGACGCAGGCGCGAAAGAGGTGCGGCATGCAGGCCCAGCGTCTCGACCTCCTCGAGCCGCCACCCCAGCCGCGCGGCCGCCCATGCGATCGAGGACACCGCTGGATGACAGATCCACTCCTCGGGGGCCAGCGCGGCCGCAAGCGACCCGCCCGCCCCATGCCAGAACGGATCGCCCGATGCCAGCACCACAACCCGTTGCCCGCGCAGCGCCAGAACCGGGGCCAGATCGAAGGGCACAGGCCATGCCCGCCCTCGCGCGCCCGCGCCCACCAGATCCAGATGGCGCGGCCCGCCAAAGATGACCGAAGCCTGAGAGAGGATTTCGCGGCTTGCATCCGACAGCCCCGCCGGTCCATCTTCGCCAAGACCGATAATATGGAGCCAGGGCCTATCCATGCCGCGTATCCTTTTGCTCGGAGGCACATCCGAAGCCGCCGAAATGGCCCGCATTCTGGCGCGCGCAGGGCTCTGGGCGGTCTATTCCTATGCGGGGCGCACGCAATCGCCAGTGGCCCAGCCGCTTCCCCTGCGGGTCGGGGGCTTTGGCGGGGTTGACGGGCTGCGGGCCTATATGGCGCGCGAGGCAATCACCCATGTGATCGATGCGACCCATCCCTTTGCCGCGCAGATGAGCCGCAACGCGATTGCGGCCTGTCGCGCGCAAGGCGTGGCGCTGTGCGGGTTCGAGCGGCTGCCATGGGTTGCGCAAACCGGTGACCGCTGGACCTCTGTGCCCGATATGGAGGCCGCCGCCAGTGCCCTGCCCATCGAGGCAAAACGCGTGTTTCTTGCCATCGGTCGCCAGCATATCGGGCTTTTCGGCGCCGTCCCGCAGCACCATTACCTGCTCCGGCTGGTCGATCCCCCAACCCTGCCGCTGCCTGTGCCCGATTGCCGCGTGGTGCTGGCGCGGGGACCGTTTCTCGAGGATGAGGATCTGGCGCTGCTGCAGGAGCACCGGATCGATCTGGTGGTGGCCAAGAATGCCGGAGGCACGGGCGCGCGCGCCAAGATCGATGCCGCGCGGCGCCTCGGCCTGCCCGTCCTCATGATCGAGCGCCCCGAAACGGGGGCACGGCTGGTCTTCCACGCGGCAGAGGATGTGATGGGCTGGCTCGGACACGGGCTCTAACGCTCCTGTGCCAGCGAGCGCGGGGTATAGTAGAACCGCCCGACCTGACGGGTCTCGGCGGTGCCCACGATTACCACGGTGCGCATATCCGCCATCTCGGCTTGCGCCTGCCCCAATGGCACCGTCACGATCCGTTCGTCGGGACGCGAGACATTGCGTGCGAATGAAACCGGCACGGAGGCCGGCAGTTCCTCGCGCAAGATCGCCAAAGCCTGCCCGAACTGGTGCGGGCGCGAGGCCGAGCGCGGATTATAGAACCCCATCGAGAACCCCGCCCGCGCGGCCAGCCTCAGCCGCGTCTCGATGACCGTCCAGGGTTTGAGATTGTCCGACAGATTGATGGCGCAGAAATCATGGCCCATCGGCGCACCGATCCGGGCGGAGGCTGCCAGCATCGCGGTGATCCCCGGCAGGATGCGGATATCGAGATCACGCCAGCCAACCGGCCCTGCCTCCAGCGCCTCGAAGAGCGCCGAGGCCATCGCAAACACCCCCGGATCCCCCGAGGAGACGACCACCACCCGCGCACCCCGTGCCGCAAGCGAGAGCGCATGGGTCGCGCGCTCCAGCTCGACGCGGTTATCGCTTTCATGCTTGGTCAGGCCCGCGCGGTCCGGCACGCGGCGGACATAAGGGATATAACCGATGATATCGGTGGCCTCGGCCAAGGCGGCCTGCACCTGCGGCGTCACCAGAGCCTCGTCACCGGGGCCGAGCCCTGCTACCTGCACCCAGCCAGAGGGACGCCCGCTCATGGCCTGCGCCCCTGACCATGCACGACCACGATCGAGAAATAAGGCACCTCGCCGCTGATCTCGGAGAGTTTCTGCACGGTCTGGTTTGCCATCGTGCCATGGGTCACAAGCCACGCATCGTCATATTTTCCGGCGGCCTGCAAGGCGCGGGCCAGCTTGGGCAGGTTGCGCCCGATCTTCATGACGACCAGCGCATCGGTCTGACCGATCCGCGCGGTCAGGTCCTCTTCGGGGAGTGTCGCCATAGCAACCGTCAGCACATCATCGCCCCATGTCACAGGCAGTCCCGTGGCCGTCCAGCAGCCCGACATGCCGGTAATCCCCGGCACCACCTCGACCGCAATCCGGTCCTTGAGGCGGGTATAAAGATGCATGAAGGAGCCGTAGAAGAAGGGGTCACCCTCGCAGAGCACGATCACATCTTGCATGACACAAAGCGCAGCAAGCCGCTCCGCCCAACCGTCATAGAAGGCCGAAAGAAGACGGTTATATTCGGGATCGGTGAAGGGAATCTCGGTGGTGACAGGATAATCCATCGGATATTCGACGGCCTCCGGCAAGAGCATCCCATCGACGATACGGCGTGCCTGCCCCATCCGGCCCTTCTTGCGGAAGAAGGCCACATGACGCGCGCCCGACACCAGCCGATGCGCCTTTACCGACATCAGATCGGGATCACCGGGGCCGAGCCCCACACAGATGAGCCGTCCCATCTTATTCCTTCCGGCTGGCAAGCGCGTTTACGGCGGCCACCGTGATCGCCGAGCCGCCCAGACGACCGCGCACGATGAGAGAGGGCACAGGCTGGTCCTCCATCAGCGCGGCTTTCGACTCGGCCGCGCCCACAAAACCCACCGGACAGCCGATAATTGCCGCAGGACGCGGGCAATCGGGGTCTTCAAGCATGTTCAGCAGATGGAAGAGCGCGGTCGGCGCATTACCGATGGCCACAACAGCCCCCTCCAGATACGGACGCCACAGCTCGAGGGCTGCCGCCGAGCGGGTATTGCCCATCGCTTTCGCGCGCTCGACGATATCGGGCGCATGCAGCGTGCAGATCACCTCGTTCTGTGCCGGAAGCCGCGCGCGGGTGATCCCTTCGGAGACCATCCGCGCATCACACAGGACAGGCGCGCCCGCCTGCAGCGCAGCACGCGCCGCCTTCGCCATTCCGGTGGAAAATTCCACATCGCGTTCGAGCCCCACCAGACCGGCGGCATGGATCATCCGCACCACGACCGGTTCTTCCTCCGCATCGAACCGCGCCAGATCTGCCTCGGCACGGATCGTGGCGAAACTCTCGGCATAGATCTTCGCGCCGTCGGTTTCATAGCTATGTGGCATGTCGTCCCCCGTGCCCGTCCTCGTGCCAGTTCACTTCTGGCCCGTCTTGATTTTTTCTCTCAGCGCGCGCTCGTCGAGCGTGCCTTGCGTAAGGTCGCGGGCACGCTGGTCGCGCCCAAATGCCCAGCCTTCCTTTGACGCCACCGCTACCAGATCGCAAGCCCCGGCATGCGCACATCCCTTGGCACAGCCCGAGATATGAAGCGCCTGCCCCTCCGGCAGTCCCTGACGGGCGATCCGGCGCGCCAGCGCACGGGTCGGCTGCGCCCCTTGCGGACAACCGGGCGCGCCCGTGCAGACCGAAATCCGCAGCCGCGGATCATCGGGGACGGTGACCGCCCCTGCAACTTCGGGAAAGACCCGCGCGCCCTCGATCAGGATCATCCGCCATGGGGTCAGGCGAAGCTTGCCCATACTGGCGATCTCGGCCAGTTCCTCGGCATGGATCTGCCCGAAGCCCACACCAAACAGCGCTCCCTCGTCATAGATCCCGGGCGCCGGCGGAGGCAGGCCTCTGTGCATGGCATGGGTGCGCCATGCCGCAGGCAGCGTGGCCCCCGCCTCCAGATGGCGCGCCATACGTCCACGCCCATCTGTAATGCCGCCAGTGTCCTGAAACCATTGTGCCATCTCGAGTGCCGCCGCAACCGCATCTTCGGGCCTGACTGCGCGCCCACGCTCGGCGCCATCAGCGCGGATGATCAGCGCATCCTGCGTCCGTTCGATGCGGATATCGGCAGAGCTTCCCTGCAGAAGCGGCACGGGGCCACAATCCACCGCAAAGCCGAATTTGGCAGGCAGCTCCGGCCCGTCCTCTCGCGAGAGGACCGCGCTCAGATCATCGCCCAGCCGTTGGGTCAGATCGCCCATCTGCCAGAACGGCTGCGTAATCACATTACGCCGCGTCTCTCCGGCGACGGAGGCATCGAGCAGACCGAGCGTGGCCAGCGCCATCAGCAGCGCGTCATGATCTTCGCGTCGAATGCCGCGAAGCTGCAGATTGCCGCGTGAGGAGAGGTCGATCAACCCGTTGCCGAACTGCGCGGAAATCCCCGCCAGCGCGCCTGCCTGTCCCTTGGTCAGACGCCCATACCACGGGCGCACCCGCACAACCAGACCATCGCCCGACATCATCGGACGGCGCGCGCCCGGGCACCAGCCACGGATCTGCGGATCGGCCTGTGAGATCTTTGCCTTGCTGCGATACCAGGCGGTGCTTACTGCCATTCCTGCATTCCCGAAAAAACCTCTCCGGAATTCGAACCGGCCAGAGCATTCTGTATGGAATTGCGCCGGCTCGTCCAGAGCCCCGCCGCGGCAAGGGCCTTGAAACGGTCCCAGAGCGCCCTTAAAGCCTGCGGATTCTCGCGGCCGAGAAATTCGACCAGATCCGCGCGGCCAAGCGTGGCTTCGAAATAGAGGTCGAACAGATGGTCGGGTACCGCGCGCGACAGATGGGCAAAAGCCGCGAGATGGTCAAGCGTCGCCGCGATCTCCGCCCCGCCACGAAAGCCGTGACGCATCATGCTGTCGGCCCAGTCGGGATTGGCTGCGCGGGCGCGCACAACACGCGCGATCTCCTCGGTCAGTGCCCGTGCACGCGGCTGGTCGGGGCGCGTTGCATCCAGATGATAGGATTTAGGCGCAGGCCGCCCCAGACGCGCCAGCGCCGCAGCAAATCCGGCCTCATGGGCGGCATAATCGGAGGCCACCAGAAGATCGGTTTCTGGCAGGTCCTGCAGATGAACGAAGCTGTCTGCCCCCGCCAGACGTTGCTCCAGCGCCGCGCGTGCGGGCGTGACATTGCCCTGCGCATCGATCGCATGCGATGAGGCATCGAGCCATGCCTCACCCGCCAAAGCGCGGCCTTCTTCGGTGTAATCCTCGAGCGCACCGCCCATATTCAGCCCGTAAAGACCGGGCTTCGGACCAAAGACGCGGGGAGACCTTGCCAGATAGGGATTGTCCTCGGGCGTTTCGTCGCGCTGGGCTAAAGCCTCGCAGGCCAGTTCGAACATCTGCGCAAGCCCCGGGAAGACGTCGCGGAAAAGCCCCGAAACCCGCAGTGTCAGATCGATCCGGGGACGGTTCAACAACGCCAGCGGCAGGATCTCGACCCCCGAAACCCGCTCGGAACCCGCATCCCAAACCGGTTTGACACCTGCCAGATGCAGCGCCATGGCGAATTCCTCGCCCGCTGTGCGCATCGTGGCCGATCCCCAGAGATCGACCACCAGACCTTTCGGCCAATCGCCATGATCCTGAAGATGGCGCCGCACCAGCTCCTCGGCCAGTTTCACGCCCTGGGCATAGGCCGCGCGCGAGGGCACAGAGCGCGGATCGGTGGTAAAGAGGTTGCGCCCTGTTGGCAGCACATCCGAGCGCCCCCGATGCGGGCTGCCCGACGGGCCGGGAGCCACGAACTGCCCCGCAAGCGCGCGGATCACACCTTGCGTTTCATCCGCGCCGTATCTGCCGGTGCCAAAGACATGAAGCCCTTCGGCATATTGGCTCTCCTTGATATCGCAGACAAAAGCATCCAGCCGCGTGATCGCCTCGGCGGGCGAGGCCGCAGCCTCGATCCCCAGGTCCTCCTCGACGCCCCGTCCCTGCGCCTCGGCGCGGATATCGGCGATCAGCCGGTCACGCCGCGCGGGATCGAGCCCGTCAGCGGTGGAATACTCATCCATCAATGCCTCGAGGCGGATAAGAGTGTCGGGCATCCGCCCTTGGGCCAAGGGCGGGGGCACATGGCCGATGGTCTGCGCTGCAATCCTGCGCTTGGCCTGCGCGGCCTCGCCCGGATCATTGACGATAAACGGATAGATCACCGGCAGGGAACCGGTCAGCACTTCGGGCCAGCAGGTTTCCGACAAAGCGACCGATTTCCCCGGTAGCCATTCCATTGTGCCATGCGCCCCCATATGGATCAGCGCATCCGCCTGACGCTGGAGCCAGAGGTAGAAGGCCACATAGCCATGGCGCGGCACGCGCGAGAGGTCATGGTAATCGGCATCGCGGCGTGCACGATCCGCCCGCTCCGGCTGTAGCGCAACAAGACCCGAACCGCTTTGGATGGCGGGAAACCGGAAGACCCCATCGCGATAGAGCGGATCCTCCTCGGGCGCACCCCAAGCCTCGTGAAGGTCATCACGCAACCTATCGGGCAGATCGGCCAGAGCCAAGCGGTAGTCGTCAATGGGCCAGTCAAGCGTTGCATGCTGCAGCACCGCGCCAAGGTCGCTGACCTTGGTCAGGGGATACCCTTCGGCCTGCAGCGCCGCGACAAGCCCCTCCACCGAGGCCAGCGCATCAAGCCCCACTGCATGGGCGATCTGGTAACTCTTGCCCGGATAGGTCGAGAGCACGAAGGCCAATCGTTTCTCTGCCGCAGGGCGCGCCAAGCGGCACAGCGCCATGACCCGATCGGCCACCTGCGCCACGCGGCCCGGATCGGGCCGATGAATGAAGCGCGAATATTGCAAATCGGGGTCGCGTTGCGAGGGAGATTTGAACGAGATCACACCACCAAAGATCCGGCCATCGACTTCCGGTAATACGACATGCATCGCCAGATCGGAGGGCGCAAGCCCGCGCTCGGAACCTGCCCAATCGCGCCTGCGCGCAGTCGTGAGTGCAACCTGCACCACCGGCACACCTGCCGCATCCAAGGGCGAGCCACCCTCGGCGCCTTGCGCCGAGAACGCGGTGGCATTGACCACTGTAACCGGTTTGAGCCGCGCAATCTCGCGCCGCAGCCAATCCGGCACGCCCTGTGCCTTCAGAGAGGGAGCAAACACGCCATAGGCGTTCAGACCACGCGCCCGCAACGCCTCGATCATCGCATCCACGGGCGCGGTATCGGCCGCGGTCAGATAGGAGCGGTAGAAGGTGACCAGAGCGATATCCTCTCCCGCCTCCGGCGCCGCCACGATCCCTGTCTGTGGCAGGTAGAACCCGCAATCGGGCACCGATTTCACCCCAGAAACCGGCCCCGCATAGAGCCCCGCTGCAAGCGAGAGCTGTGCAAGTGCGGCTTGGGCTGCCACCGCGCCCCCCGCATCACATAGCGCCTGAAGGCGCCGCAACGTGGAGACCGGCAGCGTGGAGAGCGCATCGAGGCGGGCATCCTCGCGCCCGTCGGCGGGCAGCACGGCCAGAGCGATACCCTGTCGCCGCGCCAGATCCTGTAGCGAGGCCAGCCCATAGGGCCAGTAGCTCTCGCCACCGATGATCCGCACCAGAATTCCCTTGGCATGGCGCAGGGTCTGGTCGAGATAGGTATCGACCGAGAGCGGATGTTTCAGCGCCACCAGATTGGCAAGGCGCAGGCTCGGCAGCGTCCCTGCCCGTTTCCAGCCCGCCGCGAACGCACCGAGGTCGCTGTCACTGAAGGACAGCACAACAAGATCGGCAGGGCTCTGTCCCAGATCCTGCGGCTGGTCCGACTGGTCCAGCCCATGCGTTTCGCGAAAGACCACATGCATCGGTCAGGCCACCGCCAGACCCAGCGCCGCCTCGATGGAGGCGCGGTCGATATGGTCATGCTCGGCAATCACCACCAGCTGTGAGGCGCGCGGGCGTGCCCCCCAAGGCTGGTCGAACTGGCCGCGCAGGCGCGTGCCCACGGCCTGCACCAGATAGCGCATCGGCTTGCCCTTGACCGCCAGATAGCCCTTCATCCGCAGGATATTGAAATCGCCCGCCATGGCGACCATCCGCGCCTCGAGCGCGGCAACATCCTCGATCTCGCCCAAGTCCACGACGATCGTATCGAAATCGTCATGCTCGTGGTCGAAATGGCCATCATGATGGGAGGGGCGCGCCTCGAGATCATCCTCGGCGGCCGCATTGAGCCCCAGGATCACCTGCGGATCGATGACGCCTTCGGACATCGGCAGGATCGGCAGCTTGCGCGGCGCCTCGGCCTCGATCACGGCGCGGGCGCGGGCCAGACCCTCCTCGCCCGCAAGATCGGCCTTCGACAGAAGCACGATATCGGCGCAGGCGATCTGGTCCTCGAAGACCTCGGAGAGCGGCGTCTCGTGCTCAAGCGAGGGGTCGGCGGTGCGTTGTGCATCGACCGCCGCGAGATCGGGGGCAAACTGACCCGAAGCCACAGCCTCGGCATCGGCCAGCGCCACCACACCATCGACGGTGATCCGCGAGCGGATCGCGGGCCATTCGAATGCCTTCAGAAGCGGTTTGGGCAGCGCCAGACCCGAGGTCTCGATCAGGATGTGATCGGGCATCTCGGGCAGCGCCAGAAGACGCTCGATGGTCGGGATGAACTCATCGGCCACAGTGCAGCAGATGCAGCCATTGGCCAGTTCCAGAATATTGTCCTCGGGGCAGTTCTCGTCGGCGCAGGATTTGAGGATATCGCCATCCACACCCGCGGTCCCGAACTCATTGACCAGAACGGCCAGACGCTTGCCCTGCGGGTTTTGCATCAGGTGACGGATCAGCGTGGTCTTGCCCGCCCCCAGAAACCCTGTGACGATGGTCACCGGCACTTTTGCGAGATTGCTCATGGATCACTCCTGCGGATCGTTTTGCGGCGGTATACGCGCGATGGATTGTTTACGGAAGACAACGGGACGCGCGCGCCACGGCACCAGACCATCGGCGGTCTCGCCATAGGCGCGGATGCCCGCCAGAATGTCATCGAGATGGGTGGCGGGGTCGAGATCGCCATAGATATAGCTCCAGCGGTCCGGCCCGCCCGACAGCACCATCGAGCAGGAGCGCGAACAGGCGGAGAGGCATTCGACCCCCCTGACCTTCACACCGTCAATGCAGGCTTGCGCCACCGCATCGCGCAGCCGCGCACCCGGACGCGGGCTCGTGTCATCGCCCGTGCGGCGGCAGGTGGTGCAGATCGTGACCGTTACATTGCTCATATGCTCTCCCTCTTCGGGCTGCGCATAGCAAAGGTCGAACGCCGGAACCACAAGGTTCTGACCCTCTTCCCGCTGCGACACACCCCGATCGCCCGTCCTTGTCTTTCGCCACAGGCAGGTCTCCCGGCTTGCGAAGTCAGGCGGGCTGTAGGGCCTTGCCTGCCGATGACGCCTTCCCGGAGGGATCCGGTGGTCCGGATCTGTCCAGTGGCCTGCCACCTCTTCGGTCACGGTCGCGGGGGCGGCTGCGCTTGAGGATCCCGTCCCCTATCGCATTCCCTTTTCACCTGTCATAAACAGGAACCTGTGTGCGCGCTTAAAAGACGCGCAAGCCCGCGCTTTGTCAAGGAAGGAGATCCCCCATGAGCGAGACCGCCCCCGAAGGAATGCCGGATCAGGACGCCGCCACCGAGGACCGCCACGCGATGAAGATGGCCAAGAAAAAGGCCGCGCGCGACAAGATCATGGCGACGAAAGAGGGCGAGAAGGGCCTGATCATCGTCAATACCGGCGCTGGCAAGGGGAAATCCTCGGCAGGGTTCGGGATGATCCTGCGTTGTATCGCCCATGAGATGCCCTGTGCGGTGGTTCAGTTCATCAAGGGCGCGTGGGATACCGGCGAGCGGCGTCTGATCGAGGAGCACTTCTCCGGTCTGTGCCAGTTCCATGCGATGGGCGAAGGCTTTACCTGGGAGACACAGGACCGCGCGCGGGATGTGGCGATGGCCAAGCGTGGCTGGGAAAAGGCCAAGGAGCTGATCCGCGACCCCGAGATCCGCTTCGTGCTGCTTGACGAGATCAATATCGCTCTGCGCTATGACTATCTCGATATCGACGAGGTGGTGGCGTTCCTGCGCGACGAGAAGCCCGCCATGACCCATGTGGCGCTGACGGGGCGCAATGCCAAGGAGCCGCTGATCGAGCTGGCCGATCTGGTGACCGAGATGACGCTGGTGAAACACCCGTTCCGCGCAGGCATCAAGGGCCAGAGGGGCGTCGAGTTCTGAAAAGGGGGCTCTGCCCCCTCTTGCGCCTTCGGGCGCAATTCACCCCCGGGATATTTTCGGACAATGGAAAACAAGGCAAAATTAACGATGTTGCGCGATAAAGGTGCTGCCTCACTCGGCAGGGTCCCGATGGTGGCAGAAGGTGGGCGCACCGCATCTCCCGCAGCCAGCTGCCAATGGCACGGTCGAGATGCGGTGCCTCGGCCCTTCCCCATGGACTGTATGGCATCATGAAGGCGCTGATGATCCAGGGCGCGGGCTCGAATGTGGGAAAATCCATGCTGGTTGCGGGCTTGTGTCGGGCGGCGCGGCTGCGCGGGCTGAGCGTTGCGCCCTTCAAGCCGCAGAACATGTCCAACAATGCCGCCGTTACCGTGGATGGTGGCGAGATCGGGCGGGCGCAGGCCTTGCAGGCGATGGCCTGCGGAGTGGAGCCTGTGGTCGATATGAACCCGATCCTGCTCAAGCCCGAGAGCGAGACCGGATCGCAGGTGATCGTGCAGGGCAAGCGGCGGGCGACCGTGAAGGCGCGCGATTATGCCGCGTTAAAACCGTCCCTGATGGCGCCGGTTCTAGAGAGTTTCGCGCGCCTTAAGGCCGCGCATGATCTGGTCATCGTCGAGGGGGCGGGTAGTCCTGCCGAGGTAAACCTGCGCAAGAATGACATTGCCAATATGGGCTTTGCCTGCGCGGCCGATGTGCCGGTGGTGCTGGCCGGAGATATCGATCGTGGCGGGGTGATCGCACAGATCGTGGGGACGCAGGCCGTGCTCGGCGCGGGCGACCGCGCGCGGATCGCAGGATTTCTCATCAACAAGTTCCGTGGCGATCCGCGGCTGTTTGACGAGGGTTACCGAATGATCGAGACGCGCACGGGCTGGCGCGGTTTTGGCGTTTTGCCGTGGTTTGCGGAGGCTGGCCGTCTGCCGGCCGAGGATGCGCTGGATTTGCCGAATGCCTCGGGTGGCTCGGGGCTCAGGGTGGCCTGTCTGGGGCTTTCGCGGATTGCCAATTTCGACGATCTCGATCCGCTGATGCAGGAGCCGCATGTGTCGCTGAGCATTTTGCGGGCGGGCCAGCCCCTGCCCGGTGATACCGATCTAGTGATCATTCCCGGTTCCAAATCCACCCGTGGCGATCTGGCCTTTTTGCGCGCGCAGGGCTGGGAAGTGGACTTGCAGGCGCATGTGCGGCGTGGCGGGCGGATCCTCGGGATCTGCGGTGGCTACCAGATGCTGGGGCGTGTCGTGCATGATCCGCACGGGCTTGAAGGGCCTGCGGGCAGCGATCCCGGTCTGGGGTTTCTCGATATCGAAACGGTGATGGTAGAGGACAAGCGCCTGACACGGGTGGAGGCCCTCCATGCACCGACGGGATGCGGATTCTCGGGCTACGAGATCCATATCGGGCGTAGTGACGGGCCTGATCGTGCAAGGCCCTTTGCGATGATCGCGGGCGTGCCCGAAGGGGCAATCTCGCCCGATGGCCGGATCATGGGCAGCTATCTGCACGGGATGTTCGGTGAGGACGGGTTCCGTGCGGCATGGCTGGGCACGCTCGGAGCGCGGTCGGGCAATATTGCGCATGGAGCCCTGGTGGAAGCCACGCTCGACGCCTTGGCCGCCCATCTGGAGGCGCATCTGGATGTGGACGGCTTACTCGGCCTTGCCCGTTAGTGCATGCGCAAGGCGCGCCCATTCTGTCTCGTTGCCGGGAAGGCCGAGGCGGATCCAGCGCGGATGCCAAGGGAAGATGCGGCTCCAGATATGGGCGCGGGCCAGTCGAGACTGCGCCCGAACCGCATCGGGGGTCGCGTAAAGCCGGAAAAGCTCTGTCCCGCCCATAAGGTCCCAGCCTGCCTGCGCGGCCAGCGCGTCCATACGGCCCATGTCCTGAACCAGCCGCGCGATTGTGGTGCTCTGCCAGTCGCGATCTGCCAGCGCTCTGGTGCCGATGGCAAGCCCCGCACCGCAGACAGGCCAAGGGCCTGCCATCTCGCGCAGCCGCGCGATCCGGGCTTCGGCCCCCAGTGCAAAGCCAAGCCGTAGCCCCGCCAGCCCGTAGAACTTGCCGAACGAGCGCAGCACGAAGAGATCCTCCTCTCCAACCTGCCCCGCAAGCGACAGATCGGGACGCGGATCGGCGAAGCTTTCATCGACCACCAGCGTGCCGACCCTACCGCGCAAGGCCATCAGTACCTCGGGGCTGTGGCATTGCCCGTCGGGATTGTTGGGATTGACCACCACGGCCAGCCGCGCGCCCTCCAGATCGTGAAGGTGACGGACCTCCTCGACCTGCCAGCCCGCCTGACGCAGGCACGCGGCATGCTCGTTATAGGTGGGTGAGAGGACGCGGGCCTTGCGCGGGCCGTCCAGCAGCATCGGCAGCATCTGGATGGCCGCCTGTGCACCGGCCAGCGCGGCAATCCCCCCACCGGTCATGCCGTAGCTCTGGCGCGCCACGGCCAGCAGCGCCGCCATGGACGCGCCGGTGGGCAGGTCGGTATAGGCCGCGGGCGGGAGCGTACCCACGGGATAGGGCACGCGGTTGATCCCTGTGGAGAGGTCGACCCACTCGCCCTGCCCGCCCGTCCGGCCATATTCGGCCATGGCCCAATCGAGATTTCCGCCGTGATCACGCATATCGGGGCCTTTTCAGAGACAGGACAGAAGGGCAAGACACAGGGCCGCAAGCCCCATCGCCCTGAGATAGAGGGAGAGCCCGCGCGCCAGATCCTGCGGGCGCGGATCGGGGGCGCCTTCGTTGACATAGGGTTCATGCGCCACATGGTCACCATAGACCCGCGGCCCCGACAGGCGCACGCTCAAACCCGCCGCCAAGGCCGCCTCGGGCCAGCCGGCATTGGGCGAGCGGTGTTTGCCCGCATCCTGCGCCATCACCTTGAGCGCCCGCACAGGCGCGGAGACCAGCGCAAAGATCAGCCCAGTCAGGCGCGCGGGGATCAGGTTCACCCCATCATCCAGACGGGCCGCGAATTTGCCGAACCATTCATAGCGGTCATTGCGATGGCCGATCATGGAATCGAGCGTGTTGATGGCCTTGTAAGCCGCAATCCCCGGCAGCCCCAGAAGCGCCCCCCAGAAGAGCGGCGCGATGATCCCGTCCGAACTGTTCTCGGCAAGGCTTTCGAGCGCCGCACGCGCCACCCCGGCCTCATCCAGCCGGGCCGGATCGCGCCCGACGATCATCGACACCGCCACGCGGGCCTGCGGCACATCGCCCGCAGCAAGCGGGCGGGCAACGGCGGCCACGTGGCTATACATCGAGCGCGCGGCAATCAGCGGCCAAGCACAAAGCGACAGGATCAGCGTCCCGAGCCAGTTCGCGGGCGCAAGCCATGTGATGGTGATGGCGAGCATCACGGGCAAGAAAATCGCGCAGAGCGTGGTCGCAACCCCGCCCCATAACCGCCCGTTATTGGACCAATGCGCGCGATTGAGGCGCCCCTCCAGCGCATGGATCAAGGCCCCCAGCCATGTCACCGGATGGCCGATGCGCCGGAATACGGCTGCGGGCCATCCAAGGACCGCATCGATCCCGAAACCGATCAGCATGATGAGTGCTCCGGTCATGATCCCCTCCGCTGGCCGAGCGTGAATTCCACCACCCGCCCATAGCCTGCCGCGCGCAGCCTGTCACGGATTGCATCGCACTGTTGGCGCGACGCCGAAAGTGGCAGGACCAGCGCCCGTGCCGATCCCGTATGGGCGCGCAGATAGCCCAAGGCCCCCACCTCGCATGCGAGCCCTGATGTGGGATCGGCCGCGGGCCCCCGCAGAGCGGTCGTGCGCGCGGCGCTCTGGGCCGCCAGTGCAGCCACCTGTGCCAGATCGCCGCGCAGGCAGGCCGCCCGCCAGGCTGGCAGAAGATCCGAAATATCGGCAAAGTGCTGATCTTGCGGACGGGTGGGTTCGGGCGCACCCCAGAGCCCGCCGATCAGGCGCATTGGCGGCGGCGCGGGCAGGACGCCGAGGCTTTCTCCCTGACGCGAGGCCCAGAGATGGCAGTCCGGATAGGCATGGGCCAGCGGATCGCTTGCGCCCTCGATCTTCCAGCAGAGCCGCATGATCTGCGACGCGGGCAGCGCGGGCGCCATATGGCGGATCAGCGCCGTCAGCGCGGCGGTCGAGGCGCCACAACCCGCCCCCGCCACCATTGAGGCGCCGAGCCGGACCGCTCCGCGCAAGGGGCGCCGCAGCATCCGCTGGATCTGCGCCAGTGCTCCCGCAGGCAGAAGGCGTTGCGGGTCATGCACATAGCCTGTGGGTGCGGCTTTGACATCGAGCGTGACGCCCAGCACCGGACAGGGCACCGAGACCAGCGCAACCGGCCCCGTGCTGCCGATCCGTCCCTGCAGGAACTCGCCGAAATGTCCGGCCACCCGCAGGCGCGTGCTACGGGTCAGACGCATCGGTTGACCTCGTGGATCACCGCGCCCCCGGACAGGAAACTCACCCGCGTGAGCGATAGCGGCGCGATCTCGAAGCGCAGCCCCGCAGCGGGCACCTCCAGGGCCAGCCCCAGCACGGCGCGGATGGTTCCGGCATGGGCGAGCACCGTCACCCGCCCCGACAGCGGCGCAAGACCACGCGGCACCCGTGCGCAGAGATCGAGAAAACTCTCGCCCCCGGGTGGTCGGTGCGCGGCCAGCACCTCGAGCGGTAGCGGCCCCAGATCGGGCAGTTCGGCATAGGGACGGCCCTCCCATTCCCCGAGATCCTGTTCCCAGAAATCCGGCTCGGTCCCGATCGGCAGATCGGGCCAGAGCGCGCGCGCGGTCTGGACACAGCGCAGCGCGGGACTTGCCACGATGCGCGCAGGCTCTGGCACCGCCTCCGCCACCCGCGCCAAGGCCGTCCGGTCCGCGAGATCTGCGCCGAGATCGCGGCGTCCATAGACACACCCATCGCCTATAACGGGGGCATGGCGGATCAGCACCAGCTCGCATTGCGGACCGTCCTCGGGCGGCGGGAGCGCTGACGGCTGCGTGATCGACATAAACTACCTCTTTGCTTTCCAGCCCGTTTCTGCTTTCTCATCGCCCGATGAGCAAGATCATTCTAATGACCGGCGGCGCGCGTTCAGGCAAGTCTCGCCTCGCGGAGAACCAGGCCCTGAGCCTCGGCTCTCCCGCGATCTATATTGCCACGGCACGGATTTGGGATGCCGAGACACAGGCGCGGGTCGAGGAACACCGCGCCCGTCGTCTTACGGGCTGGCGCGATATCGAGGCGCCGCTCGATCTCGTCGGCGCTCTTAGGGATACCGACGGGGGCGCGCCGCGTCTTGTCGACTGCCTGACGATGTGGCTGACCAACCTGATGATGGAGAACCGCGATATCGAGGCGGAGGCAGAGGCCCTTATCGGCTGTTTGCCACAGCTCGACGCGCCGGTTATTTTCGTCACCAACGAGGTCGGAATGGGAATCGTTCCTGAAAACGCTCTTGCGCGCCGCTTCCGCGACGCGCAAGGACAGCTTAACCAGAAAATAGCCGCCGTGGCGGATGAGGTCCATCTCGTCACCTGCGGCTATGCACTAAAGGTCAAACCACAATGAGCCTCTTTCCGCTTTCCACCCTGTCCCAGCTCGACGGTCTCGCCGACAGACTGCCCGCGTTCGACAACGAGGCCGCCGAGGCGGCGCGCACGCGGCAGGGCCAGCTCACCAAGCCGCCGGGATCCTTGGGGCGGCTGGAGGATCTGGCGGTCTTCATGGCAGGCTGGCGGGTCACCGACAGGCCCCGCATCGGCAAGGCACAGGCGATTGTGTTTGCAGGAAACCACGGGATCTGCGCGCAAGGGGTAAACCCGTTCCCGCAATCGGTCACCGCGCAGATGGTGGCCAATTACGAACATGGCGGCGCTGCGATCAACCAGCTCTGCCGCGCGAACGGGGCCGAGTTGTCGGCCGTCGCCATCGATCTCGACCGCCCCACGCGTGATTTCACGCAAGGCCCCGCGATGGACGAGGCCGAGACGCTCGAGGCGCTCAATCGCGGTGCGGCATCCGTGAACCCAAAGGCGGATGTGCTGATATTGGGCGAGATGGGTATTGGCAATTCCACCATTGCGGCGGCACTGGCTTCGGCGCTCTTCGGGGGCGATGTGGCTGATTGGGTCGGGCGTGGCACGGGGTCGGACGATGCGGGGGTCGCGCGCAAGATCTCGGCTATCGAACGTGGCCTCGAACGCCATCAGGGCCTGAGCGCGGCGCAAACGCTTGCCGCCCTTGGCGGGCGCGAGCAGGCTGCGATCTGCGGCGCGGTGCTGGCCGCACGGCTCTACCGGATTCCGGTGCTCCTTGACGGATTCATCTGCACGGCCTCGGCCGCCCCCCTCTTCGGGGTCGATGCGCGGCTTCTGGAGCACTGCCTCGTCGGCCATGTCAGCGCCGAGCCCGGCCATCGGAAGATCCTTGGCCACCTTGGAAAGGATCCGATCCTCGGTTTCGACATGCGATTGGGCGAAGGCACCGGCGCGGCCCTTGCACTCGGCATCCTGCGCTCGGCGCTCGAATGCCATAACGGCATGGCGACCTTCTCGGAGGCAGGTGTCGATGAAGCGCACGAGGATGACACGACCATGGATGCCGCCCAATGATCCGCGCCCGTCTGGCCGAATTGCAGCTTGCCGTCATCCTGCTCTCGCGCCTGCCTGCAGGCCGGTTGCCGGAGGATAAGATCAATCTCGGCCAGACGGTCTGGGCCTATCCGATCGCGGGTCTGCTGATCGGCACGGGAGGAGCGCTGGCGCTGGGGCTCTCGGCCCTTCTGGGGCTGCCGCCCTTTGCGGCGGCCCTCCTGTGCCTTGTCACGCTGACCTTCCTGACGGGCGCGCTCCATGAGGACGGGCTGGCCGATCTGGCGGACGGGTTCGGCGGTGGTCGCGAGCGTGAGAAAAAGCTCGATATCATGCGCGACAGCCGGATCGGCAGCTACGGGGTAACCGCGCTGATCCTGGCCTATGGCCTGCGCGCCTGCGGTATCGCGACGCTTTATGCCCAAGGCGCCCATCTGGCGGCAGCGGCGCTGATCGCGCTGGCCATGGCCTCGCGCGCGCAGATCGCCATCTGGCAAAGCCTGATGCCGGTGGCCCGCCCCGACGGGATGGGCCATGCCGCCACCGGGGTTCCGAAAAACGCCCTGATCCTCGCGCTTGTCTATGGCGCGCTGGGGCTGACGCTGACGGGCATCTATGCGCCGCTCATCGGGCTGGCCGTGGTGCTGGGCGGGGCGGCCATGGCCTATCTCGCCAAGCGCCAGATCGGCGGGCAGACCGGCGATGTGCTGGGCGCAAGCCAGCAGGCCTCCGAGATCCTCGGCTGGATCGCCCTCATGTCGCTATTGTAGAGTGCGTAAATTTTAAGCGTATCCGGCGATAATTTGGCCGGAATGTCGAAAACACTGGCCCTTGATCCCAGCACTTGCCTAGTTTGGCATAACCTGTTTCCAAGGACTGCGTGCTATGGCGATTTACGCATCGATTCATCACCTTACCCATTACAAATATGACCGCGACGTCATGCTTGGCCCGCAGATCATCCGTTTGCGACCGGCGCCGCACTCGCGCACCAAGGTGATCTCGCATGCGCTGAAAGTCACACCGGCCGAGCATTTCGTGAACCTCCAGCAGGATCCCTATGGCAACTGGCTGGCGCGGTTTGTCTTCCCCGAGCCGGTGCGCGAGTTCAAGATCGAGGTCGATCTGGTGGCCGATATGACGGTCTATAACCCGTTCGATTTCTTCGTCGAGGAATGTGCCGAATACTGGCCCTTCGACTATCCGTCGGATTATGCCGCAGATCTTGCCGTCTACCGCAAACCCGAGGAAGGCTCGGAGGCGCTCGACGAATTCGTTGCGACCATCCCGCGCAAGAAGGAGCGCACGGTCGATTTCCTCGTGGGCCTCAATATGCAGGTCTCGAACCTCGTCGATTACACGATCCGGCTGGAACCGGGCGTGCAGACGCCCGAGGAGACGCTGACGCTTAAATCGGGTTCCTGCCGTGACAGCAGCTGGCTTCTGGTGCAGGTGCTGCGGCGCCTGGGCTTTGCGGCGCGGTTTGTCTCGGGCTATCTGATCCAGCTCAAACCCGATGTGAAGGCGCTCGATGGCCCCTCGGGGACCGAGCATGACTTCACCGATCTGCATGCATGGGTCGAGGTCTATCTGCCCGGTGCGGGCTGGATCGGGCTTGATCCGACCTCCGGCCTGATGACCGGCGAGAGCCATATCCCGCTGGCCGCCACGCCGCATTACCGCACCGCCGCCCCTATCGCCGGTGGCTTTACCGCCGATGGCACCCCCGAGGTCGAATTCGATTTCGACATGGAGGTGACCCGCGTGGCCGAGCACCCGCGCATTACCAAGCCGTTTTCGGACGAGGCATGGGAGGCGCTCAACGATCTGGGTAAACAGGTCGACCGCGATCTGGCCTCGGGCGATGTCCGCCTGACGATGGGCGGCGAGCCGACATTCGTGTCCATCGATGATTTCCAGTCCGAGGAATGGAACACCGCCGCCGTGGGGCCACAGAAACGCGACCGTGCCGATGTGCTGATCCGCAAGCTGCAGGACCGTTTCGCACCGGGTGGCTTCCTGCATTACGGTCAGGGCAAATGGTATCCGGGCGAGACGCTGCCGCGCTGGACCTTCTCGCTCTACTGGCGCCATGACGGGCAGCCGGTCTGGTCGAACACTGACCTGATCGCCCCCGAGGGCACATCGCAAGATGCCACGCCGCTGCAGGCGCAGGAGCTGATGCGGGAAATCGCGAGCCAGCTGAATGTGGACGAGAATTACGTCATTCCCGCCTATGAGGACCCTGCCGAGTGGCTGGTGCGCGAGGCGCAGCTCCCCGAGAACGTCACGCCGGCCAATTCCAAGCTGGAGGATGCCGAGGCGCGCCACCGCATCGCGCGGGTCTTCGACCGTGGCCTGACCACGCCCACTGCCTTCGTGCTGCCGGTCCAGCGCTGGCAGGCCAAGGCGGGCGGCGCGGGCTGGCGTTCGGAGCGTTGGCGATTGCGGCGCGGCGCGATGCTTCTGGCTCCCGGTGACAGCCCTGCGGGCTACCGTCTGCCGCTGGCCTCGCTGCCGCATCTGAGTGCGGCGCAATACCCCTATCACAACCCCGCCGACCCGACGATCCCGCGCCCGCCCCTGCCCAAGCGCGATCCGGTGAAACCGGCCGAGCGGCTGAGCCAGCCGATGGCCTCTTTCATACCTTCCGAACCGATGGGGGAAGGCTTCACACCGCAGGGCTCGCCCGAGATCGACGGCTTCGTGCGCACCGCGCTTTCGGTGGAGCCGCGCGACGGGCGGCTATGTGTGTTCATGCCGCCTGTGGTCTGGCTCGAGGATTATCTCGACCTGCTGCGTGCCGCCGAGGCGGCTGCGGCCAATCTGGGGCTCAAGGTCCATATCGAGGGCTATGCCCCCCCGAATGATCCTCGTCTCAACGTCATCCGCGTGGCCCCCGATCCGGGCGTGATCGAGGTCAATATCCACCCTGCCCATTCCTGGGAGGATTGCGTGGCCACCACCGAGGCGATCTACGAAGAGGCGCGCCTCTCGCGGCTCGGGGCCGACAAGTTCATGATCGATGGACGCCATACCGGCACGGGCGGCGGCAATCATGTGGTGGTGGGCGGCGAGACGCCCAATGACAGCCCCTTCCTGCGCCGCCCCGACCTTCTGAAATCGCTGATCCTGACATGGCAGCGCCATCCCTCGCTCAGCTATCTCTTCTCGGGCATGTTCATCGGCCCGACCTCGCAGGCGCCCCGCATCGACGAGGCCCGCCATGACAGCCTCTACGAGCTCGAGATCGCGCTGAACCAGATCCAGCCGGGCATGGCCGTGCCGCCATGGCTGACCGACCGCCTGCTGCGCAATATCCTGATCGACGTGACGGGCAATACCCACCGCGCCGAGATCTGTATCGACAAGCTCTACTCGCCCGATGGCCCGACAGGCCGTCTGGGCCTCGTGGAGTTCCGCGGCTTCGAGATGCCGCCGCATCCGCGCATGTCGCTGGCCCAGCAGCTCCTGATCCGCGCGATCATCGCGCGGGCCTGGAAAGCGCCCGTCGAAGGGCGTCCGGTGCGCTGGGGCACGGTGCTCCATGACCGCTTCATGTTGCCGCATTTCATCTGGGAGGATTTCCTGAGCCTTCTGGCCGAGCTGAAAGAGCATGGCTATGCGTTCGATCCGGCATGGTTCGTGGCGCAGGAGGAGTTCCGCTTCCCCTTCTGCGGACAGATCACCGTCGAGGGCGTGCATCTGGAGCTGAAACAGGCGCTCGAGCCGTGGCATGTGCTGGGCGAGACCGGCGCGATCGGTGGCACTGTGCGCTATACCGACAGCTCGGTCGAGCGGATGCAGGTCAAGATGACCTCGCTCCATCAGGACCGCTACAAGGTCACCTGCAACGGGCGCTTCCTGCCGATGACGCCCACGGGCACCTCGGGGACCTCAGTCGCAGGCGTGCGCTACAAGGCGTGGAAGCCGCCGGAATCGCTGCATCCGACCCTGCCTACCAATGCGCCTTTGGTGTTCGACATCTATGACACATGGTCAAACCGCGCGATCGGAGGCTGTACCTATAACGTGGCCCATCCGGGCGGGCGCAACTACGACACCTTCCCTGTCAATGCCAATGAGGCGGAGGCGCGGCGTCTGGCGCGGTTCCAGCCGTTCGGGCATACCCCGGGGGCCTATGTGCCGCCGATGGAACATCCGCATCCCGAATTCCCCTTGACGCTTGACCTTCGACGTCCCATCGGGCTGATCTGAGCCCGGAAGTTATCAAGGCAGACCAATGGCCGAGAAAAAGCAGCATCCTGCCAGCGCCCTGCTGGCAGGCTATCGCCCTGTAAAGGGGGTCGCGGACGAGCTCTTCGACGCACAGGGCCGCATGCGCCCTGTCTGGCGGCGTTTCATCGACCGCTTTGTGCGGCTGAGCCCCGAGGAAATCGAGGCGCGGTTCGAGCGGGCCGATCTCTATCTGCGCGATGCGGGGGTGTTCTACCGGCAATATTCCAACGATCCGCTGACCGAGCGCAGCTGGCCGCTCAGCCATATCCCGGTGATCCTGCATGATAGCGAGTGGGACCATATCTGCGAGGGGCTCACCCAGCGCGCCGAGCTGCTGGAACATGTGATGGCCGATCTTTACGGCTCCGCCGATCTGGTGGCGCAAGGTCATCTGCCGGCCGAGCTGATCGCGGGGTCGAAACAGTTCCTGCGCCCGATGGTGGGGGTCAAACCCAAGGGCGGGCATTATCTGCATTTTCTGGCCTTCGAGATCGGGCGCTCGCCTGATGGATCGTGGTTCGTGCTGGGGGACCGGACGCAGGCCACGTCGGGGGCGGGCTTTGCGCTCGAGAACCGGATGGCCACGGGGCGTGCCTTCCCCGAGCGGTTCCCGCGGGCCTATATCCACCGGCTTGCAGGGTTCTTCGGAGCATTTCTGGGTGCCTCCGAGCGGCTGGCCGAGGATCGGGACCAGCGTCAGGCGATCCCCGCGATCCTCACCCCCGGCCCCTCCAACGAGGCCTATTACGAACATACCTATATCGCGCGCTATCTTGGGGTGCCGCTTCTGGAGGGCGAGGATATCGTCGTCGAGGATGGCCGTGCCAAGGTGCGCACGATCTCGGGGCCGCAACCGCTCGGATCGCTGTGGCGAAGAATCGATTCAGATTTTGCCGATCCGATCGAACTCGACGAGACCAGCCGGATCGGCACACCCGGTCTGATGGACGCCGTGCGGCGCGGACATCTGGGCATGGCCAATGCGCTCGGCTCGGGGATCATGGAAATGCGCGCGATGCTGGCCTTCCTGCCGCGTATCAGCGAGGTGATGCTGGGCGAGCCGCTCAAACTCCCCAATATCGCCACATGGTGGTGCGGTGCACCCGAGGCGCGCTCCTATGTCGAAGCCAATGTCAAACGGATGATGATCGGATCGGCCTATGCGGTGGATCTGCCCTTCGACCTGAACGCCACAACCGCGCTCGGCGGGGAGTTTCGTGGCCGCGCCAAAGGCTCTGTCAGCCAGTGGCTCGAGGAGGAAGGCCGCGCATTGGTGGGTCAGGAAGCCGTCACGCTCTCGACCACACCCGCATGGTCGCGCCAGGGAGACGGTCAGGCAAGGATCACCCCGCGCCCGATGACGGTGCGGGTCTTTGCCGCACGCACCGAAGACGGCTGGCGCTTCCTGCATGGCGGCTACGCCCGTATCGGCCAGTCCGAGGATCCGACAGCACTCGCGATGCAGCGCGGCGGATCGGTGGCCGATGTCTGGGTGGTGTCTGACCGACCCGTGCCGCAAGAGAGCCTTGCCGCAGAGACCACAGGACGGTTCCAGCGCAGCGATCAGGGCATCCTGCCCGCGCGCGCGGCCGATAACCTCTATTGGCTCGGACGCTATATCGAGCGCACGGAGGATGCGATCCGGCTCCTGCGGGCCTATCACCTGCGCCTTGCCGCCACCGGCAATGCCGCCGATCCGCGGCTCAGGCTGATGCGCGTCTACCTGTCCTCGGTGGGCTATACATTCGAGAAGGCGATCCCCGATACGCTTCTGGGGCGGTTCGAGATGGCGCGCAGCTGTGCCGCCAAGGTGCGGGACCGGTTCTCGACCGATGGCTGGAATGCGTTGAGCGATCTTCTGGAGACCGCCCGCCGACTGCAGGGCAAGACCAAGAACGGCGATGACGCGGCGCGCGCGATGTCGGTGTTCCTGCGCAAGATCACCGGCTTCTCGGGGCTGGTGCACGAGAATATGTATCGCTTCTCCGCATGGCATTTTCTGTCCTTCGGGCGGGCGCTTGAACGTGCCGATGCAACCGCGACGCTTCTCGAGCTTTACGCCGCCCCTGACGCGCCCGAGGGCGGGCTCGATCTGGCGGTCGAGGTCTGTGACAGCGTGATCACCCATCAGCGGCGCTTCCGCGTGGAAACCAGCCGTGACACGGTGCTGGACCTGCTCGCACTCGATGGTGACAATCCGCGTGCGCTCGCCTTCCTGATCTGCCGGATGGAGAACATCGCGCGCAGGATGCCCAACGCTATGGATCATGCCCGTCCGGGGCCCTTGATGCGCCGTCTGATGCAGCTCTCGACCGAGTTCAGCTGTGCCGAGCCGCGTGACATGACCCCCGAGCGTCTTGCACGGCTGCGACGCGAACTGGGCGAGCTGTCCGATCTCCTGACCACAGCCTATCTGAGATGATGACCCATGTTCTATGATCTGAAACTCGTCATCGCCTATCACTATGATTATCCAACGGATCGCGCCCGCAATATGCTGCGGCTGATGCCCCGCTCCCTGGCGGGGGTGCAAGCGGTCCATGAAGCGACCCTCCACATCGATCCTGTCCCTGACGAACAGCATGATCTGACCGATTATTTCGGCACCTGCATGTCCCAGGTGGCATGGGCGCGGCCCGTGTCCTCGCTGCGGTTCGAGGTGCGGGCCAAGGTCGAGCGCAAGGAAGACCCTCGCAAGATGGATTTCTCGGCGCGCCTGACTGCCCTGCCGCGTGAGCTGGCGGCGTCGATGTCACTCAAACCCGATGCGCCCCACCATTTCACCCATCCCTCGCCGCGCATTCCGCGGGTGCCGGCCATCACGGCTTTCGGCGCGGATTGTGTGAGCCCCGCCATGAGCACCTATGAGGCGATTGCGGCAATCGGGCATGCCATCCATCGCGAGATGGAATTCGACGCCTCTGCCACAACGGCCGAGACGCCTGCGCATGAGGCCTTCGAGGCACGGCGCGGCGTCTGTCAGGATTTCGCGCATATCATGATCACCGCTTTGCGCGGGATCGGTATTCCGGCAGGCTATGTCTCGGGCTTTTTGCGCACCAATCCCCCCGAAGGGCAGGAGCGGCTGGAGGGCGCGGATGCGATGCACGCATGGGTGCGTGCCTGGGCCGGTGCCGAGATGGGCTGGGTCGAGTTCGACCCGACCAACGACCAGTTCGCGGGCACCGATTACATCACCGTGGGTTATGGTCGCGATTACGCGGATGTGGCCCCCGTGCGCGGGGCGCTGCGCGGTGTGGGCGGCGCCAAGACAACACAGGCCGTGGATGTGATCCCGCGCCCGCATCTTGACGCGGTGTGATGCCAACGGCAGGCCGTTGTCCCGAATCTAGCGGCCCATGAATTCCAGCACGGAGCGGGCGGCCCGCAGACCCGGGGCCTCGCCGCCCTCGCCCAGACGCTGCATCGTCAGTTCCATCGCCGCCACCTGACCGGCCCGCGTCTCGGGATCGTCGAGGATCTGCGAAAGCTTCTCCGAAATCAGTCGGGGCTGGCAGTTGGGCCCCAGAAACTCGGGGATCTCGCGGGTATCCGATACCAGATTGACCAGCGTGACCGTATCGATCTTCATCATGTTCCAAACGATATGCCATGTGATGCGCGAGGCATCATAGGCAATGACCATCGGTGTGCGGTTGGCCGCCAGTTCGAGCGAGACCGTGCCCGAGGCCGCAAGCGCCAGATCGGCTGCGGCAAAAGCCGCACGTTTGTCCTCGGTGGCTTCGACCACGATCGGGGCCACCGGCCAGCGCGCCGTCATCTGCCGCACGAATTTCGACACCCCCCGCACGGTGGGCACCACGACCCTCAGGCCCGGCTCCCGGTCGCGCAGCTGCATCAGCGCCTCATCGAACCGCGGCCCCAGACGCGAGACCTCGGATTTGCGCGATCCGGGCAGGCACAGGACGAGCGGCTGGTCCGCCCCGATCATATGGGTCTCGCGGAAGGCGCTCGCCTCCTCGCGGCTGGCCAACGGCTCGGTCACGACCGGATGGCCCACGAAATCACAGCTCATTCCGGCTGCTTCCATATAGGGCGGTTCGAAAGGCAGCAGGGCCAACACATGATCGACCGTCTTGGCCATCTTGGCCGCGCGCCCTGCCCGCCACGCCCAGACAGATGGAGCGACGTAATGCACGACCTTCTGCGACGGATGGCTCTGTTTTACGATCTTATGGACACGCAGGCAGAAATCGGGGCTGTCAATGGAGATCACCACATCGGGTCTCTCCGCGATGACCGCCTCGGCAGTCTCTCGGATGCGGCGTTTCAGCTCGCGGTATTTCGGCAGGATCTCGGCAATGCCCATGACCGAGAGTTCTTCCATCGGGAAGCGCGAGGGCAGCCCCTCTTCTTCCATGTGCTGGCCACCGATCCCGGTGAACTCGACCTCCGGCACCATTGCCTTAAGACCCGCCATCAACGCGCCACCGAGCTTGTCGCCCGAGGGTTCACCCGCGATGATGAAGACCCGCATCAGGGACGCACCCAGAGGAAGAGACCGGCTTCTGTCGCAGCCGCAGCGGTGGCCGCCTGATCGAGCACCATCACGCCGCCGGCTTCGATCACGATGCCCTTGAGCCCCGCTCTGGCCACCTGCGCAACCGTCTGCGGCCCGATCACCGGCAGATCGATCCGTCGGTCCTGGGTGGGCTTGGGGGCCTTGAAGAACACGCCGCCGCCCGGGTTGAGCGCCTTGTGCTGTGCCACGAACTCGAGCATGGCATCGGTGCCGGGCTGGGTTTCGACGGCCAGACATAGCCCGTTCGAGACCACACATCCCTGCCCCACATCTGCCTCGCCCATCGCGGCATGGATGGCCGCGGCGCGTTCGGCATCTTTCTCGTCGCGCTCGCTGATCGTGCCCAGACGGAATCCCGCAGGCGGCAGAAGCTGCGGCAGGATCTCGTGGATCCCCAGCGTCTCGATCTCCCATTCGGAAAACAGCTCGATCACCGCGCGCAGCGTCGCATCATCGCCCTGTTGCATGGCGCCCACCAATCGCGGGACAAGCTGCGCGGTCTTGAGATCGAACATCTCGGGTTCGATCTTGGGACGCGACAGCGATCCCGCAAAGACCACATGCGTGACCCCGCGCGAGACCAGCTCGTCGAGGAACGGCACCAGACGCTCGAAACGGAAGCGCAGGACCTCGCCCTCCACCTCGCAAGGGAACCCGTCCATCTCGCAGACGGTCAGCCCCGGCACGGCTTGCGCCAGCATTTTGGGCGCCGCCCCTTGGCCTGCGATCAATGCGATGGTGTTGGGGTTCATCTGTCCGTCCATTATGCTGGCCTTACTTATGATGGGGCGTCAGGAAAGAACGATCCGACGGGCCCAGAATGAAATCAAGAACTTCGCGCACCAGCTCGCTGTCGGAGCCTGCCTCGTTCTGTTCACGGGCAACTTCGCGGAAATTGCCTTCGCCAAGGGCTTTGTAGAGATCGCGCAGCGCGGTGATCTCGGCGCGGTCGGTGCCACGGCGCCGCAACCCCACGAGGTTCATCCCCTCGACATGGGCGCGCGGGCCCGCGACCAACGCATTCGGCATGACATCGGCCGTCACCATCGACAAGGCGCCGATCATCGCGCCGCGTCCGATGCGCACCCATTGGTGCACGCCCGAAAGCCCGCCCACGATCGCATCGTCGCCGATATGGCAATGCCCCGCGACCGCCACGGAATTCACCAGAATCACGCGGTCGCCAATGATGCAGTCATGCCCTACATGACACGAAGACATATATAGCCCGTCATCGCCCACGCGCGTCACACCGCCACCGCCTGCAGTGCCGGTATTCATGGTGACATATTCGCGGATACGGTTGCGTTTGCCGATGACCAGACGGGTCTTCTCACCGCGGAATTTCAGGTCCTGCGGGATCTGGCCCAGCGAGGCGAAGGGATAGACCTCCGTCCCCTCGCCGATCTCGGTCGCACCGGTCACCACCACATGCGAATGCAGCGTGACATCCGCCCCGAGAGAAACCTCGGGGCCGATAAGACAGAAGGGACCGATCTTGCAGCCCGCGCCGATGGTGGCGCCCTCTTCGATGATAGAAGAGGCGTGGATCTCGGCAGTGGGATCGATCGCCATGCCCGTCTCCTTACTTGCCGGTCGCCATCATGGCGGTCAGCTCTGCCTCGCAGGCCAGCTCGCCATCGACCAGCGCACGGCCCTCGAATTTCCAGACCTTGCCGCCGCCGCGCAGCAGCTTCACTTCCATGCGCAGAACATCGCCCGGCACCACTTTGCGGCGGAATTTCACCTTATCCATCGACATGAAGTAGACCGACATATCCTTGTCGATCAGGTTCTTGGAGATACCGGTGATCACCGCGGCCGTCTGCGCCATCGCTTCCACGATCAGCACGCCCGGCATGACGGGCTCCTGCGGGAAATGGCCCTCGAAATGCGGCTCGTTCGAGGTGACGCATTTGATGCCTACACCGCTTTCCATGGGCACGATGTCCGTGACCTTGTCTACCAGAAGGAAGGGGTAACGATGCGGCAGCATACGTTTAATGAGCGCCAGATCGGCTTCGGTATAGGGGGCGGCTTCGGTCATTCTTCTGTCCCTTGTATATCTTTTTGCCGACGACGGATCGCCGATCGGGCCGGAGCCATGAAATACCAACCCCCGCAAGACATTGCAAGGTAACCACGCGGGCCACACATCGTAAAACGATACGGGCGTGGTAGAGGTTACGGCGCGGTCGAAAGCGGCGGCATCTCGCCCTGCTCCAGAAGATCGGCACCGTCCTTGGGCGCTGTGGCCTCGGAGGCCGCACCGGAGGCCGGATCGGGCGCCGTGCCGCCGAGCTCCTCGGGCACGGGCTGCGGAATGCCGGATCCGAGTTTGGCATCAACAATATCGCGCATGTCATCGGTCACATCGATCTGAGACAGCCCGCGGATGATCACCCGCCGGTCAATCACGATCTGGGCCCCTTTCTCGCGCAGAAGATCATCCAGAAGCGGCAGCGCCGCTTTCAGAAAAGCCTGCTGCTCGGCCTCGACCTGATGCGCGAGCGCCTCGGCCTTGGCTTTCTGGGCCGCGCGGATACCGGTGGCTTTCTTATCGAATTCAGCGGCCGCCTTCTGGAAGGCCTGCGGGGTCATGCTCGCCCGGCGCTGGGTCAGCGATTTTTCCTCGCTGACCAGGTCATCGGCAATGCGCTTGTTCTCGCTGCCGAGCGAGGCCGTCTCGCGGGCCAACTGCTGCTTGACCCTGCGGGCCCATTCCGAACTCTGGTAAAGCTCGTCCCAATCCAGCGTGAGGATCGGCATATTGGCGGAAACGGCCCCGTCGCGCGTGGCGGAAGGGCCGTTCTGCGCAGCCGTCTGAGCAAGGGCGGGCACCGAGACAAGCGCGGTCAACCCCGCCAGCCCGATCAGCCCGACCCTATGCCGCAGCGACATCATGGATCAGAACTTCGTCGAAACGGTCAGATCGAAGTTCTGCTCTTCGTCGTAATCTTCCTTCACGATGGCTTTCGAGAAGTTCAGACGCAGCGGACCGATGAAGCTGTCCCACAGGACCGAGACACCAATTGCCGACCGCAGGTGGAAGCCGTCATCGACATTTTCCACACCATCGGTATCGTCAAGCCCCCAGACAGAGCCCGCATCGAGGAAGACCGCACCACCGAGTTTGTATTCCTCGGGCAGACCCAGCGGGAACTGTGCCTCCAGACGTGCGACGGCGAAATACTTCCCGCCAAGCGCGTCCTCGTTGGGCGCAGCCGTATCGCGCGGACCGATGCCGTTCGATTCGAAGCCACGGATCTTGTTATTGCCGGTGAAGCGGTCGAGGATCGTGGTGTCGCCCGAGGCCGCGATGATCCCGCCGCCTTCCAGCTCGGCCCGCAGCGTGACCTCGTCGTTCCAGACCTTACGCTGTGCGCGGCCAAGAGCGGTGGTCGTCACCGCCTGCACATCCCCGCCAAGACCCGCGAATTCCTGATCGAAGCGGAACAGGTAGCTGTAACGCGGATCGATATTATTTTCGCTGGTATCATAGGTATAGGTATAACCGACTGCGGATTTCCAGCGCGTGCCTTCCTCGCGGCTAAGGATCGGCGAGGAGCCCGTATCCTCGTCGGCATCATAGTCATCGACACCCGAGAGGCGTTCGCTCGTGAGGTTGTAGCGCAGCTTCAGACGCGCATTCTCGGAGACCGGGAACTCGATCGACGGCTCGATGCCGGCGCGTTCGGTGTCGTAATCCGAGTTGTCATCGCTGGTCGTCGTGTAGAAGACCTTGCCCGTTGCCGCCAGATCGCGACCGAAGAGATAGGGTTCGGTGAAGCTGATGACCGAGCTCTGGTTGTCCGAGGTCGTTCCGATCGACACGGCCAGATGCTGGCCACGGCCGAGGAAGTTGCGCTCGTTGAGGGCCGCCGTAATCCCGAACCCTGCCGAGGCGCCATAGCTTGCGCCGAAGGTCAGCGAGCCGGTGGGCTGTTCGGTCACGTTCACGTCCACGATCACCTGATCGGGATTGGTGCCGGGCTTGGTGTTCACATCGGCATTCGAGAAATAGCCGAGCGCGCGGATACGTTCTGCCGAGCGCTTGATCTCGCGCGGATTGTAGGGGTCGCCTTCGACCGTGTGGAACTCGCGACGGATCACGCGATCCAGCGTTGCGGTATTCCCTTCGATATCGATCCGCTCGACAAAGATCTTCGGCCCTTTCACCAGCGCGAACTGGATATCCAGCGTGCCAGTGCGCGGGTTGCGGGTGATCCGCGGATCGACGCGCACGAAGTTCAGCCCTTCCTGACGGGCTTTCTCTTCCATCCGCGTGACGGCCAGATCGATGGCATTGGGCGAGTAGATCGCGCCGGTGCGGATCTTCGACAGCGGCGCATATTCCGACACGTCGAGACCGTTCACTTCGGAGACCGTCGTGATCTTGCCGAATTTGAACATCTGACCTTCGGAGATGTTATAGGTCATGAAGAACCCGTCACGGTCGCGGGTCATCTCGGAGGAGACGCCATTGACCTGCACATCGGGATAGCCACGCGAGCGGTAGAAATCGGTCAGCAGTTGGCGATCCAGATTGACGCGGTCGGCCACGAAGGTGTCACGCTGGATGAACTGGTGCAGGATACCGGCCTGTTTGGTCTGCAGAACCTGACGCAGGCGGCGGTCAGAAAACGCCTTGTTGCCGGTGAAGGTGATGCGCTGGATCTCGGTGACCGCGCCTTCCTTGATCTCGAAGGCGATATCTACGCGGTTATTCGAGCGGCGGATGACTTTGGGCGTCACACGCGCATTCACACGGCCGCCTTCGGCATAGGCATCGGCGATGAGCTGGGCATCGGCCTCGACGGTTGCCGGATTATAGACGCGACGGCTCTCGGATTTGACGATCTTCGCAAGCGCCTCGTCTTTCAGGCGCTTGTTCCCCTCGAAGGCGATCACGTTGATCGTGGGGTATTCCTGCACATTGATTTTCAGAGTCGAGCCTTGCGGCACCAGCTCGACCGTCTCGAAGAGACCGGAGGATTGCAGCTTCTGATAGGCGGCGTTCAGCTCGCCCGCGCTCATGCTCTCGCCCGCTTTGATACCTGCCGTGCCCAGCACCGTCGCGTTATCGACGCGCTGGTTACCGGTGATCGAAACGCTGGAGAAGCTGTAGCTCTGCGCCCAGACCGTTTCGGGGAGTGCCACGCTGGTAAGAGCCACGGCAAGCGACAGAGCCGCCGGCACGAGAATACCGGAAAATTGTCCAAGACCTTGCCGGCCAGTTTGCCTGTTTGTCATCGCCCTCTCCAGCCTTTCGGCAGCATTATTCGTTAATTGTCGATACCGAGTCTATGCGGGCTTGTCAAAGCGAAGAGCCCCCATTTGATCAATTCGGAAGACAGTGCCCTGATGTCACTGCCTCCCGCCTGCATTCTGCCTCAGGGACAGAGAATATCATTGGACAGACCGAAAAGCATCAGCCCGAAAACAAGCGCCACGCCGATCGACATCAGCACGTTCATGATGCGGTCGGAAGGCGGCTTTCCAGCGATCGCCTCATAGCAATAGAACATCAGGTGCCCGCCATCGAGAACGGGGATCGGAAAGAGATTCAAGAAGCCCACGGCGGTCGACAGGAGCGCGATGAACCAGATGAAATTTTCGAGCCCCGATTTGGCCGCCGCAGCCGAGCCCTGCGCGATCCCGATCGCCCCTTGCAGGTTGCACGAGGAAATATTGCCGAGGATCATGTTGCTCAGCCCCGAGACCGATTGGGTGACAATGCCCCATGTCTGGGACACGGCCCCCGTCAGCGCCTCGCCCAACCCCGTCGGGCGGGTCAGCGGCTCGAAGATGAAGCCCCCCGTCGCCCCGATCATCCAGCGCGTCTCGAAGCCGCCGTCAACGCTGGGCACATCGGTGCGCTTGGGCGTGAGCACCATCTGGGACGTTGTCCGGGTGGCCGCATGCCAGACCGTCAGATCGAGCGGTTTACCCTTGGAGGACGAGACCGCCTGACGCAGATCCTCGAAGGTCCAGATCGGATTGCCATCCACCGCGGTGATCACATCACCTTCCACTAGCCCCGCCGCATAGGAAGCCGATTTGGGGGCGACCCCCGTCAGACGCGGCGGAAAGAGTTGCGGGCCCTCGATCTCCAGCACCTGCCCGTCGCGCGCCACTTGCAGCGGCAGCTGTGCCCCCTCGGGAGCATCGGCCAGCGCCTCGTTGAAGCTAGGGTAATCCGGCGTGGATTTGCCCGCCACGGCCAGGATCTCGTCACCGGTCTGCAGCTGGCCAGTGCCATCGGGCAAGGCGTAAAGCACGCCGACCACGGGCTTGTCGGTCGGCGTGCCAGTATAGAGCATCAACCCCGCAATCACCGCGATCGACAGGATGAAGTTGAAGACAGGCCCCGCCACAACGGTTGCGGCCCGCGCCCAGAGCGGCGCGCCATGCATGGTCTGGCGCAATTCCTCGGGCGTGAGTGCGGCGAGTTCGGCCTCGTCGCCCTTGGCCGAGGCCGCATTGGCATCGCCCCTGAATTTCACATAGCCGCCGAAGGGAAGTGCCGCGATCTGCCAGCGGGTGCCATGTCTATCGACCCGCGAGACCAGCGTGGGGCCGAATCCCAGCGAGAATACATCCGCCTTGATCCCCGACCAGCGCCCGATGATGTAATGGCCATATTCATGCACCGTGACGATAATCGACAGCGCGATCACGAAACTCACAATCGTGTAGAGAAAATTCCCGAGATCCGGCAGCAATTCCACGCGATCAATCCTTGGCTGGGGTCACTGGGTGACTTTGGTCAGAAAACGTCGGGCCAAATCGCGGGCCTCCGCATCGGTATGGGCAATGTTATCCAGACTTATCGCCGTATTGCAAAGGCCTTGACGCGCTGACATCTCCGTCAGCACCTCCTCGACCACACGGGCCATATCGAGAAACCCGATCCGGCCATCGATAAACCCATCGAGCGCGATTTCCTTGGCGGCGTTAAAGGCCGCTCCCGCTGTGCCGCCGATCTCCATCACCTCATAGGCCAGACGCAGCGCGGGATAGCGCGCGGCGTCGGGGGCGCGGAAGGTCAGGCTACCGAGTTTTGCCAGATCGAGGCGCTCGACCGGCAGCTCCGCCCTATCGGGCCAGTTGAGCGCATAGCCGATGGCATGGCGCATATCGGGCGCGCCCATATGCGCCATCAGCGCCCCGTCGCGGAAGCCCACAAGCGCATGGACCATGCTCTCGGGATGGACCAGAACCTCGATCTTCGAGGGCTCCACACCGAAGAACTCGCGCGTCTCGATGATCTCGAGCGCCTTGTTGAACATCGACGCCGAGTCGATGGTGATCCGTTGGCCCATATCCCAGTTCGGGTGGCTCGACGCCTGCGCCACGGTGGCGCCTGCCAGTTTCTCCATCGGCCAGTCGCGGAAGGCGCCGCCCGAGGCGGTGATGATGATCCGCTCGACCGCGTCGATATCCTCGCCCACCAGCGCCTGGAAGATGGCCGAATGCTCGCTATCGACGGGCAGGATGCGGGCGCCGTGTTTCTCGGCCTCGGCCAGCAGAAGCGGGCCTGCGGTCACGAGGCTTTCCTTGTTGGCCAGCGCCAGTGTCGCGCCCTGCCGGAGCGCGCGGAACCCCGGCGCAAGGCCCGCGGCCCCCACGATCGCCGACATCACCCAATCGGTCGGACGCTCTGCCGCCTCGATCAGGGCCTGCGTGCCGGCCGCTGTCTCGATGCCGGTTCCCGAAAGCGCCTCGCGCAGCGCGGGCAGGCAGTCGTCATAGGCGGTTACCGCCAGTTCGGCCTTCAGGGCAATCGCCTGCTCGGCCAGACGCCTGATATTGCGCCCGCCGGTCAGCGCCACGACCTGATGATCGGATCGCTGCAAGAGATCGAAGGTGCTTTCGCCGATAGACCCCGTCGACCCGAAAACTGTAACGCGCATTGATTTAACCGGCTGCCGTCAGCGGCAGCTCTCCGAATTGTGCAAGAATGAGAAGCACCAGCACCACGCCGATCAGAGCATCGAACCGGTCCAGCACGCCGCCATGGCCGGGGATCAGCGAGGAGCTGTCCTTTACCGCCGAGCGCCGCTTCAGCCAGCTCTCGAAAATATCACCCAGCTGTCCGGCAAAGGCCAGAAGCGGCGACATCCAGATCAGCGCCGTGCCGCCGCCGATACGGGTGAAGACAAAGCCCAGGATAAGCGCGCCGATCCAGCCCGCCACCGTGCCCGACCATGTTTTCTTGGGGCTGATCTTGGGCCAGAATTTCGGCCCGCCGACCATGCGGCCCACGAAATAGCCCAGCACATCCGACACCACGACCACACAAATAATCCATGTGATCGCGCCCACGCCCTGCCCCTCGCGCAGCGCCACAAGTCCGTAGCCCGTCAGCATGATCGCCAAAGCATAGAGGGTGAAGAAGCGCCGGTCGCGGCGCGGACGCCAGAGACCGGCGATGGGCGGCAGGATCAGAAGCGGCAGATAGAAGGGCGAATGCATGATCAGGATCAGCGCGAGCGTGCCCGCCGCAATGAGCCCCAGCAGGATCGCCCGCGTGGAGCGGTCGGGCGCGGTCATCGCCGACAGCTCCCAGATCATCAACCCCGTCACAATACAGGCCAGCGCCTTGAAGGCGAGCCCGCCCCATCCGATCGCCACGGCACCGATCACCGCCATTACAATGGCCGATGCGACCCGCTTGCGCAGGTCTCCCCAGCGTCCGGTTGCTGCTGTCATGTTTTCACTCCGCCAAACCGCCGCTCACGATTGCCGAACCGTGCCAGAATATCTTCCAGCTCGTCAGGGCTGAAATCAGGCCAGAGGGTTTTGGTAAATTCGTATTCCGCATAGGCGGCCTGCCATGGCAGGAAGTTCGAGGTCCGTGTCTCGCCCGAAGTGCGGATCACCAGATCCGGATCAGGGAGCCCTGCGGTATCGAGCCGCGCCTCGAGCGCCGCCTCTGCCTCCGCATTCAGCTCGTCCTCGGTGATAAGACCGGCGGCAAAATCGCGCGCCATCTGGGCCGCGGCACGACCCAGCTCATGACGGCCACCATAATTGATGGCCACGGTCATCGTCAGCCGCTCGTTATGCTTGGTGCGCTCCTCGATACTCGCCATCAACTTGGCCAGCTTGCCATCGAGCCGCCCGCGCGCGCCGATAAAGCGCATCCGCACACCGAGCGCGGACAGGCTGTCGGCCTCTTTCTCGATATAGCGCGAGAAAATGGCCATCAGCCCCAGAACCTCTTCGGTCGATCGTTTCCAGTTCTCGGTCGAGAACGCATAGACGGTCAGGTAGCGCACGCCGAGCGTCGGGCAGATCTTGGTGATTTCCTTGATCCGCTCCGCGCCTCTGCGATGACCGGCCAGACGCGGCCAGCCACGGTTCTTGGCCCAACGCCCGTTCCCGTCCATGATGATGGCGATATGGCGCACACCATAATCGACATCGCCTTCCTGCACCGGATCGGACGGCTTGGACCCCGAGAGAGCCTTGCCCTGTTTTCGCCTGTTCAGCGCCATTTGGGCCGCCTTTCGCACGGCACTCTCGTCGAGTGCTTAGACTTGCATAATCTCGGCTTGCTTGGTCTCAAGCGCCTTGTCGACCATGGCGGTGTATTTGTTGGTGAGATCCTGAACCTCGCCTTCCCAGAGCTTCACATCGTCTTCCGACATGCCATTGCTCTTGGCTTTCTTGATCTGGTCCATGCCATCGCGGCGCACGTTACGCACGGCCACGCGCGCGGATTCGGCGTAGGAGGCGGCAACCTTGGTCAGCTCGCGGCGGCGTTCCTCGTTCAGCTCGGGGATCGGCAGCATGATGATGGTGCCGTTGAGCTGCGGGTTGATCCCCAGACCGGACTCGCGGATGGCCTTCTCGACCTTGCCGACCATGCCCTTGTCCCACACATTGATGGTGACCATACGCGGCTCGGGCACGTTGACGGTGCCCAGCTGGTTGATCGGCGTTGCCTGACCATAGGCATCCACCGTGATCGGATCGAGCATGGAACCTGCCGCACGGCCGGTGCGCAGCGAGGCAAATTCGGTTTTCAGCGCACCCATTGCGCCTTCCATGCGGCGCTCCAGATCATCGGTGTCGATTTCGAAATCGTCAGACATGTCGTCTCCGTCTGCTTCTTTATCTTGCTTGAACAGTATCTAGCGCGCAAAGCGCCGCTTGTATAGGCCAAGCGGCCCGTCGCTTTTCAAGACTGATGTCTCAGCCCTGAACGCGCGTATAGGTGCCCTGACCTGCCAGAATTCCTTTGAACCCGCCCGGTTCGTCGAGCGGGAAGACGATGATCGGCAGGTTATTGTCGCGTGCAAGCGCGATGGCCGAGGCATCCATCACCTTGAGGTTCTTCTGCAGCACCTCGTCATAAGTCACATGATCATAGCGCTTGGCATCATCGAATTTCTTCGGATCCTTGTCATAGACCCCGTCGACGCCGTTCTTGCCCATGAAGATCGCTTCGCAATTCATCTCGTTGGCGCGCAGGGTCGCGGCCGTATCGGTGGTGAAATACGGGTTGCCGGTGCCTGCCGCGAAGATACAGATGCGCTTCTTCTCGAGATGGCGAACGGCACGACGGCGGATATAGGGCTCGCAGACCTCGTCCATCGGGATGGCGGAAATCACGCGGGTATGGATGCCGAGCGCCTCGAGCTGTGCCTGCATGCCGAGCGCGTTCATCACGGTAGCGAGCATGCCCATATAGTCGGCCGTGGTCCGTTCCATGCCCTGCGCGCTGCCGGCCAGACCGCGGAAGATGTTGCCGCCACCGATTACCATGCAGATCTCGACGCCCAGATCATGGACGGATTTCACTTCGCTGGCGATGCGGGCAACGGTTGGCGGGTGCAGGCCGTAGCCCTGGTCGCCCATCAGGGCCTCACCCGAGATTTTCAAGAGGACACGTTTATACTTCGCTGCCGGGTGTTGGTCCGCAGACATCTCGGGTTCCTCATTTGTCAGTTGTCATCGGTGCGCAAAATGTCGCAAATGCGCGTCGGGTTCAACTCGGGAAATGATCTTTCGGCGATATTTGGTCGATGGGGTTGGCGAAGCTAGAGACGGAAGGCAGCAGATGCGCGATATCCTGGAAAATCTCGACCCATCGCGGCCCGTCGTGATCGGCGGCGCGACGGCGAGCGGCAAATCGGCGCTTGCGCTCCAGATCGCGCAGGCGCAGGGCGGAGTGGTGGTCAATGCGGATGCTCTCCAGATCTGGGACTGCTGGCGGGTACTGTCCGCGCGCCCCTCGCCCGAGGAAGTGGCACAGGCCCCGCATCTGCTTTACGGCCATAAACACTGTGGCGAGAGCTATTCGGTAGGCCACTGGTTGCGCGAGGTCGGGGATATTCTGGCCGCCCATCAGGCGGGCGGGCCGCGTCCGATCATCGTGGGCGGCACGGGGCTCTATCTGAGTGCGCTGACCGAGGGGCTGGCCGAGATTCCTCCCACGCCCGAGGCGATCCGAGCCGAGGCCAACCGGCGGCGCGAGACCGAGGGACATGCCGCGCTCCTTGCCGAACTGGATGCCGCCAGCGCCGCGCGCGTGGACAGGTTGAACCCCGTGCGGGTGCAGCGCGCCTGGGAGGTGCTACGGGCCACGGGGCGCGGGCTGGCCGCATGGCAGGACGAGACGCCGCCGGCCCTTCTGCCGCGCGATCAGGCAAGTTGTTTCGTGATCGATGCCGAGCGCGACTGGCTGGCCGAGCGGATCGACCGCCGCTTCGATCTGATGCTGGAACAGGGCGCGCTCGAGGAAACGCGGGCGGTGCTACCTGTCTGGGACCGTGACGCGCTCTGGGCAAAGGCGATCGGTGCGCCGGAACTGGTCGACTATCTGCTGAGTCGCGCCACTCTGGCGGAAGCGCGCGCGCGCGCGCAAGCGGCCTCGCGCCAATATGCCAAACGGCAGCGCACATGGTTTCGTGCCCGCATGAAGGACTGGCACAAGATAAAGCGGCCCTGAACCCGCGCTCGCTGCATTCGCAAAAAACACTTGGTCAAAGCCCGCACCCGCCTTACGCTCCGGCATGTGGGGTATATCCGAGTGCTCGGAGTTTTCGAATGGCCGTCTTTTCCTCTAAGTTGTTGCTGACTTCCGCACCGTTTTCCCAACGAGGTGCCCCCGACACCCTGCCCCCACAGACAGGCCCTGCCCATCGGCTGGACACGATCCAGCATATGGCCCAGGGCGGGCGCTGGCGGATGGAGGCGATGCGGGCCCTGTCCGAGCCCTGTCTCTACTGGATCACCCGCGGTCAGGGCCGCGTCACGGTGGGCGGCGTGCAACGGGGTTACGGGGTCCATAATGCGATCTTCCTGCCAGCAGGCGTGATGCACGGCCTCGAACTCGGGGCCAACACCCAAGGGCTCGTGCTGTTCTTCGGGCGCGATCATGACCCGACCCTGCCGGCCAATCCGCAGCATCTGCGGGTCAGGGAGGCCACCGCACAAAGCGAGCTGACCGCCCTTCTTGAGGCACTCAACCGCGAGAGCAGCCAACCAAGGATCGGCTCGGACAGGGCAGCGGAGTTCCAGATGGGGCTGATCTCGGTCTGGCTGGAACGCCAAATAGCCGTTGCACCGCAAGACAGCCTGCCCCCCAAAAACGCGCGCAAGCTAGTGAACCGCTTCACCGCGCTGGTGGAACGTGATTTCCGCTCGAGCCAAACCGTTTCGGATTATGCCCGCCAATTGCGGGTCACGCCCACCCATCTGTCGCGTGTCTGCCGAGATGCCTGCGGGCGGCCAGCCTCCGATCTGCTGCAGGAACGCCGCCTCTACGAGGCACGAAGGCTATTGCTGGATACCCAGATGCCGATCAAGGAGATTGCCGCGCGGCTCGGCTTTCGCAGCCAGACCTACTTCTCGCGCAACTTTCTCGCGCAGACCGGCTCGACCCCCAGTAAATTCCGCCAATCGGGTCATTGAGGCTGGGCACCCGTCCTTGGGTAAACGACACGGCTGCAGTTTGAAAAGCTCGGGGAGAGTTCATCACATAGGAGCCTGTCCCGATCCTTCGCAGGCGGAGCCCATATGCGCCCATGGCCTTTGGTGCAAGATCAAGATCCACTCTTGCGGGAATGCCGCTCAGTAACCGTTGGCAGCCTTGATACGATCCAGCTCGGCGGTGATACGGCTACGCATCGGCCGGACCTGTGCATCGGTCTGTAGAATACGGGACTTATGTGTATCGATAAATTTCATCGCGCGACCATGATCACTCACCGATTGCGGCACATAATCACAGCAGGATGTTTCCAAACCAGTTCTCGCCCGGGCCAGCACATCTGACCCCAAACCCGGCGCAACAATACGGGACTGGTACATTCACTTCCTCCCATCTGCATAGGCAGCTTCCTACCGCCCATGCTTACGAGATTACATGAAAGAGTTAACAGTAATTTAACAAAATACACCCCAGTCCTGATTTATAACAGGGCACTTCCCGCCAAGCGTGCAATTTGGGCAGGAACTGCCTAGCTCTCGGGCAGGTCGCAAATCTCCGAGCGTGTCAGGAAGCGCAAAGGCCGCCCGTTATCGAGCGAGAACTGGCCGCCCCCCAGCCCCGGGATCGCGTCGATGGTGATGTCGGTATGTTTCCAGACCTCATACTGCGCGCCCGAGATATAGACAGGCATGCCGCCGATCTCGCCGAGTTTCACGTCATTCTCGCCGATCCGGAACTCGCCCTGCGGATAGCACATGGGCGCCGAGCCATCACAGCACCCGCCCGATTGATGGAACAGAACCGGCCCGTGATCGGCCACGATCTCTTCGAGAAATGCCAGAGCCACCTCGGTGGCTGTAACCTTTGTCATCGCTTCCTCCTCTCATGCCCCCTGACGAAAATCGCCCGCCCCTCGCGGGTCGGGCGATCCCCACTCGTTACATCCTAACTCGTTAGAAGAAGCCCAACTTGTTGGGGTTATAGCTGACCAGCATGTTCTTGGTCTGCTGGTAGTGATCGAGCATCATCTTATGGGTCTCGCGCCCGATACCCGATTGCTTATAGCCCCCGAAGGCCGCATGGGCCGGATAGGCATGATAGTTATTGACCCAGACACGGCCGGCCTGAATTTTGCGACCGAAGCGGTAGCAGGTATTGGCATCGCGCGACCACACGCCCGCACCGAGCCCGTAGAGCGTGTCATTGGCGATCTCGAGCGCATCATCGGCATCCTTGAAGGTCGTCACCGACACAACCGGCCCGAAGATCTCCTCCTGGAAGACCCGCATCTTGTTATGGCCGCGCAGGATGGTGGGCTGGATGTAGTAGCCGTTTGCCAGCTCACCCGACATCTGTGCCGCCCCGCCGCCGGTCAGCACCTCGGCGCCCTCCTTGCGGCCGATCTCCATATAGGACAGGATCTTCTCTTTCTGCTCGGCCGAGGCCTGTGCCCCGATCATGGTGGCGGCATCGCGCGGGTCGCCCTGAATGATGGCCTGCGTGCGCTTGATGGCACGTTCCATGAACTCCTCGTAGATATCCTCCTGGATGAGCGCCCGCGAGGGGCAGGTGCAGACCTCACCCTGATTGAGTGCGAACAGCACGAAGCCCTCGATCGCCTTGTCGAAGAACGCATCATCCTCGCGGCAGACATCGGAGAAGAAGATATTGGGCGACTTGCCCCCCAGTTCCAGCGTGACCGGAATCAGGTTTTCCGAGGCATATTGCATGATCAGCCGGCCCGTCGAGGTCTCGCCGGTGAAGGCGATTTTCGAGATGCGCTTGCTCGATGCCAGCGGCTTGCCCGCCTCAAGCCCGAAGCCGTTCACGATATTCAGCACGCCGGGCGGCAGGATATCGGCGATCAGTTCGGCAAAGACCATGATCGTGGCGGGCGTCTGCTCGGCGGGTTTCAGGACGATGCAATTGCCTGCCGCCAGCGCCGGCGCCATCTTCCATGCCGCCATCAGGAGCGGGAAGTTCCACGGGATGATCTGGCCCACAACACCTAACGGCTCGTGGAAGTGATAGGCGACCGTATCGGCATCGATCTCCGACATGGTGCCTTCCTGCGAGCGCAGCACACCGGCGAAATAGCGGAAATGGTCGATGGCGAGCGGCACATCGGCCGCACGGGTCTCGCGGATCGGCTTGCCGTTATCCCAGCATTCCGCCGTGGCCAGCAATTCGAGGTTCTCTTCCATGCGGTCGGCGATCGCCAGAAGCACCTGTGCGCGCTGTGCGGGCGAGGTTTTGTGGCCCCAGCTCTCTTTTGCGGCATGAGCGGCATCGAGCGCATCATTGACATCGGAGGCATCCGAGCGGGCGATCTCGCCAATCACGCCACCGGTTAGCGGGGTGATATTATCGAAATAGCGGCCCGCATTGGGGGCCTTGAAGGTGCCACCGATGAAGTTGTCATAGCGGCTGCGGAACGGCGAGACCATCACGCCCTTGAAGTCTGCTGTTAGATCGTTGGCCATTGTCTTTCTCCTCCCAAAGAAATCCGGTCGGCCCGTTTGGTGGTCGACCATCCTGCCCCCACTCTAACACATATTCCTCTACCGCATAGGTGCCATGCGTTTGGCGATGAGGTGAACTGTCTCAGCACCGAGACAGTTCACCTCCAGAAAGTCTGCTCTCAGACCTCCAGCCCCAAGGCCTTGGCCTTGCGATAGAAGGTTGCCCGTCCGATCCCGAGTGCACGGGCGGCAGCTGTCACATTGCCTCCTGTCCGCGCAAGGGCCCGCGCCATCTCGGCGCGCTGCGCATCGGCCAGCCCCAGACGGGGTGCGCCATCCAGAAGGTCCGAGGCGGGCAGCGACCCCATTTGGGCCTCCTCCAGATCGAGCCGCCTGCGCGCCGCACGATTGGCCCCGATCACCAGATCGTCGCGGTCGAGCGCCAGAAGCGCGATCTCCTGCGCACCGGTGCCCTCCTCGGCCAGCGACACGATCCGCGCGCCCTCATAGGCCTGCCGGAACAGCGAGGCCTCGATCCGGCGCGCGGTTTCCTGCACGCTCGAGGCCAAGAGCCGCGCATAGGCCGCATCGAGCGTCTGGCGGGCGGAACTGACATCAATCACTCCCGCCAGAGCGCCCGATGCCCCGAAGATCGGCGCACCGCTACAGCACAGCGCCGTATTGCTCTCGCGGAAATGGTCGTCGCGCCAGATGGTCACGGGGCGTTCCTCGGCGGCACAGGTGCCGATACCGTTGGTGCCCTCGGCCTGTTCCGACCAGTCGGTGCCCGCCACCAGATTGCAGGACTGGAACCCGCCCATATCGGCGGCGCGGATGCGTTCGGCCAGCACCACGCCGCGCGCATCCGACAGGAATACGCTGCACCCTGCATCGGCCACATTGGCGGCAAGCCGGTCCAGATGTGCCTCGGCCAGCCGGATCATCGGCCCCGCCTCTTCCTGCAGAAGCCGCAATTCGCGCGCGCTCAGCCGTTCGCCTCCGGGTCGGACCGAGGGATCGAGTTTGTAATGGATGAAAGACCGTCGCCAACTTGCGGCCACGCCCGGACGGCTGGCGGCGGAGCTGGATGCGATCACCGACTGGATGCGCTCGCTATGGCGCTCCCCGGCATGATGTCTGTCGATACGCAAAATGAAAAGCCTCCCCTCTCTTCCTTGCTGGCACCAAGGATAGGACGGAAGCGCTTTTCATTGCAAACATTGTCTCAACACGGATCGCGCGGAAGGACCGGTGATACGCGCCTGCCAATCACTCCTCGTCGTCGTCGGCCTCGCCCTCGTGGCGCTTACCACGGAAGCCTTGGGCCACCACGAATTTCTCGGAACTGTCGGATCGAGACGCCGGAGGTTTCACATTGGCGACTTTGGTGAAGTTCTTCTTGAGGATGGTGAGAAGCTCGTTCTCGGCCCCGCCCGCCAGAACTTTGGCCACGAAAGTGCCGCCCTCCTCGAGCACATCGAAGGCGAAATAGGCCGCGGCCTCGCACAGCGTGATGATGCGCAGGTGGTCGGTGTTCTGATGGCCCGAGGAGGCCGCCGCCATATCCGACATCACCACATGCGCAGTGCCGCCCAGCCATTCCTTTACCTTGTCATCGGCACCCTCTTCGAGGAAGTCCAGCTGGTGCAGCTCGGCGCCCGCGATGGCATCGATCTCCTGCAGGTCCACCCCCAGCACGGTGCCCACCTTCTTGCCCGATTTCTCGCCAAGCGCGTTCACGCGTTTGACGGCCACCTGACACCAGCCGCCCGGCGCACAGCCCAGATCGACGACCCGCGCGCCCGGTACGAGGAAGCGGTATTTGTCGTCCAGCTCGAGGATCTTGTAGGCCGCGCGCCCGCGATAGCCTTCCTTGCGCGCCCGCACGACATAGGGGTCGTTCAGCTGGCGTTCCAGCCAGAGCGTGGAGCTCAACTTGCGGCCCTTCGCGGTCTTGACCCGCACCCGCAGGTCCCGTTGGCCGCGACCCGAGGTATTCTTGCCCGTAGGTGTCTTGACCATGTCTTACTCCAGTTCTTCAAGGACGCCATCGGCGGCCATCTGTGCATATAATAGGCCCTCGCGCAGGCCACGATCGGCCACGGAAAGCTGGTTGGTGGGCCAGACCCGCATCAGCGCCTGCAAGATCGCAGCCCCCGACATGATCAGCGAATGACGGTCGCGCCCGATCCGCGGGTCGAGCCTGCGGCCGTCCGGTCCGAGTTTCAGGAAGGACCGGATCACCCCGTCAATCTCGGTGGTGTTCATCATCAGCCCGTCAACCCGATTGCGGTCATAGCGACGCAGGCCGAGATGGCAAGCCGCAACCGTGGTTACTGTCCCCGAAGTGCCGATAATCTGGAACCCTTCCTGCGGGCTGCCCGAGGCATAGGGGGTGAAATCGGCCAGCTTCTCCTCGAAAAACCAGCTCATCAGAGCAAAGCGGGCGGCATCATCCTCGACATCGCCATACTGGTCCTTGAGCGTGGCGACGCCCAGCGGCACCGAGATCCAGTCAACGACCCGCGCCGCCGGTCCGGGGAGGTTACTCTGGTCGAAGCCCTGCGCCAGTCGCATGATCGCGCGGGCGCGGTCACCGGGCGGCACATCCTCGAGATCGATCCAGACCAGCTCCGTGGACCCACCGCCGATATCGACCACCAGCACCTGCTCGGTATTGGGGCGCACCAGCGAGCCGCAGGAGATTACCGCAAGGCGCGCCTCCTCTTCCGCCGGAATAATCTCCAGCGGCAATCCGGTTTCGCGCCGGACATAGCGGATGAAATCGCGCGCGTTCCGGGCCCGCCTGCAGGCCTCGGTGGCGACGAGCCGCATCCGCTTCACATGATGTTTGTCGATCTTGCGTCGGCATATCTGCAATGCCTGCACGGTTCGCGCCATGGCAGACCGAGACAACCGGCCGGAGGCTTCGAGCCCCTGACCGAGTTGGACAGCCTTCGAGAAGCTGTCCACCACATGGAACTGAGAGCCCTTCGGACGGGCGATCAGCATGCGGCAGCTATTAGTGCCCAGATCCAGCGCAGCATAAAGCTCGCCGGAATCGGCACTGGGGCGCACGGGGTGCTCTACCGATAGTGTCGGGAACGCGCCCGCAGCCCTGGGACGCTTGGGCGCCATGATTACGCCCTCCGATTTCAAGTTATCTCTAACCTAAACTTTGCACTATGAAGGTGCAAGGGATCGCGGGCGATTTCGCGCAACTCGGGGAGCGGTGCTGCGGCAGGCACGCTCACGCAGGTTTTGACCGAACACGCTTGACCTGTTCACGCGCCTCGGGCAGGTGCGCAGCGACCCGAAACAGAACCGCCGGAAAAGGAGTATCGCATGAGCGAGTCTATCTATAGCCATCTGACCCAGCTGGGGGGCGAGACGAAGCTGCCGACCTCCCCCGATAAGGCGGTGCTGGAGCGCGTGCCCAATCCGCATAAGGGCACCGGATATACGGTGCGCTTCGTGGCGCCCGAATTCACCTCGCTCTGCCCGATGACCGGACAGCCCGATTTCGCACATCTGGTGATCGATTATGTGCCTCGCGACTGGCTAGTGGAATCGAAATCGCTGAAACTCTTCCTCGGTTCGTTCCGCAATCACGGCGATTTCCACGAGGCCTGCACCGTGGGCATCGGCAAACGTCTGGCCGAGACGCTCGATCCCGAATGGCTGCGCATCGGCGGCTACTGGTATCCGCGCGGCGGCATCCCGATCGACGTCTTCTTCCAGACAGGCCCGCAGCCCGAAGGCATTTGGATCCCCGATCAGGGTGTTCCGCCCTATCGCGGTCGCGGCTGAGCAAGATATCGCAAGCTAGAAACCATGGCGCGTCCTGATCGGGGTGCGCCATTTGCGTTCTGCCAATGTGCCTTCGGATACTAGAATTCAACAGTTTGCCAAGTTGACTAAACCTTGAATTGAAAATCGGGGCTACATTATCGACTTATGATAAGCATATTTACAATACCGTAACCTAGCTGATCGACACTCTCCCTAGTCAAGCGCCTGACGGTGGCATTCACCCCACACCTCCGCCATCAGCGCGCAACCATCACCGCCCGGAACCTGTGGCAGCGGGTCCCGGGCGGGGATGCCAACCAGTGATTCTGCCCTCTCCTGAGAACAGGAGAGGAACATGAGAGCCTGCTTATGATAAATTAAGGATATTAATCGCCGCACTGCCGAAAAAGACTGCGGCAGATACAAACAAATTATATGAAATTTAAGAAACAAACCGTTGATTTGCCCAAATTTCGCCCCTCGAAACGGGGGAAATGTGGCAGCAATCTGGCAGCTTTCCCGCAAAACCCCGCGCCCATCGGAGATCGTGTTCAAACCACGGCAAAACCGAGATAAATGCGGCAGGTTTCCTTCCAATTTGCCTTAATATTTATGCAATCGTAAACGAAACGTTTACGCAGAAAGATGCACGTTTTAGCGTGTAGTGGGGTAAAACAACGGGGGAACGCACTGCCATGCGGTTCCAATATCTGCGTAAAGCAGTCGAGCACGAGGGGTCGTGTTCACTGCGCTCAAAAACTGTGCCTTATGGCACGAGAACCAAACGCGTTTTTGCAGGATTGACTGCGGGAACCGCCTTCGCGATTCTGGCTGGTTGTACGGTCGAGCCGGCAAAGGTCAAGCCGTCGGTACGCGCCTCCAGCGCGGCCTTTGCGGCATCACATGACGACATATCGTCGAAAGTGATCCAGCGGGCACCTACAACCGGTATGGCGGGTAACAGCCAGCTGGCAACCGATTTTCTGGAGCTTGGCTTCCAGCTGGAATCGGGTCGCCCACTGGCACAGTTCACGCGCTTCGAGGGACCGATCTCGGTAACGCTCAAGGGCAATGTTCCGCCACGCGCACCGAGCGAATTGGGCACATTGATCTCCCGGTTACAAAGCGAGGCCGGTATTCCGGTGACCGCGAAGCCCGGAAATGCCAACCGGATCAATGTCGAATTCGTTCCGCGCCGCGAAATGAAGGGCCTCGTTCCGGCTGTTGCCTGCTTCGTGACGCCCAATGCGGCCAGCTGGGAAGACTACCGCAAGACACGGCGCACGGCCCTCTCGGACTGGACCCGTGTGACGCAGCGCCGTCAGGCATCGGTCTTCATTCCGGCAGATGTCAGCGCTCAGGAGCTGCATGATTGCCTGAACGAGGAAATCAGTCAGGCCCTCGGACCGCTCAACGATCTCTACCGTATTCCGGATTCAGTCTGGAATGACGATAATTTCGTCTCGACGCTGACACGCCACGACATGACGATCCTGCGCGCTTGGTATGATCCGGCGCTCCACTCGGGCATGAGCCAGCCCGAGGTCATGTCGGCGCTGACCTCGGTTCTGTCGCGCATCAATCCGGCCGGTGGCCAGTTCAGCCGCGTGCTGTCCGATCCGACGCCGCGCAGCTACGAGAATGCTGTCAATCGGGCGATGGGTGCAGGTGGGGCACGGGGCCGTCAGGCCGCTGCCAAACAGGCGATCGAGATTGCCGCAGCTCAGGGCTGGACCGATACGCGTATGGGCTTTGCGTGGTATCTTCTGGGCCGGCTGTCGCTTAACAATCCCGATCAGGCCCTGCAGGCCTATCTACAGGCTTCCGAATATTTCGCCATCACGCCACGCGCCTATATGCAGACCGCCCATACGGATATGCAGCTTGCCGCCTATGCGCTCGGTTCGGGCCGTGCGCAACAGGCCATGCAACTCAGCACCCGTGGCCTGCTAAATGCCAGCCAGTCCGGCAATGGTGAACTCTCGGCCCAGCTGATGACCATCCGCGCCAAGGCGCAGAAGACAGTCGGTTCCAGCCAGATTTTGGCTTTCGCGGACTGAAGGCTATCCTTGCTCCTGACACCGCCGCCATGAAAATGGCGGCGGTGTCATTACGGGTAGCTTTTCGGACCGGATCTGCCAGACTAAGGCACCGGCAGAAGGACCGATCCAGAATGTTCCACCCCTTCCTCGCACAGTTACGTCGCCATCAGGTGCCTGTGTCCCTGCGGGAATACCTGACCTTTCTTGACGGGTTAACGACGGGGCTATGCCTTTATGATCTGGAGGCATTCTATTTCTTCGCGCGAACCTCCCTGGTCAAGAACGAGGCGCATATAGACCGTTTCGATCAGGCGTTTTCCACAAGTTTCCAAGGCGTTGAGGAACTGTCTTTAGAAGATGTCGTAACAGCCCTTGATCTGCCGCAGGACTGGCTGACAAAACTGGCCGAGACCACGCTCACTGATACCGAGAAAGCGGAGATCGCGGGAACGGGCAGTTTCGAGCAGTTGATGGAGACCTTGCGCCAGCGTCTGGAGGAGCAGAAATCCCGCCATCAAGGGGGCAATAAATGGGTGGGCACTGCGGGGCGCTCGCCTTTTGGCGCCTATGGATACAACCCTGAAGGGGTGCGGATCGGGCAGGATAGATCCCGCGAAAAACGGGCTGTAAAAGTCTGGGACCGAAGGGAATTCCGGAATTTCGATGACAGTCTCGAACTGGGGACGCGCAATATCAAGGTCGCGCTGCGCAGGCTCCGGCAATGGGTCCGCGAGGGGGCTGAGGCCGAACTTGACCTCGACCACACGATCCGCGCCTCGGCGGATGCGGGCTATATCGATGTGAAAACCCGCCCCGAACGACGCAACGGCGTGAAACTTCTTCTGTTTCTGGATGTCGGCGGATCGATGGATGCGCATGTGGCGATGGTGGACGAACTGTTCTCGGCCCTGAAGACCGAATTTCGTCAGTTCCGGCATTTCTACTTCCATAACTGCCTCTATGAGGAGGTCTGGACCGAAAACCGCCGCCGCTTCACCGACAAGATCCCGACCTGGGACATCCTCAACCAGTATGGTTCCGATTATCGCTGTATCTTTGTAGGCGATGCCGCCATGTCTCCCTATGAGATCGCCATCAAAGGCGGCGCGAACGAACACTGGAACGAGGAAACCGGCGAGGTCTGGCTACGCCGCGCCCGCAGCCAATGGCCGCGCCATATCTGGCTCAACCCCGCGCCCGATCGCTACTGGGAACATACCCGATCCACTGCCATGATCTCCGATATCTTTGATAACCGTATGTTTCCTCTCACATTGGAGGGAATAACCCGAGCCACGAAGGCCCTCTCATGAAAACCCGTTTGCGCCGCTGCCAACGGATCTGGTGCCGCCATAGGCTTCTGTCGATCGTCTTCCTGCTGGCGGTCGTCCTCACGGCCAATTTCGCATGGCATACGATCGACCGTGCAATCTACTGGGCCGATCCCGACCATCACGAGCGCAGCCCCGAAAGCTGGATGACGCCACGCTATATCGCGCGCTCATGGGATCTCCCACAATCACAGGTCGAGGCGCTTTTGCAGCTGTCGGGCGCCACATCTCCCCAGCGCAAACAACGCCTGCGGGATCTGGCGCGTGCCGAGGGGATCCCTGTCGACGAGCTGATCGCCCGCCTGCAATCGGGCTTGGCCAGATCGGCGCAGGATACACGCCCATGACGCAGGAGCTGACCGACGAGCTTCTTTTGCTACTGCCGGTCTGGGGACCGTGGCTGGTGGCACTTGTCACCTTCTGCAGCTGCCTCGCGCTGCCGGTGCCTGCCTCGCTCGTGATGCTGGCCGGTGGCGCCTTCGTGGCCTCGGGCGATCTGCATCTGTGGAGCCTCGCCCCTGCCGCTCTGGGCGGTGCGCTGGCCGGAGACCGCAGCGGCTATGCGATCGGGCGGCTTCTGGCGCGCCGTCTGCCCGAACCGGAGAGCAAGCGCGCCCGCCTGATGGCCAAAGCCATCACCCGTCTCGACCGCAATGGCGGCTGGGCGATCTTCCTGTCTCGCTGGTTGTTCTCGCCCTTGGGGCCCTATGTCAATTTCGCCGCAGGCACCGCGCGTTATCCGCGCCACAGGTTCTGGGTGGCGTCCATTGCCGGTGAGACGGTCTGGGTGACGCTCTATCTCGGGCTCGGTATGCTCTTCGGCGCCAATCTGTCTGCGGCCGCCGATCTGGCTGGCAGCATGATCGGCACGATTGCCGCGGCCACCGTAGCCGTTTTGCTGGGCCGCTGGCTCTGGCACTCTGTCCGGCGTAAGGTGGATGAAACCGGCGCGGAGGCCCCCGCGTCCCAACCGATCGGATCACTTCGCGAATGACCCGCCTTCTGGTTCTGCTCCTGCCCGTTATCGTAGCGGTTGTGATGTGGAAATATTCCGCATGGTCGGGGGCGCGTAGCCTCGACCGCAACTCGACGCGCCTGCGTGATCCTGCGCTACTGGCACTGGTGGACAGGCTGGCCGCTGCGATGGAGCTGGACCATATCCCTGTCCATATCCACGAGACGCCGGTGGTCAACGGGCTGGCCGCGCCCGACGGACGGGTGTTCCTGACGCGCGGATTCCTGCGCCGCTATGAGGCGGGCGAGGTCACGGGCGAGGAGCTGATCTCGGTGGTGGCGCACGAGCTGGGGCATGTAGCGCTCGGTCATTCAAAACGGCGGATGATCGACTTTTCGGGCCAGAACCTGATCCGGATGCTGCTTACGACCGTTCTGGGGCGCCTGATTCCCGTGATCGGGCCGCTGATTGCCAATATGGCGACCAAGGCGCTGGCCGCGCGGCTCAACCAGCAGGATGAATACGAGGCCGACGAGTTTGCCACAGCCCTTCTGATCAAGGCAGGCTTCAGCGCCGATCCGCAGATCAGCCTTTTCGAGAAACTCGATGCTTTGACCCAGCAAGGCCCACGGATGACACCCGCCTGGCTGCTGACCCATCCCGAGACCCACCGGCGGATCGAGATGATCCGCACGAATGTGGCAAAATGGACCGGACCACGCCTCTCGAAGCCGTGAAATTTGTTACATTTTCAGGAATCAGACGGTAGTCTGGGCGTGAGGAAAGCGGACAGGCCCATGGATCACCAAGACACTCCCTTGCGCCCGCTAGGAAAACGGCGGGTCTTTTATATTCCCGGCTATGACCCGTTCCCGCCGCGCCGCTACCGCGAACTGTACCGGCGCGAAAGCACCGCTCAGGCGCGGATCTCGGGCTACGAGATCCACCAGAAAGCCAGTCGCGAGGGGGGCAAATACGGCTGGCAGGTCCACTCGACGCAAGACGGCCATTCTGTCGAGGCGCTGGTCGAGGTGCTGCTATGGTCCGATATTGTGCGCGGCTCGATGGGCTCGTCGATCCTTGCAACCTACATGCAGCTGCTGCGCACTGCCTTTCTCTATATCGGCTCGGGGGCGCTCTTCCGGCTGATGCGGCTACGCAACGGGCCGGTTCTGGCCGCGCTCTATCCGGTAGTGGCTCTTTTGGTGCAGCTCATCGCTGTGATGGCGGCGGCGGGAGCGCTCTATTGGGGGCTTGCCACTCTGGCCCGCATGATCGCGCCCGCCTGGCCGCTGCACGGGCTGGCGCTGGTGCCCGCAATCGGCGTGGTGATTTTCGGGCTACGCTGGTTCCGTGCGCATGATAACCGCTTCTATGCCTATTACCTGATGCATGATTATGCCTTCACGGCACGCTGGAACGGGGCCTACCCGCCTGCCCTCGAGGACCGGATCGAGGTCTTTGCCGACCGCATCGCACAGGCACTGGAGGAGGATTGGGACGAGGTTCTGGTGGTGGGCCATAGTTCGGGCGCGCATGTGGCGATCTCTGTTCTGGCCGCGCTCGACCGGCGCGCTGTGTCGGGCGCAGCCCTCTCGCTCCTGACGCTGGGCCATGTGGTGCCGATGGTCAGTTTCCTGCCCCGTGCGCAGCGGCTCCGGCGCGACCTGCATGATCTCAGCGCCACGAGCCGCCTCACATGGGTCGATGTCACCGCGATGGGCGATGGCTGCACCTTCGCGCTGGTCGATCCCGCAGGGGTGACAGGCGTCGCACCCGAGAAGCAGACCGGACCGCTGGTCTTCTCCGCAGCCTTCTCGCAATCGCTGAGCCCCGAACGCTGGAAGGCCGACAGACGACGCTATTTCCAGCTCCATTTCCAGTATCTCTGCGCCTTTGATCGCGTGCAGGATTACGATTACTTCCGCATCACGGCCGGCCCGCTGACGCTGGCGCAACGCTATGGTGCCCGAGCGCATTCCCCAAGCCGCCTATCCGCGTCGGTCAACCGCTACCGGTCTATGTCATGAGCCCGCCCAAACCAGCCCCACGTCCCGACCGCGTATCTTTGTGGCGCTATTTCCAGCTCTTCCGGCAGGACATCCTCTCGGCGCAGCCCGCACGGCTTTACCGTGCCAAGATGGCCGAATTCCGCACGCCCTTCTTCCGCTCCTATTTCTGCAACACGCCCGAACTGGTGGATCTGGTGCTGCGCCAGCGTCCGCGCGATTTTCCGAAATCGGACCGCATCCGCGAGGGGCTGGCCCCTTTGCTGCGCAATTCGGTCTTTGTGACCAATGGCGAGACATGGGCCCGCCAGCGCCGTATCATCGATCCGGCCTTCGAGGGCGGCAAGCTTCATCACAGCTTCCCCGATATGTGGCAGGCAGGGCGTAACTGCGTGAACCGCCTTGCAAAGAACACCTCGGAAAGTCTTGATATAGAACCGGAAACATCCCATGTCGCGGCGGATGTGATCTTCCGCACGCTGTTCTCCATCCCGATCGAGGACAAGACGGCGGCCCGCGTCTTCGAGAGCTTCCGAGCGCATCAGAATTCGGCTCCGGTGGTCAATCTGGCGGCCCTTCTGCCGCTGCCGCGCTGGCTGCCGCGCCCGCATTCGCGCAAGACATTGCAGACCGCCAGAGTGATCCGCCAGCTGATCGAGACCCTCACCCGAAGACGCGCCGAGGCGATCCGTGCAGGCACAGCCCCCGATGATCTGGCCACCAAGATCATGACGATGGAAGACCCGCAGACAGGCACGCGGCTGAGCACCGGCGAGATGGTCGATCAGGTGGCGATCTTCTTTCTGGCGGGGCATGAGACGTCGGCCTCGGCACTGGCCTGGGCGCTCTATCTGCTGGCGACCCATCCCGAGTGGCAGGAACGTGTGGCCATTGAGGCCGCCACCCTGCCCGACACCGGGGCCGCGCCGCCGATGGGAGTGCTCAAACAGCTCAAGATCTCGCGCGCCGTCTTCCGCGAGGCGATGCGGCTCTATCCGCCCGTGCCGATGTTTGTGCGTGAGGCCACCTGCCCCGAGACCTTCCGCGAGCGTGAGGTAAAACCCGGCTCGCAGATTGTCATCTCGCCCTGGCATCTGCACCGGCATGAAGGGCTGTGGGAGAACCCCGACGGGTTCGATCCTGCCCGCTGGGAAACCGAGAACGGCAAAACATGCGCACGTTCTGCCTATATCCCGTTCTCCGCCGGTGCGCGGGTCTGCCCCGGCGCGGGATTTGCCATGGCCGAGGGCGTGCTGATCCTGTCGATGATCTTGCAAAGGTTCCGGCTCGAGGCCCATTGCGACCGCATCCCCGAGCCTGCGGCCCAGCTGACGGTGCGCAGCCGCAACGGCATCTGGCTGACGCTGAGCCCGCGCCAGTAAAAAGCCGCCCCGAGGGGCGGCTTTCCCTTATTCTCCGGCAACACGCTCGGCCTGTCGCGCCCTGCCCGAAGGTTTCCCCTCGACCATGTCCTCAAGGCTCATCCCGCGCGTTTCAGTCACCATCTTCCAGACGATGAAGAAGGAGATCAGTGCGAAACCCGCATAGAGGCTATAAGCCAGATCGAGCCCGATGGCCGAAAGCACGGGGAAAGTCGTGGAGACCACGAAATTCGCAAGCCAGTTGGCTGCACCGCCCACACCCAGCGCCATACCGCGGATCTTGTTGGGGAACATCTCGCCCAACAGCACCCACATGACAGGGCCCCAGCTGGCACCGAAGCCGATGATGAAGACATTGGCCATGACCAACGCCACAGGCCCCCACGGATCGGGCAGCGACACGGCGCCGTCGGTCACATTAGCGTGACTGAAGGCCAGCGCCATCACCCCGAGCGACACAGTCATCAGCGCCGAGCCCCATAGAAGCAGCGTCTTGCGGCCCACACGGTCGATCAGCAGGATGGCGATGATGGTGGCCACGATATTCACGATCGAGGAAAAGACCGAGATCATGAAGCTATCGCTCTCCTGGAAGCCCACCGACTGCCAGAGCGTGGTCGAATAGTAGAAGATAACGTTTATCCCAACGAGCTGCTGGAAGACCGCGATCAGGATACCTACCCAGACAATCGGGCGGAACAGGAAGGCGCCGCCCGTCAGATCGGCAAAGCTCTTGCTATCCTCGCGTTGCAGGGTCTCACGGATCTTGGAGATCTTGCTGTCGAGACGCTCGCGGCGGACACCGACGATGGTTTCCAGAATGCCGCGCGCTTCCTCGGTGCGGTCCTTCTCGACCAGATAGCGCGGGCTTTCCGGCAGGCGCAGCGCCAGCACCCCATAGAGGATCGCAGGGATCAGTTCGGAGAGGAACATCCAGCGCCAAGCTTCCATACCGAACCAGAGCGTGCCCGCGGCACTCCCTGCAACGCGCGCCACCACCGCGCTGACCAGAAGTGCCACGAAGATGCCCGAGACGATGGCCATCTGCTGCATCGTGCCCAACCGGCCCCGCTCATCCTTGGGCGCTACTTCGGCAATATAGGCAGGCGCGATCACCGAGGCAAAGCCCACGCCGATGCCGCCCACAAAGCGCCACAGGATCAAATCCCATTGCCCGAATGCGATCCCCGATCCAAGCGCCGAGATCGACAGGAGCGCCGAGGCGATCATCATCGTCTTCACGCGCCCGAATTTATCGGAGCAGACCCCCGCATACCACGCGCCCGCCATCGCGCCGAGAAGCGCACAAGACACGGTAAAGCCAATGGCCGCTGCCGAGAGATCGAAGCCATTGCGCACGGCGTCGACTGCGCCATTGATGATCGAGCTGTCATAGCCAAACAGGAAACCGCCAAGCGCTGCGGTGCAGGCAATCATCAATAGCTTACCGGACATTACTCCGTCGTCCGAATTATCGTTCATAATACTCCTCCTCCACCTCAAATACGTGCCCGAGACAGTCACCACGGGCGTTCACGGTGTTTGGAGCATCAATTGATGTGCTAGCTCAAAAGGTCAAGGCGAGTGCCCGGTCAGAGAGGCCTCAAGTGATAAAAACGCTGTCAACACCGCCAGTTATCGGGCGATGTTGTTACATTTTCTTACAAATCCCGCTCCTGCCGGATCAGAGATCGTAGATCGCGCTGAACTTCTCTTCGAGATAATCCAGAAGCGGTGTCTCGTCAGGGGTAAATCCGCAGGCGGTGCGGATCGTCTCGACCGGCTCGCGTAGCCCCCCATGGCGCTGCAGATTCTCGCGCAGCCAGTCGGTTGCCGGCGCGGCATGCCCCTCGGCCAGCGATGTATCGAGATCAGGCACGGACCCGCGGAGCGATTTCATCAGACAGCCCGCATAGAGATTGCCCAGAGCATAGGTCGGGAAATAGCCAAACAGCCCCACCGGCCAATGCACATCCTGCAAGAACCCGTTCGAGGGCTTATCGACCACCAGCCCGAAATCGGCCTTGAAACGGGTGTTCCATGCCTCTTCCAGATCCATGACATCCAGCTTGCCCGAGATCAGGTCCCGCTCAAGATCGAATCGCATCATGATATGCAGATTGTAGTGCAGCTCGTCGGCCTCGGTGCGGATATAGCCGGGCGCCACACGGTTGGCGGTGGCGAAGAACGCGTCTGCATCCGCAACACCGAAATCGCCGAACATCTCGGTCATGCGCTGATAGAGCCAGCCGGTAAAGGCGCGCGAGCGGCCCAGCTGGTTCTCGTAGATCCGGCTCTGGCTCTCGTGGACCCCCATCGACACACCCGCGCCGAGCGGCGTGAAATTATAGGCCTGATCGATGGCCTGTTCGTAGCAGGCATGGCCCGTCTCGTGGATTGTCGAGTAGATATTATTGAACGGGTCGCGCTCGACCACACGGGTGGTGATGCGCACATCATTGCCCGAGCCGGTCGAGAACGGATGCACTGCCAGATCCATCCGGCCCCGCGTCCAGTCATAGCCGAAGGCAGAGGCGCAGATCCGCGAGAGCCGCATCTGCGCCTGTTCGGGGAAGACATGATCGAGGGCGGCAGGCTTGACCGAAGACCCCGCCACCCGCTCGCACAGATCCACCAGACGCGGGCGCATCCGGTCGAACACGCGGCCGATTTCCTTGGCGGAGGTGCCGGGCTCGTAGGCTTCGAGGAGCGCGTCATAAGGGTCACGCCCGTCTGACAGCGCCTGCGCCTCCTCGCGTTTGAGCCGCACGACCTCTTCAAACATCGGCAGGAAGGCCGAAGGATCCTCTGCCGCGCGCGCATCGGCCCAGATCCCTTGGGAGAGCGAGGTCAGGCGGGCCAGCTCGGAGGCCAGCCGCGCCGGAATACGCATCGCACGGTTATAGTCGCGCGAGGCCATATCCAGCACACGCGCTTCCACCTCGTTGCGGGCCTCGGCGCGGGCCAGCCAGTCGGATATACGCGGATCGGTGCGCCGCGCATGCAAGATCGCCTCCAGGGCCCCCGTCTCTTCCGCCCGGTCATCGGCGGCACCGCGCGGCATCACCGTTTCCTGATCCCAAGACAGCCGCTGGGCGATCTTCTCGAAGGCTGCGGTTTCACGCAGATGCGACAGCAGGTCTTGATAGGCAGTCATACGGGTCAGGCTCCTCTGACGGATTGCACCACCGGATAGCGCGCATGGAAGCGTGCACGGATGATCAGCACCCACAAGATCACAGCCCCGAACTGGTGCGCAAGGCCCAGCGGCATCGGCGCGGCATGCATCACCGTGACGATCCCGAGGATGACTTGCAGAACCAGCATCGCGCCCATCGCCATGAAGGCCCCGCGCGTGTTGGGATGCGCCGATTTACGCGCTTTCAGCACGGTAACCAGCCCGAAGACGAACAGCAGATAGGCCACCATCCGGTGCACGAATTGCACCATGCCGGGATTCTCGAAGAAGTTCTTCCAGAGCGGATGGTAATTGAGCGCGTCCGAGGGGAAGAACTGTCCGTTCATCCACGGCCAGTCGATATAGCCACGCCCTGCATCGATACCCGCAACCAATGCACCCAGCAGGATCTGCAGAAAGGCTAGATGCATCACGCCGGTGCCCATGCCGAACAGCTTGCGCTCGCCCATCCGCCGGGCCTGCAACAGTTCGCCCTCGCGGCGCGAGAGCTGCAGGCAGAACCATGCGATGGTGCCAAGGATGATGAAGGCAATGCCCAGATGCGTCGCCAAACGGTAGGAGGCCACGGCAACCATTTGCCCCGACAGGCCCGAATGGACCATCCACCAGCCGATTGCCCCCTGCAGCCCGCCAAGCGCGCCCAGCCCCAGAAGTTTCGGCACCCATCCCTTGGGAATACGCCCCGCGACAAGGAAGCCGAAGAAGCCAAGCGCCCAGACCATACCGATCAAACGGCCAAGGTTGCGATGCGCCCATTCCCACCAGAAGATGCCCTTGAAGCCTTCCAGCGTCATATTCGGGTTCACCAGCTCGTATTGCGGGATCTGTTTGTAATTGTCGAATTCGGCCTGCCACTGGGTCTCGTTCATCGGCGGCAGTGCCCCCGAGATCGGTTTCCACTCGGTGATCGACAGCCCGCTATCGGTCAGACGTGTCGCGCCCCCGAGCGCGATCATGCACACCACAAGCGCGAAGATCACGATCAGCCAGGCGCGGATCCATTTGCGCGCGCCTTTGGGCTGGCGGTCGATCATCCCGCCCTTCGGCTCGGCACGGGTCTGGGTGGCATCGGCCACGTCCTCGAAAATGCTGCGTTTCTGGCTCATCAAGGCTCTCCTTCAGTCGCCGCGCAAACTAGGCGGGTGGCGGGCCGCATTCAAGCACCATTCCGCCGATCACCGGCCGCTATCGTAGCTGTGAGCCCCTGCGCTCAGAGAACCTGATGCAGGAGCGCTACCGCCGTGCAGCCACCAAAGAGCACGATCAGCTTTCCGGCCGTCTGCATCCCCAGATGCAGGGCTTTCGACTGCCAGCGCGAGAGATCGTCAAACATTTCCTGCAGCCGCCCCTGACGGCCCAGCCGGAACATCCACAGATGAAGCCCCGCATCCAGCACGATCATCGCCACACAGAGCACCGCCCAAAAGGCGGGATGCAGCAGGATCGGAACTATCTGTGCCATCACCGGTCTCCCTCCAGTGCCGGCCCAGACCGGACCGGTTTACCCCTTGCCGCGCAGAAGCTGCTTGAGCGCCCCGTGCAGCGTCTGGACCTCGGACCGCGTCATCGCGAACCGTGTCCACATATTGCGCATATTGCGCTTCATCATCGGCGCCTTCTCCGGCGGGTAGAAAAACCCTGCCTCCTCCAGTCGGCCCTCGATGTGATCTCCCCATGCCTCGACATCGCCCGCGCTGGCCGGATCATGGCCCGCCAGCCCCGGAGCAATCTCCTCCGCCTCCAGAATATGTCGCGAATACTCGTAGGAGGTCAACAGCACAGCTTGCCCGAGGTTCAGGGAAAAGAATTCGGGATTGGTGGGAATGGTGATGATGGCATTCGCACGGATGATATCGTCATTCTCCAGACCCGTGCGTTCGGGGCCGAAAAGCACGGCCACTTTCTGCCCTGCCTGAATGCGGCGATGCGCCTCGACCATTGCAGTCTCGGGCGTGTAGATGGGCTTGGGCAGTTCGCGCCCGCGCGCCGTGGTCGCAAAGACGAAATCGCAATCGGCCACAGCGTCTGCCACGCTGTCGAACACGCCCGCATGATCCAGCACACGCCCCGCCGCGCCAGAGGCCATCGCCACTGCTTTCGGGTTCGGCCAGCCATCGCGCGGCTCGACGATGCGCATCTTGTTGAGCGTGAAGTTCAGCATGGCCCGGGCGGCCGCACCGATATTCTCCCCCATCTGCGGACGCACCAGAACCATATGCGGCTGGTTGGGCTTCGGGGCATTTTTCGTATCGGCGGCTTGATCGATCATCACGGGCTCCTTTTACAACGCCTCCCATAAGCCCATCGCAAAGCTCTTTCAAGCAAGCGGCTCCTGCGCTATGAGGGCACAAACCATTTTCCGGCCCGGGATGAGGGCCGATGCAGTCAAGGACATACCATGGCAGACGAAGATCGCCCGCAAATCTACCTGCTGACGCCCACGAGCTTCGAGCCGGAGACGTTCCTGCCCAAACTCAAGGCGGTGCTCGACGCGCATGACATCGCCTGTATCCGCCTTTGCCATGCCTCCAAGGACGAGGCCGAACTAGGCCGGATCGCCGATGCCATGCGCGAGATCGCCCATGCCAAGGATGTGGCATTGGTGATCGACAGCCATATCCATCTGGTCGAGCGCCATGGCCTTGACGGCGTGCATCTGACCGATGGCGCGCGCACCGTGCGCCATGCCCGCAAGGAGCTGGGCGAGGATGCGATCGTGGGGGCCTATTGCGGCACCCAGCGGCATGACGGCATGAATGCGGGCGAGGCCGGCGCCGATTACATCTGCTTCGGTCCGATCGGCGAGAGCGCGCTCGGCACCGGCGCACGCGCCGAATTCGACCTGTTCCAGTGGTGGTCCGAGGTGATCGAGGTGCCGGTGGTGGCCGAAGGCGCGCTGACCATCGAACTCGTCCAGCAATTCGCGCCCGTCTCCGACTGGTTCGCCTTCGGCGACGAGATCTGGAAGACCGAGGATCCGGTGGCCACCCTCGGCACGTTCATCGCGGCAATGGGCTGAACCATGGTCACGCGCACCGAAGACACCACGATCCAGCGCGACGGTCCGATGGGCGACTGGGGCGCGTTCATGCATTCGGAACTGCGCGTGGACCGCGCCGATCTGGCGAGCCATATCCGCCAGCTCGAGGGCGAGCGTCTGGTGATCGCCGTGGCGGGCGCGCCGGGCTCGGGAAAATCGCGCCTCGCAAAAGAGATCTGCGACGCGCTCAACGCCAAAGCCCCCGCCTCTGCCGCCATCCTGCCGATGGACGGGTTCCACCGCTCCAATGACTGGCTCGATGCGCATGGCCTGCGCCCGCGCAAGGGCGCACCCGAAACCTTCGATACGACAGGTTTTGCCGCACTCCTGCAAAAGGCGCGCTTGGCCGGCCAGCCGCTGAGCGTGCCGACCTTCGACCGGGATACAGATGCGGTGATTCCCGCAGGCTGCGAGATCGGAGCACAGACGCGCATCATCATCACCGAGGGCAATTACCTGCTCCTCAACCGCGACGGCTGGCGCGATCTCTTCCCGCTTTTCGATCTGACGATCCGGCTGCATGTGCCCGAAGACGAACTCCGCGACCGCCTCACCCGCCGCTGGAAGAAATACGGCTTGCCCGCTGATGAAATCACGCGCCGCGTCGAAGAGAACGACCTGCCCAATGGCCGTATCCTGCTGACCGAAGGCCGCGCCGCCGATCTGCGCGTTCTCGATTACATCTGATTTCCAGCGTCCCCAAATATCCTCGGGGGTTGAATGCCGGCTCCCGCAGGGAGAATGGAAGAAGGGGGCGCGAGCGCCCCCTTTTTATTCCATCCCCGAACACATGCCGCTCAGATCGGCTCGATATCGCCCTCGGCACGATTGGCGTGGAAATCGGCGACAAACGCCTTGAATGTCCCCGCCTCGATCGCATCGCGCATCCCCTGCATAAGATCCTGATAATAATGCAGGTTGTGCCATGTCAGCAGCATCCCCGAGATCATCTCGTTCGAGCGGAAGACATGGTGCAGATAGGCGCGCGAGTAATTGCGGCAGGCAGGGCAGCCGCAGTTTTCATCCAGCGGGCGCGGGTCATCGCGGTGACGCGCGTTCTTGATGTTGATCTGCCCGTGGCGGGTCCAGGCCTGGCCCGTGCGCCCCGAGCGCGAGGGCAGCACGCAATCCATCATATCGACGCCGCGCTCGACCGCGCCCACGATATCGTCGGGCTTGCCCACACCCATCAGATAGCGCGGCTTGTCGGTCGGCAGGAAATCGGTGGCATAGTCCAGCACGCCAAACATCGCCTCCTGCCCCTCGCCCACGGCCAGACCGCCAATGGCATAGCCGTCAAAACCGATACCGGTCAGCGCTTTGGCCGACTCCTCGCGCAGCTCGGGCGTCACACCGCCCTGCATGATACCAAACAGCGCATGGCCCGGACGGTCACCGAAGGCGTCTTTGGACCGCTGCGCCCATCGCATGGACAGCTGCATCGCGCGGGCCACTTCCTTATCGGTTGCCGGTAGCGCGGGGCATTCGTCGAAACACATCACAATGTCAGACCCCAGAAGCTTCTGGATCTCCATCGAGCGTTCGGGGCTCAGCATATGTTTGGAGCCGTCAACATGGCTCGAGAAGGTTACGCCCTCTTCGGTCAGCTTGCGCAGCCCTGCCAGAGACATGACCTGGAACCCGCCCGAATCCGTCAGGATCGGTTTTTGCCAGTTCATGAATTTGTGCAAGCCCCCGAGCGCGGCCACACGTTCGGCAGTGGGACGCAGCATCAGGTGATAGGTATTGCCCAGCAGGATATCGGCACCGGTTGCGGCCACGGATTCGGGCATCATGCCCTTCACGGTCGCTGCCGTCCCTACCGGCATGAAGGCAGGTGTGCGGATCTCACCGCGCGGGGTATGGATCACCCCCTTACGGGCCGCACCATCCGTCGACTGAAGCTCGAAGCTGAATTTTTCTGTCATCACCTGTCTCCTTGCGCAGCCCCCATAGGCCGAATGCGGGCATTTGAAAAGCATCTCCTGCAGGGCAATATGAAAACGGGGCCAAAGCGGCCCCGTTTCGCGCATTTCCGGCAGGTTTCAGGCGATGTTCTGGCTCATGGCCTTCACCGCACGCGGCGCGGTCAGACCGGCAATCGCCAACAGCACGACCGCGGGCACAAGCGCGAAGGTCCAGCCAAAGGCGCCATGACCCAGCCCGCCTGCGATCCCGCCCAGCACGAAGGCCGCAACAAGTTGCACGAAGAGCATCAGCCGCGCGCGGTCGAACCCGTCCTCGCAGCTCTCGCGACCGCGCCCGTATAGCCCGCGCCCGATCTCGATTCCCATATCGGTCAGCAGACCTGTGGCATGGGTGGTGCGGATCCGCGCGCCCGAGATACGGGTGATGGTGGCATTCTGCAGCCCCATAATAAAGGCCAGAAGACCCAACCCCACATGCCCCTCCCAGGGCTGTGGCAGGATCTCGGCGCTGGACAGAACCGCCATCAGCAGCGCCTGCAGCGCAAGCGGCGCATAATAGGTGAGCCGCGAGTGACGGGTAAAGCCGCGCGCGATCATGGCCGAAGCCAGCGCCGCCCCCGAAACAAACAGGACCAGCACACAGAAGCTGAGCAGCACAAGCCGCATATTATGGGCTACCAGACTGCCCGCCATCTGCGACAGATGGCCCGTCATATGCGAGGCATACTGGCTCATCATAAGAAATGCGCCCGCATTGAGCGAGCCGGAGATCAGCGCAAGAACGATCCCGAGCCAGCGATCGGCTTCGGGGGCACGGCGATGGGCGGTGAACAGGCGCATCGCTTTCAGGGAGGCGTTTCTATGAGGCATGGGCAAACCCTCGATGAAGTTGCGGGGAGGTTGGAGGACCATTCCCATCATGTCGGGAGTATTTTCGCGCGGGCAAGAGTGTCCCTGCGTCGGATATGCGGCGGTGCAGCAAATTCCCGCCAAAGGTGTAAGATTGAGGCATCAATATGCCGGTATCAAAAAACCTTATCCAGTATTTCCATGAACTTATCGTGATGATAACGCAACCAGAGGTTATCTGCTCTCGGTTTTCATCTGCCAGCGCCCGCTTTCCTCGGACCAGTATTGCGCCTTGGCACCGGCCTGCGTGAACTCTTTCCACTGGGCGCGTGCGGTTGCGAGCGCCTCGTGGTCATGGCCGTCGAACAGGATCCAGACACGCTCGTGGCGGTCCAGCTCCTCGGGGGTCACGGCAGCCCCGTCGACACTGAGCACTGCCTGACGTCCCTCGCCCATGGGCGAGGTCGACAGCAGGACCGGTTGCAGCGCGTCATATGCGCCCCCCGACAGCCCGTGCGGCAGGAAGCCTTCCGGCCCGCCCATCTCCCACAAGCTGCGGTCATACCATTGCATCCGTTCGGGATGCGTGCCGCGCAACTCTATCTTCCATCCCTGATCGAGCGCGCGGGTCGCCAGATTGACCACCACTTCCGGCACCGAGGACTGGGTGACATGATAGAACAGCGCAGCCCCCATCGATCAGCCCTCGAACTTCTCGGCAATCAGCCGGTTGAGCGTCATCACGCCCCAGCCGGTCGGGCCTTTCGGTGCGAGCTCCGTCTCGGAGGGCGGCAGCGCCACGCCTGCGATATCGATATGGCACCACGGTACATCCGCCTCGACAAAGCGCTTGAGGAAGGCCGCCGCCGTGATCGAACCGGCCGCGCGACCGCCGGTGTTCTTGATATCTGCCAGACGCGATTTGATCAGCTTGTCATAGGCGGGCTGCAAGGGCAGCGGCCATGCGCCCTCGCCCTCGAGTTTTGCCGCCTTGAGCACGGCCTCGGAGAAGCTCTCGTTATTGGTGAACACGCCCGCATTCTCGTGCCCGAGCCCCACGATCACGGCCCCCGTCAACGTTGCCAGATCGATCATCGCCGAGGGCGCGAAATGCTCCTGCGCATACCAGAGCACATCGGCCAGCACGAGGCGGCCTTCGGCATCGGTATTGATCACCTCGATGGTCACGCCCTTGGCCGAGGTCACGATATCGCCCGGACGCTGGGCCTTCCCGTCGGGCATGTTCTCGACGAGGCCGACCAGACCCACCACATTGGCCCGCGCCTTGCGCAGCGCGAGCGTGCGCATGACGCCCGCCACCGTGCCCGCGCCGCCCATATCCATGGTCATCTCTTCCATACCCGCGCCCGGCTTGAGGGAAATCCCGCCGGTATCGAACACCACGCCCTTACCGATCAGCGCCAGCGGCGGCTCGTCCCCTCCGCCATTCCATTTCATGACTACAACCTTGGAAGGGCTTTCCGAGCCCTGCCCCACAGCCAGAAGCGCGCGCATCCCGAGCGCCTCCAGATCGGCCTCCTCGAGGATCTCGACATCGAGCCCCAGCTCCTGCATCGCCGCCAGACGGGCGGCAAAATCGGAGGTGGTCAGGATATTGGCGGGCTCGTTCACCAGATCGCGGGTAAAGAACACCCCTTCGGCCAAGGCGGCCATCGGCGCGCTTTCCTGCGCCAGCTTCTCGGGGTTCGTCGCCATGAAGCGCACAGCCCCATAGGCGGGTGTCTCGGTGCTGTGGTAATCGAAGCGGTAGGCCCGCAATGCCAGCCCGAAGGAAATCTCCGCCGCGCGCACCTGACCTTCGACGAGCACGGTCGCGCCCTTCTCCCCCAGAGCTCTGGCGATTGTGGCGCCCGCCTTGCGGGCAACCGCCACATCGGCGCGGCGCGGCAATTGCACCAGAAGCACCAGCTCGGCCTCCATCCCCGAGGGCCATTCGAGCCGAAGCGCGGCCCCTGCCTCCAGCTTGGCAAACGCCTCCGAGTCCGCCGCGCGCTTGAGCGCCCCGCGCGTCAGCCGGTTCACCCGCCGCCCCGCGAGCCCCAGATTGCGTCCGGCCTCGGCAAAGACGACCACCAGACCGGGCGCGGTCTCGAGCGCGTCCAGATCTGTTTCGGTGAAGCTGATGGCAACGGGGTCGGTCATGGTGGTCTCCCTTTTGGTCCACGGTTGGCCCGACCCTACAAAGCTTCGGAGGGATTGAAAAGCGGATGCGGCAAAGCGGTGGAGCGCAGGAGAGCGGCGGATTTCTGCACGGTTTCACAGGTTTGGTGCGCCTAAATTCCGCATGCGGGCTTTTCCCGCGCGCGCCAAGGCGGTAGAGACGGGACAAAGACTGCCGCGCAAGCGCCGCGATTTGGAGAGAAACGCCCCCGTGACCCGTCTGGACCGATATCTTCTATCGCAATTCATGGCGATATTCGGGTTTTTCGCCCTTGTTCTGGTATCGATCTACTGGGTCAACCGGGCGGTAAGCCTGTTCGAGCAACTGATCTCGGACGGCCAGACCGCGCTCGTGGTGCTGGAATTCACGGCCCTCACCCTGCCCTATGTGATCCGGGTCGTGCTGCCGCTGGCGGCCTTTGCCGCGACGGTCTATGCGATCAACCGGCTATCGAGCGAATCCGAGCTGGTGGCGATGCAGGCCGCAGGGGCCTCGCCGTGGCGGATCGCGCGCTCGGTCCTGTTCTTCGGAGTGCTTGTCGGGCTGATGATGGCGGTGCTGACCCATTTTCTGGTGCCGCAATCGCGCGCGCAACTGGCCGTACGTCAGGCGCAGCTGGCCGAGAATGTTACCGCCAGCCTGCTGACACCGGGACGGTTCCAGCATCCGGTGAACGGGGTCTCGATCTACATTCGCAAGATCTCGGATAATGGCGAGCTGGAGGATTTCTACCTCTGGGATAACCGCAAGCCCGGGAACCGGATGAGCTATCTGGCCAAGAAGGCGGTCATCATGCGCACAGAGACCGGTCCTAAACTCGTGCTGTTCAACGGGATCGCACAAAGCCTGCGCGCGGAGGGACGCAATCTCTCGGTCACGCGGTTCTCGAGCTTTACCTATGATCTGGGCAGCCTGATCAAGGGCTCGACGGAGGTGAACCGCAAACTCGAACAGCTGACCACATGGGAACTCGTGCGCCATCCCGCGCAATCGGCGCAGGAGACAGGCAGTAGCGCCGGCCAGATCGGGCTCGAACTGAAGATGCGTCTGGCCCAGCCGCTGCTGGCGCCGGTGGCCGCCCTTGTGGGCTTTGCCGCGCTGATGGTGGGCAGTTTCTCGCGCTTCGGGATCTGGCGTCAGATCGTGCTTGCGGTGGTCATTCTGGTGCTGGTGCAGGTGCTGACCAATGTCGGCGAAAGCCTCGCCAAATCGCAGCCCGACCTTTGGCCCGTGCTCTTCGCGCCAGCGGTCATCGGGGCGATTTTCAGTATCGGGCTACTGGCTCTTTCAGCGCGGCGCAAGCGCGTGAGACGTAAGGCAGGTGCGGTATGATCCTCGCTTGGTATACCGCGCGCAAATTCCTGCGCAGCTTCGGTCTGGTGCTGGGCAGTTTCTGGGGCATCCTGTTCCTGATCGGTCTGGTCGAGGAAGTGCGCAAGCTTGACGAGGATGCGACCTTCACCCGTGCCGTCGTGCTGTCGCTTCTGAATATTCCCGAGACGCTCTATACGATCATGCCGCTGGTGATGCTGCTCGGGGCGGTGGTGCTGTTTCTCAATCTCGCGCGCAGCTCGGAACTGGTGGTGATGCGCGCCTCGGGACGCTCGGCTCTGGGCATCCTGATCAGCCCTCTATTGACCGCGCTCGTGCTGGGCGGGCTGCTGATCAGCGTCGGCAACCCGATGGTTTCGGCCACGCAGAACCGCTATGACGAACTGAGCCAGACCGATGGCACGCGCGATGTGGTCTCGGTCGGGCGCAATGGCGTCTGGATGCGCCAGAGCGCCGTCTACAAGGACAGCGCAGGCGTCCAGCGCAGCGGTCAGGCGGTCATCTCGGCGGCCCGCGCCAATGGCGATGCGACCTCGCTCTATGATGTCAGCTTCCTCGTGCTTGATGGCGACAACCTCGCCGTGCGCCGCATAGTGGCCGACCGTGCCGTTCTGGAAAAAGGCCATTGGCGGCTCTTCAATGCCAAGGACTGGCCCTTGGGCCGCTCGACCAATCCCGAGCGCGATGCCTCGACCTCCTCGCAGCTGACGGTGGCCACGAGCCTTACCGCAAGCTCGATCCGTGACAGCTTTGGCGCGCCCTCCTCGATTCCGCTCTGGCAGTTGCCCGCCTTCATCGACACACTCGATGCCGCAGGGTTCTCGGCCCTCAAGCATCGGGTCTGGTTCCAGATGGAGCTTGCACAACCGCTTATGATGATGGCAATGGTGCTACTGGCGGCAGGGTTCACCATGCGCCCGACCCGTTTTGGCGGGATCGGCAAACGGGTTCTTCTGGCGCTGATCGCTGGGTTGGGGGTCTTCTTCCTGCGCAACGTGGCGCAGGTTCTGGGCGATAGCGGCCAGATCCCGATCCTTCTGGCGGCATGGGCACCGCCGGGAATTGCGGTGATGTTTTCGATTGCCCTGCTTTTGCATCTGGAGGATGGCTGAGCCATGACCTTGCCCGTGACCCTGCCCGCAACCCGTCCTTCGACCCGTTCCGGCACTTTCCACGGCCAACCGGCGGCAAGGTTGATGGCGGCGCTGTGCCTTGGCACGGTGCTCGGCACCGCCGCTCTGGGCACACCCGTCTTCGCGCAGGACCGCGAGGGCACGCAAAGCGAGATGTCCGATGTGCCTGCCAGCCTGATTGCCGACCGGATCTCGATTGCCGGCAAGACCACGCTGGTCGCCGATGGCTCGGTCGAGATCTATTACGAGGGAAACCGCGTCACTGCACGGCGTGTGACCTATGACCGCGATGCCAACACCATCAAGATGGAAGGCCCGATCCGGCTGACCGAACCCAAGGAAGCCGGTGCGGTCATTCTGGCCGATCAGGCCGAGCTGTCGCGCGATCTCCAGCACGGGATCCTTCTGGGCGCACGGATGGTTCTGGCACGCGAATTGCAACTCGCCGCCGCCAAGATCGAGCGCGAGGACGAGAACACCACCAGGATGACCAATGTCGTGGCCTCGTCCTGCCAGATCTGCGTGGTTGGCGAACGCCCACTCTGGGAGATCCGCGCGCGGCAGATCTCGCATGACAAGGCCGCCCGCCAGCTAACTTTCGACGATGCACAGTTCCGCGTCGGGGGTGTGCCGCTGCTATGGGTGCCGCATCTGCGTCTGCCCGACCCGACGGTGACCCGCATGTCGGGCTTTCTGGCGCCGAGCTACCGCAGCACCTCGAGCCTCGGCACGGGCGTCAAGATCCCCTATTTCTTCGCCATCGATCCCACGCAGGATCTCCTGGTCGAACCCTATATCTCGAGCGGCTGGACCCGCACCCTTGGCCTACGCTACCGCCGTGTATTCAATGACGGTAATATCGATATCTCGGGCGCCTTCTCCAATGACGGGATCATCAAGGGGGCAAATCGGGGCTATCTCTTCGCCAATGGCTCCTTCACCCTGCCCGACGAGTTCAAGCTGGGGCTGCAGCTGCAGCTCGTCTCCGATGATGCCTATCTGCTGAATTACGATATCGACGATGCGGACCGGCTGTGGTCGGGGCTGAAGCTCGAGCGGGTGCGCCCCGACGAGCTGGTCTGGGCCCGTGCCGGTCGCACCCATACGCTGCGCGATGACGAGAGCAACGAGACCGACCCCATGCTTGCGGGCGATGCCGAATGGACCAAGGTCTTCCATCCCTCCACGATCGGCGGCGAGCTGACCGCGAGCTGGGATTTCGAGACCTATCGCCGTAGCTCGAACGCCACCACCGATGGCCCCGATTGGGACAATATCTCCGACGGGCGCGACATGACCCGCAGCTCGTTGACCGCGAACTGGCGGCGGAACTGGCTTCTGGGCTATGGCATTCTCGCCAGCACGCAGGCGCAGCTGGCCGCCGATGCCTTTGCCATCAATAATGACGACAGCTTCGACAGCACGATCCTGCGCGCCCAGCCGCAGCTCGCAACCGAGATCCGCTGGCCTTGGACCAAATCCACGGGTCGCGCCGCCCATGTGATCGAACCCATCGCGCAGGTCGTCTGGGCGCCCAACAATCTCACCCGCGCGCCAAACGAGGACAGCACGCTGCGCGAGTTCGACGAAGGCAATCTCTTCAGCCTCTCGCGCTACCCCGGCCTTGATGCGCGCGAGCGTGGCCTGCGCGCCAATCTGGGCGTCAGCTATACGCGCTATGATGCCACCGGCTGGTCGCTGGGCAGCACGGTGGGCCGCGTCTTCTATGCCGAGGATCTGGACCAGTTCTCCTCCACCAGCGCGCTGTCGGGCAACCGCTCGGACTGGCTGCTGGCAAGCAATTTGCAGACATCGAACGGGCTGACGCTCTCGAACCGCGCCCAGTTCGATGACGAGTTCGATGCCACACGCGAAGAGCTGCGTCTGGCCTTCTCGGGCGAGAAATACGATCTGGCGGCAGGCTATCTGTGGATGGACAAGGATATCCTGGCCGGCACGAGCGAGGATATTTCCGAGCTTCAACTCGATAGCGAATGGAAATGGGCACGCGGCTGGTCGGGCACCTTCGATGCGCGCTACGATCTGGTGGCCGAGCGCGCAGCCAAAGCTAAACTCGGCGTGACATGGGTAAATGATTGCGTGAGCGTCGATCTTTCCCTCTCGCGCCGCTTCACGTCCTCGACTAATGTGGACCCCGAAACAAGCGTCGGACTTTCTGTTGCTCTGGCCGGATTTGGCGGTGCCAATGACGGAACCTCGGCCAGCAAGGTCTGTGTAAGATAAGGCAGTTGCCCCTCTGTCGCGGCAGGCGGGCCAATGACGAAAAAGCAGGTATATTCATGACGGCGATCACAGGCATGGCGACAAGCAAGAGCTTTAAAGCATTGCGTGGGACGGTGGCGCGACTTGGCTGCGTTTCGGTTCTGGCACTGGCCCTTCTGGCCCCCGCAGGCACGGTGAGCGCGCAGGGCATGTTTGCCCCCGAGCTGACCGTGAACGGCCTCGGGATCACCAGCTACGAGATCAGCCAGCGAGAGCGGATGCTCGAAGTGCTTGGCACGACAGAGAAAAACCCGCGCCAGGCCGCAATCGATGCGCTGATCTCCGACCGGCTTCAGGTCTGGGAAGCCAAGCGTATGGGGCTGAGCGTGACGGATGAGGAAATCCAGCAAGGGATGGAAGAATTCGCCTCGCGCGCCAATCTCGATGCGAAGAAATTCCTTGCAGCCATCGGTCAGGAAGGTGTCGACGCACAGACATTCCGCGATTTCACCAAAGCAGGCCTGTTGTGGCGCAAGGTGGTGCGGGCGCAATTCGGCGGCCGGATCGCGATTTCCGAACTGCAGGTCCAGCGCGCGCTGAGCCCGACCTCGCAGCGCGGCCAGACAACCCGCGTGCTGATGTCCGAGTTGATCATCCCCACCGAGGGCCATGAACAGGAAGCCATGCAACTGGCCCAGCAGGCCAGCAGCGCAAGCGCCGCCCAGTTTGCCGACATCGCCAGCCATGTCTCCGCCTCGCGCTCGCGCGAGAACGGGGGGGCGCTCGACTGGATGCCGGTCTCGAACCTGCCCGGACCGCTGCGTGCCCGTATCCTTGCGCTGAAACCGGGCCAGACCACCGGTCCGATCGAGATCCCGAATGCGGTGGCCGTGTTCCGCCTGCGCGCGATCGACGAGAACGGCCCCGCGCAATCGGGCAGCCAGAAGGTCGATTACGCGCTCTATACGCTGGGCGCCAAAGGCAGCGAGGAAGCGGCCCGCCGTCTGGCGCAGGTCCGTGCGGCCCATCATACCTGCGATGCGCTCTACCCGCTGGCGCAGGATCTGCCCGCAAGCCGGCTGGTGCGCGAGAGCGGCAGCCCGTCGAGCTTCCCGCAGGATATCTCGGTCGCGCTGAGCACGCTTGATCCGGGCGAGACCGAGCTTCTGTCGCAGGGTGGCAACACGGCGCTACTGATGCTGTGCTCGCGCGAGATGGCACGCCAGGGCGAGGATGGCCAGATCGAGACGCCTACGGTGAAATCCGCACAATCGGGTCTCGAGAACCGTCAGATCCAGATCCAGGCGGACGGGCTATTGGCCGATCTGCGGGATGCGGCGGTGATCACCCGTCCCTGAGCGGCGGCTTCGGGCTTGATTGCGGAAGGAACAGACCTAGCTGTTCCTTTCAACTAATTGTAAACAAGGGATAAGTCCCATGGCTCAACCACCTGTCATCCTTACCTGCGGAGAGCCTTCGGGTATCGGTCCGGAACTGGCCGTGAAGGCATGGGAAGCCCTGGGCGCGCGGCTTCCCTTCGTGTGGCTAGGCGATCCGGCCCATCTGCCGCGTGGCAGCAAGATCCGCGAGATCGGCCATCCGTCCGAGGCCGTCAGCCATGCCGGAAGCGCCATGCCGGTGCTGGTGCATGAATTCCCCAAGGCCGCCATTCCCGGAGAGCCCGATCTCGATAATGCCCGCGCCGTGGTCGATGTGATCGCGCGCGGCGTCGATCTGGTGATGCGCGGCGAGGGCTCGGCGCTCTGCACGGCCCCGATCAACAAGAAGGTGCTCAAGGACGGCGCCAGCTTCGCCTTTCCCGGCCATACTGAATATCTCGCCCATCTGGCAGGCGGCGCCGATGTGGTGATGATGCTGGCCTGTGACGAGCTGCGCGTTGTGCCCGCCACGATCCATATCGCTTTGAGCGAGGTTCCAACCGCTTTCAATGCGGAAGTTCTGCGCAAAGCGGTGCGGATCACCCATAACGGGCTGAGCCGGGATTTCGGGCTGGAGAATCCGCAGATCGCGATTGCAGGCCTCAATCCCCATGCAGGCGAAGGCGGTGCGATGGGCTCCGAGGAGCAGGACTGGATGATCCGCGAGATCGCCAATCTGCGCGCGGAGGGCTATGCAGTCAGCGGTCCGCTTCCCGCCGATACCATGTTCCACAAGGCCGCCCGCGCACAATATGACGCCGCCATCTGCGCCTATCACGATCAGGCGCTGATCCCGATCAAGACGCTGGCCTTCGACTCGGGGGTAAATGTCACGCTGGGCCTGCCCTTCGTGCGCACCTCGCCCGATCATGGCACCGCCTTCAACATTGCGGGCACCGGTCAAGCCAGCCCCGCAAGCCTTATTGCCGCGCTCGAGATGGCCGATACGATGGGTCGTGCCCGCCGCTAAGGCCCTTGCCTAAGGCGCGAGGCTCCCCTATCCCCATGCAGGTCCGGAAGCCCGTGCTTTCGGGCCTTTTGCATGAGAACAGACAGGATAGAGCCATGGCAGCGATCGACGGGCTTCCGCCTCTGCGGGACGTAATCCGCGACCACGAGCTGGTTGCGAAGAAACAGCTTGGCCAGAACTTCCTGCTGGATCTGAACCTGACGGCCAAGATCGCCCGTTCCGCCGGTGCGCTGGAAGGCCACGACGTGCTGGAAGTCGGCCCCGGTCCGGGAGGGCTGACCCGTGGCCTTTTGGCCGAGGGCGCACGCAAGGTGCTGGCGATCGAGAAGGATCCGCGCTGTATGCCGGTGCTGGCCGAGATCGCAGCGCACTATCCCGGACGGCTCGAGGTGATCAATGGCGATGCGCTGGAGGTGGATGTCAGCACCCATCTGCGCACGCCCTACAAGATCGCCGCCAACCTGCCCTATAATGTGGGCACCGAGCTTCTGGTGCGCTGGCTTACCCCCAAGGAATGGCCTCCGCAATGGGATAGCCTGACCCTGATGTTCCAGCGCGAGGTGGCCGAACGGATCGTCGCGCAGCCGGGGGATAACCATTACGGACGGCTGGCAATTCTGGCGCAGTGGCGCACGACAGCACGTATCGTGATGTCGCTGCCGCCCGAGGCCTTCACGCCTGCGCCCAAGGTGCATTCGGCAGTCGTCCATCTCAAGGCCCTGCCCGAGCCACGCTATCCGGCCGATGCCAAGACCCTCTCGCGCGTCGTGGCGGCTGGCTTCAACCAGCGGCGCAAGATGCTGCGTGCCTCGCTCAAATCGGTCGCTCCCGATATCGAGGCCAAGCTGGATGCCGCCGGTATTCCGCCGACCCAGCGCGCCGAGCGGGTCACCATCGAGGAATGGTGCCGCCTGTCCCGCATTATCGATGCCCGCTGAACACTAAAAAGCCGCCCGTGGTGACCACGGGCGGCTTTTCAATAGGGAACGGAAGATCAGCTCGCTGCTTTGGATGTATCTTCGGCAGGTTTCGCGCCGTCCGCTGCATCCCCCTCAGCCGCTTTGGGCTTCCGACGATTGCGCGTGGTCTTGGGCTTCTCGCCCTCGGCCGTATCGGCTTTCTTCGCACGCGGCTTGCGCGGGCGTTTGGGCTTTTCCTCGGCCGCAGGGGCCTCTGCAGGAGCGTCCTCGGGTTGCGAGGATTTCGGCGCCTCCAGCGGAAGATCGGCGGCATCGGAGACGACCGTCTCGACCGAACGCGGCGCGCGGCGGTTCCCGCGTGGCTCCGAACGGCTCTCGGGGGTCTCTACCAGATTGGAATCATCGGCCTCGACGGCATCGCTCTCGCCTGCACTCTCGTGCTTGCGCCAGCTCCGGGATTCGCTCTGGGTGTCTGTCTCTGCATCCGACGTTTCGGGCTGCCGTTGATCGGCATTGCCGTTCGAGTGCATATTGGGCTGACCGTTCGATTGGCCATTCCCGTCCTGCCCGTCATTGCCGTTGCTCTGGCTTCCATTGCTCTGGTTGCCATTGCCCTGATTGTTGTTCTGGCGTTGCGCCATCTCGCGCTGTGCTTCATGCAGAAGACGCGTGTAATGCTCGGCATGCTGCAGGAAGTTCTGCTCTGCAACGCGGTCGTTGGAGAGCTGTGCATCCCGTGCAAGTCCAAGATATTTCTCGATGATCTGCTGCGGCGTCCCGCGAACCTTGCCCTCCGGCCCCGAGCTTTCGAAAACCCGGTTGATGATGTTACCGATGGAACGCTGCCGGTTCGATTTGGAACGCGAACGTGATTTGGATGATCTCATCTGCTTTCGTTCGATTTATCCGCCTATATATTCTAGCGGTTTTGACAAGGTCTGGGTCGGATCAGAAAGTGATCAGACCGCGCCGAGCGGGACAGTCTGGTTGTGCGAAGCGTCTAGCGCCCTCCAACCAAGCCCGCAGTGTGAAGCTGAGCCATGCCGGGAAACTCGGTTTCTCCGTGCACATCCCCTGATAAGCATGTCACGGCGGTTCCTGCAAGCTGGATTTGCCTCTCTCACCGCTTTTTTCGCTCATTGTCGCCGAAATAGCGTGACATTTTCGTAAAGCGAAGCCCGCTCCGCCCGCAATGATGTGCGCGCGCCGCCTCAGGCGGGGCGTCGTGCCGCGACCACGCGGTCTCTTCCATCAAGATCGGGCCAAATACGGCACTCTTCAAGCCCCTGATGCTCCAAGAAGTCACAGACGGCCTTGCCCTGAGTCGGACCGATCTCGAAAAGCACGCGCCCCGCAGGGGCCAGATACCGCGCCAACCCTTCGGCAATCCGCTGGTAAGGCGAGAGACCGTCCCCTCCGGGGGTCAGCGCCAGATGGGGCTCCCAGTCGCGCACATCGCGCGACAGCCCCGCCATCTCGTCTTCAGCGATATAGGGCGGGTTCGAGACGATCAGATCGAACTGTCCGCTCACCGAGGAAAACCAGTCCGAGAGACAGAATTCCGCACGTTGCTGGAGCCCGAGATCTAGGGCATTGGTCTGCGCGACGGCCAGAGCCGCGCTGGACACATCCACCCCCAGCCCCTGCGCGGATTGCATTTCGGCAAGCAGGGTCAACAGGATACAGCCCGTTCCGGTGCCCAGATCCAGCACTCTCTCAAACGGCGCCGCGAGCGCATGTTCGATCAGAACCTCCGTTTCGGGGCGCGGATCGAGCGTATCGGATGTCACACGGAATGGCCGCCCCCAGAACAGCCGCTCGCCGGTGATCTGCGCCACCGGCCGGAACTGGCTGCGCGCCGCGATATAGGTCCGGAAACGCGCCTGTGCCGCCTCGTCCACCGGGTCATGCAACGCCAGCGTCAACCGGTCCGGCGCGATCTTCAGCGCATGGGCCAGAAGCCTGCGCGCATCGCCCGCGGCACTCTCCACCCCCGCCTCGCGCAAAAGCACCACGCCCTCGCGCAACAAGACCCCGCCCTGCAGTATGACCGGCATCCTCACGACTGCCCTTCCATCTCGGCCAGAAGCCGCGCCTGATCGTCGGCGATCAGCGCGTCGATGATCTCGTCCAGCTCGCCCGCCATCACCTGTGTCAGCGCATAGAGCGTGAGGTTGATCCGGTGATCGGTCAATCGTCCTTGCGGGAAATTATAGGTGCGGATGCGCTCGGAGCGGTCGCCAGAGCCGACCTGCCCCCTGCGCGCGGCAGAACGCTCGGCATCCATCCGCGCGCGCTCCATATCATAGAGCCTTGCGCGCAGCACCGCCATGGCATTGGCGCGGTTCTGGTGCTGTGATTTCTCCGAGGAGGTCACCACGAGCCCCGTGGGCAGGTGCGTGATCCGCACGGCAGAATCGGTTGTATTGACGTGCTGGCCGCCCGCGCCCGACGCCCGCATCGTATCGATACGGATATCGCTGGCAGGAATGTCGATATCAACCTCCTCGGCCTCGGGCAGCACGGCCACAGTGGCCGCAGAGGTATGGATACGCCCGCCCGCTTCGGTCGCGGGCACGCGCTGGACCCGATGCACTCCCGATTCGAACTTGAGCCGCGCGAACACGCCCTCGCCTTCGATCCGCAGCATGACTTCCTTGATCCCGCCGAGCTCGGTCTCGGCATATTCCAGCATTTCGACGCGCCAGCCACGCTGGTCGGCATAGCGCTGATACATCCGCAAAAGATCGCCCGCAAAAAGCGCGGCCTCATCGCCCCCCGTTCCGGGACGGATCTCGAGAATTGCGGGCCGCGCATCGGCGGCATCCTTGGGCAGAAGTGCCAGACGCAGCGCCTGTTCGAGTTGCGGCAGGCGCGCGCGGATCAACGGCAGCTCCTCCTCGGCCAGATCCCTCATTTCGGGATCTGCCAGCCAGCCCTCGGCCTCGGCCATATCGTTTTGCGCCTGCAACCAGTTCTCGATCTGCTCGACCACCGGCTTGAGCTCGGCATATTCGCGCGAGATACGCGCAATGGCGGCAGGGTCCGGCCCGCTCGAAAGCTGGGCTTCGAGAAAACCGTAACGGTCGCGGATCTGATGCAGGCGGTCAGTGGGTATCATGCGTTTCGCTGTTGCCGTTTTCCACCCGCCGGTCAAGAGGCTCGCGCCGGATTACGCGACCCAACACCAGTATTGGATAAACTTTCTTACCAATTACTGATTTTTTGGATGACTGGGCCGGATCCACGCCCTATCCTTGATCCCGATCCAGTCTGTAACCCTTCACCCGAGGATGAGCCCCATGGCCGAGACGCCCCTGATTGCCGAATTGAAATCTATCGTGGGTGCGCGCCATGTTCTCACCGATCCGCGGGCCACCGAACGCTTCCGGCATGGTTACCGATCGGGGAGCGGCGAGGCGCTGGCGGTCGTGCGCCCCGGCTCTCTCGTGGAACAGTGGAAGGTGCTGCAGGCCTGCGTGAAGGCGGACACAATCATCATCATGCAATCGGCCAATACCGGTCTCACCGAGGGCTCGACCCCCAAGGGCAGCTATGACCGTGATGTGGTGATCCTCTCCACGCTGCGCATCGACGCGATCCACCTTCTCGATGGGGGCCGGCAGGTCGTGGCGCTTCCGGGAGCCACATTATTCGGACTGGAAAAGGCGCTCGACCCGCTCGGACGTGATCCGCATTCGGTGATCGGATCGAGCTGTATCGGCTCGTCTGTCATCGGCGGTGTCTGTAACAATTCGGGCGGTGCCCTGATCGAGCGCGGCCCTTCCTATACCGAGATGGCGCTTTTCGCCCAGCTCGACGCCGATGGAAATCTGCATCTTGTCAATCACTTGGGAATCGATCTTGGATCATCACCCGAAGAGATCTTGCGCCGCGTCGAGCACGGGGACTGGGGGGCTATCGACACGGGCGGTAACCGCAATGCCTCCGATCAGGGCTATGCGGCGCGGGTGCGCGATATCGAGGCCGCGACGCCTGCGCGTTTCAACGCCGATCCGGGACGGCTTTACGAGGCTTCGGGCTGTGCCGGAAAGCTCGCGGTCTTTGCCGTGCGTCTCGACACTTTCGCGCGGCCCGACCGTTCCAAGACCTTCTATATCGGCACCAATTCGACCGAGATCCTCACGCGCTTGCGCCGGACGATCCTCAAGGATTTCCCCGTCCTGCCGATCTCCGGCGAATACATGCATCGCGACGCCTTCGACATCACCGAGAAATACGGCAAGGACACCGTGCTGGCCATCGACAAGCTCGGCACAGACCGGCTGCCCGCCTTCTTCGCGCTCAAGGGCGCGATCGACGGACGTCTGAACCGGTTCGGCCCGACCCGCCACCTGACCGACAAGGCCCTGCAACTCTTTGCCACTCTCTGGCCCTCGATCCTGCCCAAACGGCTGACCGCCTTCCGCGACCGGTTCGAGCATCATCTGATCCTGAAGATGCGAGATGAGGGGATCGAGGCTGCCGAACAGACGCTCGAAACGCTTTGTAACGGCGAGGAGGCAGATTTCTTCGCCTGCGATGCGCGGGAGACCAAGATCGCAGGGCTACACCGCTTTGCCGCCGCAGGGGCTGCGGTGCGCTATATGGCGCTGCACGAGAAGGATGTGGCCGATATCGTCGCCCTCGATATCGCGCTGCGCCGCAATGACGAGGACTGGTTCGAGACCCTGCCCGCAGCGCTCGACGCCCAGATTGCGCACAAGCTCTATTACGGGCATTTCTTCTGCCATGTGCTGCATCAGGATTATGTCGTGAAGAAAAGCGCCGATCCCAAGGTGCTCAAACACGCGATGCTCGAGATCCTCGACCAGCGCGGGGCCGAATATCCGGCCGAGCATAATGTGGGCCATCTCTACGAGGCCAAGCCAGAACTGGCCGCCCATTATTGCGCCTGCGATCCGACAAACAGTTTCAATCCGGGGCTTGGCAAACAGTCCCGCAAGAAGCACTACTATTGAAAAAGCCCCCCTCGGGGGCCTTTTCCATTTGCCTCAGCGGCCATCTCCTCCGGGATCTTCCATCCCCTCACCGGGTTGTGGTGTTCCGAGCGGGCGCGGCTTTTCGGCCTGTGCCAGATCGCCTGCCTTGCGGCGATGCCCTTCGTCATCGGTATCGCGCCAACGCGCAGGACGGTCCTCGTAGCGCCCCGAAAGCGCCTCGGGGTTCCGCAGCCAGATATCGCGCTGTGCAAATGGAATCTCGATCCCCTCGCGTGCGAAGCGCGCCGCGATCTGGTGGTTGATCTCCGACATGACCCGCAGCTTGAAGTTCACATCCGACAGGATCACCCGGATCTCGAAATTCAGACTATCGGCACCAAAGCCCATGAAGACAACATTGGGCGCCGGATCCATCATGACCGTCGGCTGGTCTTCGGCAATCTCCAGCAGGATCTTCTCGATCTTGCGGGTATCGGTGCCATAGGCCACGCCCAGCGGCACGATAAGCCGCCCCGTCATATTGCCGCGCGTCCAGTTGGTGACCTGCCCCGAGATCAGATCGGCATTGGGCACGATGACCTCGGTGCGGTCGAAGGTCTCGATCCGCGTAGAGCGCACCGAGATCGCCTTCACCACCCCCATCTGGGTGCCCACCTCGATCCAGTCGCCCTCGGAAATCGGACGCTCGATCAGAAGGATGATGCCGGAGACAAAGTTCTGCACGATGGTCTGGAGACCGAAGCCCACGCCCACCGACAGCGCCCCTGCCACGATGGCAAGCGAACTGAGATCGATCCCCGCCGAGGAGATCGCCACCAGAGCGGCAAGGAAAATCCCCAGATAGCCGATCCCTGACAGGATCGCGTTCTGCCCGCCCTTGTCGATCTTGGTTTTGGGAAGGATCGTGGAGCGCAGGGCTGCCTGAACACCGCGTGTAATCACATAGCCGATGCTGAAAACGATCGCCAGGACCATAAAGATGCTGGGCGAAATCCGCACGCCTCCCATGTCGAACCCGTTGCGGAAGGTCGTCCACAGCTCCATCAGGTCCTCGACCCGCGCGCCCCAGTTGAGCGCCAGAACCGGCAGGGCCGCCAACACCAGCAAGAAGCCCGCGAGAATCGGCACGAGGCTGTCGCGCCCGTCATCCTCACGCTTGGTCACCACCACATAAAGCTCTGCAAAGAAGCGCTGCAGCACGAGCACAAGCCCCGCGAGGAAGAGCGATTTGATCATCGGCCAGATCAGCTGGTTGGCGGCGTTGATATAGCCGATCGCGCCCAGCACGGGCCCCATAACGGCCACCAGAATGACCGCATTGCCGACGAGCTTGACGATTCCGTCTCCAAAGGCACGGTCTGCCGATTGCCGGTCATCGTTGCGCACATGACGGCGCAGGATCGCGCCTGTGCGGAACAGCGCCAGCCCCGCAAGGATCTGAAGCGGCAAGGTCAAAGAGGCCAGCGCCCCATCCATTTGGGTAGCCGCCGAACTTGCCGCATCAGCAGTGGCCGAACTGATCTCCGCCCGCGTCAGCACCATAGACTGATCAACGACCCAGCGCCCGAATGGGTCCCACATAGCCTGCAGGAAGCCCATGGACACAACGAGGAGCCGTCCCTCGGCGCGGCGCTCGCTGAGCAGGTTGAACGGGCTTGCCTGACGGTCATTCCACGGGAAAAGCCGCCCCGCCAGCCATGCCGAGAACAGCGTGACCGTTGCCACCCCTGCCAGCACACGCAGGAACTGTTGCCAGGTCGCGCCGAACAGCCCTGAATATTGCAGCGCCAGAAGCAGCAGAACGATCCCGCCCAGCGGCACGAGGATCTGCCCGATCGAGACGATCATCTCGATCAGCATCCGCGCCCGCATCGAGGATCTGTCCAGAAGCCATTGCGAAAGGTCCTCCATCCAGCGTCGCCCACGCCCCAAGAGCACCAGCGCCACCAAGACAAGCCCGCCTATGACGGGGCCGTTCTCGCGCAGCTGCTCGAAACGCGTCGTGCTTTCGAGCTGGGTGACGCTCTCGTCATAGAGCGCACCGGTCAGAGTGCCCGCAAGCGAAAGCGCAGAGCCCCAGTTGACGGGGTTCAGAGGCGATGGAGAGAGCCGCAGCAGCTTGTCGGTGGAGCGGGTGCGCAATTCGCTATCGATAGAGCGGATCAACCCGTCGGCGCGCGTCGCGGCCTCGGTCGCGGTAATCGAGGGAGCCTGCAATTTCGACAGCTGATCATTGAGGTCACTACGCCGTTTGGCAATCGCCTCGTCTTCGGTCTCGCCTTCGGCAGGCGCTGGACCCAACGCATCAATCTGATCGCGTATCGTCTTGATCTGACCGGAATTCGTGTCACGCGCAGCGGTGAATTTGTCGCGCCATGTCACAAGGCTCGCGCGTAGGTCCTCGAGTTCCCTATCGCCGACCTGCGCCTGCTCCTTGTCGAGCAAAGCCTGTGCGGAGGCGGCCTGCTTTTCCCATGATTTATAATCGGGGGTAGTCTGGTCCTGCGCGCAGGCCATGCCCGCAACCATAAGGAAGAAGACGGTGGCGACTGCGCGCAGAAGGCTTGAGATCATCCCTCGAAGACCTCGGGCATCGCTTTGGGCGCACGGTCCAGCCATTCGGGAACCGGCAGCGATTTCTCTTTGAGGAACTCGGGATTGAAGAGCTTGGACTGGTAGCGGTTGCCATAGTCGCACAGGATCGTCACGATCTTGTGGCCCGGCCCCATTTCCTGCGCCATCCTGATCGCACCGGCGATATTGATGCCCGACGAGCCACCCAGAACAAGCCCTTCGTCCTGCAGCAGATCGAACACGATCGGCAGCGCTTCGGCATCATGCACGTTGTAGGAGAAGTCCGGTTTGAACCCGTCGAGATTGGCGGTGATCCGACCCTGACCGATGCCTTCAGTGATGGAAGACCCTTCGGCTTTCAGCTCGCCGGTCGTGTAATAGCTGTGCAACGCCGCACCATCGGGATCGGCAAGGCCGATCTTCACGCCTTTGGGCTGCAACGCCATACCGGTGCCGGCGAAGGTGCCGCCCGAGCCCACCGAGCAGATGAAACCATCCACTTTGCCGTCTGTCTGTTCCCAGATTTCCGGGCCCGTAGTCTGGATATGGGCCTCGCGGTTGGCGGTATTGTCGAACTGGTTGGCCCAGATCACGCCATTGGGGTCGGTCTTGGCCAGTTCCTCGGCGAGACGGCGCGAGTAATGGACATAGTTATTGGGGTTCTTGTAGGGCGCCGCCGGCACCTGCACCAGTTCGGCGCCTGCCAGACGGATCATGTCCTTTTTCTCCTGAGACTGGGTCTCGGGGATGACGATCACGGTCTTGAAGCCCATCGAGGCGCCAACCAGCGCCAGACCGATGCCGGTATTGCCCGCAGTCCCCTCGACGATCGTCCCGCCAGGCTTCAGCTGCCCGCGCGCGATGGCGTCACGGATGATGAACAATGCCGCGCGGTCTTTCACAGACTGGCCCGGATTAAGGAACTCCGCCTTACCGTAGATGTCGCAACCGGTCAGCTCGGAGGCTTTCTTAAGCTTGATCAGCGGCGTATTACCAACCGCCTGTGCCAGATCCTCGCATGTTCTCATGGTCTTCCTCCATCGCTTGCCGCGCGTCACGGCCGTTTTCTTGGCACCAGACTTAGGACGCCACCAGAGCGGCCTCAAGTCATATTCTTATCAGGATGGGACGGCACTGCGCGATATCGGCGAACAAACGTATATCGAAACAGCAATGCGCGAAACATACGTTCCATGTATAGGACAGGAACGGGCCGTGATCGGATCAAAGCTCCGACAAACGTGCCAATGTCCTTAGTTTATCCTGCACCCCGCAAGGTGGTCAGGCCGCACCGAACTGCGCACGCAGCGCCTCGCGCTTGCGGATCAGGGCCTGTGCACAGATGACGACCATGGAGTTGTTCAGCTCGCCGCTATCGAGCAGCTCGACCATGCGCTCGAAACTGATCATATGCGGGCGGATATCCTCGCCCTCCTCGTCCAGACCACCGGGTGCGGCCGCCTGATCATCCAGATCCGCAATCCCGATATAGGAATAGATATATTCGGTCTTGGCTCCCGGCGAGGAGTAATATTGCGCCACCGGCACCAGCTCGTTGAGCGCCAGATGCGCCTCTTCCTCGGCTTCGCGCAGAGCGGTTTGTTCGGGGCTTTCCAGCGCATCTACGCGCCCCGCGATCGCCTCGAGAAGCCACGGATTGCCATCGCCCCGCGCCATAGGTCCGACGCGGAACTGCTCGATCAGTAGCACCCTGTCGCGCAGCGGGTCATAGGGCAGCACAACCGCCGCATCGCAAGATACGAACACCGCCCGCTCCATCGGTGCGGAAAACGCACCGTTGAACTTGCGGAACTGCAGATCATAATCCTCGACCGCGAAGAATTTGGCATAGGGCGAACGGCGTTCGCGCACCACCACATCCGTCAAAGCGGCCTGCCGGCGCAAGGATGCAGGGCTCGTCTCGCGCGCCCGCACACGGGCGGCGGCACGCACCAGCATCTGCTCGCGGCGGTCATAAATCTCGTCGAAACTCAGATCGGCGAGGCTCGCCATAGTGTCTTCGACCGCCTCCGTGGCCAGCTCGCCCCATGTCTCTGCCCATTCGGCAATATCCCACGGCTCGCCAACCTCCCATGCACCCTCGTCGGGCATAAAGACCTGTGCGGGTGTCGTGCCGCCGGTGCCATCCGCCACCACCTCGACCGCATGCAGACGATAGCCGCCCTCGTAATCGGCAAGTCTGGTCTCTTCCGCCTCGGTCTCCGTGTCGATCAGGATACCGGGCACGCCCAGATCGGAGGGCACGAGGATCGGAAAGGGCTGGTCCTCGCCATTGCGGCGCGCGATGCGCGGCTCGAAGCCATCCAGAAAAGCGGGGCGCATATTGGGCATCCGCCCCAGAACGCGCTCCAGAAGCGGCGGGTAACTGAGTGTTCCGTAAAAGAAATAGGTTTTGGTCACGCAATCACCCGATCAGGACTTGGAGGTCATACAAGAACGGTCCACCCTCAGGGCAGACGCCGCTGTGTAAGCCATGTCAAGATAGCAGCCATAACGCAACCCGCAACAACCATACCGGCAATCTCAACAGAAAGTAATTTTTCGGCCGCCCTGATCCCGAAGCCTACACCATCAAGCAATGTGCCCAGAACATTGGTGCTTTTCACCATCTGCGCATGGCGGAACATCTCGGAGCCGCCCAGATAGATTACGGTCATCGCCCCCAGATAGAGGGCCATCCGCAAACCGCCAAGGATCGCGCGGTAGAGCGAGTTTAGCCCTTCGCGCCCGAGCCCGTACCAGCCACACAAAAGCCCCGTAGCTGCCATGACGATACTATAGCCACTATAGATGGCGGCCCCTGGCAATGCCCTCAGCGCAAGCACCGCCCCGCCACCCGCCACTGCCGCCAGTAGCACTGCCGCAACCGCGCGCGAGGCCGTGGGCATTCGCGCCCGCGGATTGCCATAGCCGATCTTCTGCATATCCTGCCCCATGCCGCCTCAGATAAGAGGCTTGATGCCATAGGAATATGTCGAAAATTGGAAATACTGGCGCAATTCGACGCCCGCTTACCCGTTACGATGGCGCTCATAGGCCGCCAACGCTTTTTCGCGCCCCGCCTTGAGGTCCACCAGCGGATCGGGATAGCGGTCATCGGGCGTCATCTCCCATGATTTCGGGATCGCCTCGAAATAATGCAGCGCGGTCTGCGGTGGGTTTTTCGCCCCTTCCGCGATCCATTTGCGACGATAGCTGCCCTTGGGGTCGAATTTCTCGGCCTGTGTGGCAGGATTGAAAATGCGGAAATAGGGTGAGGCATCGGGGCCGCACCCTGCCACCCATTGCCAGCCCATCGCGTTGGAGGCCGGATCCCAATCGGTCAGACAGTCCTCGAACCAGCGCAGCCCCACCCGCCAATCGGTCAGCAGATGTTTCGTCAGATAGGAGGCCACAATCATCCGCGCGCGATTATGCATCTGGCCTGTTACGAACATCTCGCGCATGGCGGCATCGACGAAGGGCTCGCCGGTGCGTCCGCGCCGCCAGTCCTCGGCCTCGTTATTATCGCGCCGCCACTCGAACCCGTTCCACTCCTCGCGCCAGTTCGCATGGTCGAGCTTGGGGAAATGATAGAGCAGATGCCACGCGAATTCGCGCCACACCAGTTCCTTGAGGAAGGTCTCGGCCCCTGCACTGCCCGCCTCCATGCGCGACCAACCGGCATGCCAGAGGCTGCGCGGGCTGATCTCGCCATAGGTCAGGTTCTCCGACAGGTTGGAGGTGCCGTTCTGATCGACCTGATCGCGAGCGGTTTTGTATCCATCGATCTTCTGACCAAGAAAGGCGGCCATCCGCCCCTGCGCGGAGGCCTCGCCGATACAGGCATATTGTGCCAGAACCGCCGCACCGCACCGCATTGCAGCCCCCATCTGCCAGTCGTCAAGCGTCTCGCTCTCGGGCCATGTCTGGGGCGGCTCGAGGGCGCTGACCGTGTCGCAGGGCGGCTCGACCCCGCGCCCCTTCACCGCGTTCCAATAGGGTGTGTAGACCTTATAGGGCTCGCCCTTTCCGGTGGTTACATCCCACGGCTCGAACATCAGATGCCCCTTATGGCTCTGTGCCTCGATCCCCTCTTCTTTCAGGGCCGTCTTGACCGCCTTGTCCCGCGCGGTCGAGGCCGGATCATAGGCGCGCGACCAGTGCACCGCCTCGGCACCGGTTTCCTTGACGAGCGCCTGCAAGACCTCGAGCGCCTCGCCACGGCGTAGGATCAGACGGCTGCCGATTTCCTCGAGGCGGGCAGCGAAACTGGCGATCGCCTCGCCCCAGCGCCACTTTGCCGCAGCCCCTGTTTGCGCCACGATCTCGTCATGGATGAACACACAGATCACGGGTGCGCCATCTTTTGCGGCCGCGACCATGGCGGGATGGTCATGCAGCCGCAAATCGCGCCGGAGCCATAGAATTACCGGTTTTCTTGCCATGACGGCCTCCCGCATCCAAGCGTCAAACTGTTGATACCGCTAGGTAGCTGGCAAAGGCCCCGCGTCCAGCCCGATCACAATATCACATGCAGGCACGGTGGCGTGAAAATCCCCCTTGCCGGTGAAAGCGGGCCGAATTAGCGTCGTGGGCAGATTAGAAAAAAACAGGGGTTTTCCATGAAACGCATCTCCTCCTTGCTCGCAGGCGCGGCCTGTCTCTTCGGCCTGCAGGCACAGGCCGAAAGCCCCGACCTGCTGGTCTTCGACTGGTCCGGCTTCGAGATTCCGGGGATCTTCGCGCAATATGCAGAGAAATACGGCGCAGGTCCGCAATATACCTTCTACGGCGATGATGACGAAGCCTACCAGAAGCTCGCCTCCGGCTTCAAAGCCGATGTCGCCCATCCCTGCTCGCAGATGGTGTCGAAATACCGTGATGCCGGCCTGATCGAGCCGTGGGATGTCTCGCGCATTCCCGCCTTCAAGGATATCGACCCGAAATTCCTCGATTCCAAGATCTTCAAGGATGATGAAGGCGTCTGGTATATCCCCACCGACTGGGGTGCGACCGCCATCGCCTATAACCCCGACGAAGTGCCTGCCGAAGATGTGGCCTCGCTCGATGTGTTCCTGAACCCCAAATATGAAGGCCGCATCTCGCTGCCCGACAGCTCGGACGATGTCTGGGCACTGGCCTATCTTGCCACCGGCGTCTCCGACTGGACCAATGTCACCGAAGACCAGTTCCAGGCCGCCGCCGACTGGCTGCGCAAGGCGCATAAGAACGTGCAATCCTACTGGACCGACCCTTCCGAACAGGCCCAGACCATGGCCTCGGGCGAACTGCTGATCTCGTGGTCGTGGAATGACGGCGTGACCTATCTCAAAGCCGACGGCTATCCGGTGGCCTTCCAGCGCGCGGCCAAGGAAGGCTCCTCGACCTTCTTCTGCGGCTATGTGAACCTGAAGGACGGCCCCGGTTCGGAAGATCAGGCCTATGATTTCATCAACTCGTGGCTGCGCCCCGAAGCCGCCCCCGCGCTCATGGACGAGATCGGCTATGGCCATTCGAACGTGAAGGCGATGGAACAGTTCTCGAAAGAGGATCTGGATGAAGCGGGCCTTGGCCATGTCGACGCACCGATCCTCGCCCAGACGCCGAACGATCCGCAGATGCGCGAACGCCAGCTGGCAGAGTTCGAGAAAATCAAAGCCGGCTTCTAAGGCACCAGCCCCTCTCTGCACCATCAAAGCCACCCCTCGGGGTGGCTTTTTGCGTTCCGAATGCGACGTGGAAACGACATATGACGAATAGATTGCAGTTTGGTGATACGACCCTACAGCAAGATCCAGGATGTTAAGAATTGATTAACCATCACGCGCAACAGTTGTTTCATTAGCGAGTTGGCTCCACCGCATGAGGCAGTCGTCTCAGAACAGAAGCAGGCAGTCAGGTGACATACAGATTTGAGATCCCCCATGTCGCACCGCGGCCGGATAGTCTCGTCGGCGGCATCGATCAACCCGGTTTCGGGCAACGCACGCGCCTTGACAGGCTACGCAGCTCCGAGATCCAGACCCGCTCTGTCAGCGCCGTAATCCATGCGGAAACCATCCGTGCCAAAGTGATGCGCGACACTGTCGCCGTGCAAGAGCGCGCCGTCTCCATGTGGAGCAACCATCTCTCCCGCCTGCAGCTGCGCCGCGATCATACAAGGAGCCCCCATATCTGCCCGATCCTCGAGCGCGAGATCCAGACCATCTCCGCCCGTCTGGAAAAAGCCATCATGCGACTGGAACTGGCACGCTCGGCCATTGACGCGCATGGCCCAGACATTGCCGCGCGGATCTCGCATTGGCAGGCCCTCCGGACACGCGACTGACAAAAAGGGCTTTCCATCGGCGCCGGAGCGGCGCAGATAGAGCCTATGATACTCGACATTTCCATTCTCGCTCTTGCCCTCATTATGGGCGCCGTCATGTTTTTGCCGAGCTTGCGCGCGCGTGCCGGGTGGCGAGCCATGATCACCCCTCTCGCCTCGATCATCGGATCGGGGTTTCTGGTGCTCGGGCCAATCCTTCAGGTCCGCTATGGCTGGCTTGCACCTGCGGTTATGGCCGTGCTCTGCCTGACGGCATGGGCCTTTGGCAGCGCGATCCGCTTCAACATCGCCCGGATCGAGACCGAGACCACCCCTCCGCGCCGCATCCGCGGGCTGGAGACGCTCTCCTCGGTGGCACTCGGCCTCGCTTATGTGATCTCAGTTGCCTATTATCTCAATCTTTTCGGTGCCTTCGCGGTCTCTCTTACACCATGGGATAATGGCGCCACCGCCAAGATCGCGACCACCGCCGTCTTTATCATCATTGGCGCCGCGGGCCTGTCTGGCGGGTTCAAACGGCTCGAGAAGATGGAATATGCCAGCGTCTCCCTGAAACTGGCGATCATTGCGGGGCTTCTATTTGGCTTGGCGGTCTATTTCGTCTCCGAAACCTCCAAGGGCACGCTCTATATCCTGCCGCCCGATCTGGGGCCAGTGGAGGCCCTGCGTCTGGGCTTCGGTCTGATCGTCACTGTCCAAGGCTTTGAAACAGCGCGCTATATGAGCCGCGACTATGATGCCGCGACCCGCATTCGCGCGATGAAATGGGCACAATGGCTCTCGGCGGCAATCTATATGGTCTATATTCTGCTGCTGGCTTATGTCTTTCCACCCGGCGAGATGAAGTTGACCGAAACGGCCATTATCGAGATGATGCGTGTGGTTGCGCCGATCCTGCCGGTAATGCTGGTGGCGGCCGCTCTGGCCGCACAATTCTCGGCGGCTGTCGCCGATACGGGTGGTGCCGGCGGGCTGGCGGCGGAACTCAGCCATAACCGTCTGCGTCCCGCACTGGCCTATATTATATTGGTGGGGCTGGGTATCGCGTTGACATGGACCACCGATCTGTTCGCGATCATCTCCTATGCCTCGCGTGCCTTTGCCGCCTATTATGCCATCCAGTCAGGACTTGCCGCGCTGCGCGCCACCGGCGGACGGCGTCTGCGCTACTGCGGGCTTGCGGCGCTTGGCGCGGCAATCGCCATTTTCGGGATCTCTGCCGAAGGATAAGGCCACATTCGCGTGAGACTGCCCGTGCAGGGGCTGTTTTAGGCCCCGCATCATCCATATGTCGCAAAAAGGCGTTATGCTGCAAGTGCGAGCCGATTTAGGGATGGGACCATGAAGAGATACAGGCTGCCCCATAGCCTGCGCGAACATGTGGCCGATGGTGTGATGCATGTGTTGGGGCTGATCATTGTCATTGCGGGGATCAGCGGGCTGATGGTCTGGGCAGCGATCACCCGACCGCTCGCGCATCTTTGGCCGCTGGGCATCTATGCGGGCGGGCTGGTGGCAAGCTTCGGGTTCTCGGCCGCCTATAACCTGACGCTGCATGAGCCGACCCGTGCGGTTCTGCGCCGTTTCGACCATGCCGCGATCTATCTACTGATCGCTGGCACCTATACGCCGATGGCGCTTCTGGGGATGGGGGGCGCCGCGGGCTGGGCACTGGCCATCAGCGCATGGGTCATCGCCGCCATCGGCATGGTGATGAAACTCGGATTTTTCGACCGCTGGCAACGGCTGGGCTTTGTCATGTATCTGGCGCTCGGCTGGATCGGGCTGATCGCAAGCTACCCCATCGTGACTTCCCTGCCCTTGGCTGCCGTCATCCTGATCCTTGCGGGCGGCCTGATCTATAGCGCGGGCACCATCTTCCATGTCATCGAACGCATCCCCTTCTCGCGCGCGATCTGGCACGGGGCGGTGCTGGCGGGGGCCGTGACGCATTTTATTGCCATTGTGCTGGTGGCAGCCCGCGCCTGAGCGTAAATCCCCGTTGACGTTGCCCGAAGGTTTCGGCATGGCTCGGTCATGTTGAAAATTTCAGATATCACCTATGCCATCGAAGGCCGCCCTCTGTTCGAAGGCGCCTCCGCGACCATTCCCGACGGCCATAAAGTGGGGCTTGTTGGCCCCAATGGCGCCGGCAAGACCACACTGTTCCGCCTGATCCGTGGGCAGGCGGTGCTGGAAAAGGGTGATATCTCGCTGCCCTCGCGCGCCAAGATCGGTGGCGTGGCGCAGGAAGTGCCCTCCTCCTCGACGAGCCTTCTGGACACGGTGCTGGCCGCCGATACCGAACGCGCGAGCCTGATGGCCGAGGCAGAGACCGCCACCGACCCCACGCGGATTGCCGAGATCCAGACCCGTCTGGTGGATATCGATGCGTGGTCGGCCGAGGGACGCGCCTCCTCGATCCTGAAGGGCTTGGGCTTTGATGCCGAGCAACAGCTCATGCCCTGTTCCGATTTCTCGGGCGGCTGGCGGATGCGTGTCGCGCTGGCGGGGGTGCTTTTCGCACAGCCCGATCTTCTGCTCCTCGACGAACCGACCAACTATCTCGACCTCGAGGGGGCTTTGTGGCTGGAACAGTATCTGGCCAAATACCCGCATACGGTCATCATCATCAGCCACGATCGTGGGCTTCTCAACCGTGCGGTCGGCTCTATCCTGCATCTGGAGAACAAACAGCTTACGCTCTATACTGGCGGCTATGACAGTTTCGTCCGCCAGCGTGCTGCCAACCGCGAGCAGCAGGCCGCCGCCGCCAAGAAACAGGACGAACGCCGCGCCCATCTGCAGAGCTTCGTCGACCGTTTCAAGGCCAAGGCCAGCAAAGCGAAACAGGCACAGGCCCGCGTGAAGATGCTCGAGAAGATGGAGACGATCACCGCGCCCGAGGATCGCGCCAAGACGGTGTTCACCTTCCCCGAACCCGAGCAGCTTTCGCCGCCGATCGTGGCGATCGAGGGCGGCTCGGTGGGCTATGACGGCAAGGCGATCCTTCAGCGGCTGAACCTGCGCATCGATCAGGATGACCGGATCGCGCTTCTGGGCCGCAATGGCGAGGGCAAATCGACCTTCTCGAAACTTCTGGCCGACAAGCTTCCGGCGCTGACCGGATCGATGGTGAAATCCTCGAAACTGCGGGTGGGCTATTTCGCACAGCATCAGGTGGACGAGCTGGATCTGGGCGCCACGCCGCTCCTGCATCTGCAGCGCCTGCGCCCCGACGAGGGTCAATCGAAGCTGCGTGCGCGGCTGGCGGGGTTCGGTCTTGGCGCCGATCAGGCCGAGACGGAGGTCGGGCGGCTTTCGGGCGGGCAGAAAGCGCGGCTGTCTCTGCTGCTGTCGACCATCGATGCGCCGCATATGCTGATCCTCGACGAACCGACCAACCACCTCGATATCGAGAGCCGCGAGGCGCTGACCGAGGCGCTCAACGCCTATACCGGCGCCGTGATCCTCGTGAGCCACGACATGCACCTGCTGTCGATGGTCGCGGACCGGCTGTGGCTGGTAAAAGAGGGTCGTGTCGCACCCTATGAGGCCGATCTCGACAGCTACCGGCAGGAGCTGCTGACGCCGCCCAAGAAGGAAGCGCCACCCGAGGCCCCCAAACCCAAGCCCAAACGTGCGCCCCGCGAGCAGATCCTTACGCTGCGCTCCGAGGCGCGCAAATGCGAGGAGCGGGTCCAGAAGCTCGAGGAAATGGCCAAAAAGCTTTCCAAGAAACTCGCCGATCCCGCGCTTTACGAGGATGGCAAAGCGGGCGAGCTGGCGACGTGGAATGCCAAATATGCCGAGCTGCGTGAGGCGATGGATAGGGCGGAGACGCTCTGGATGGCAGCTCTCGAGAAGCTGGAAAGCGCCGAAGCCGGGTAATTATCCCGGCCGGAAATCGCGGGCCCGATCCTGCGCTTCCCATGCCGCGATCACCTCTGGCCCGCCAAGGCGGCTCACAAATGGCGCAAGCTGGCGCTCGAACTTGCGCCATTTCTCGAGCCCCTTGGTATTCACACCCTGCCGGACCTGATGGACAGAGGCCGTGCGCACTGCGCGTAGCGTCTCCGGATCAGCCTCTGTCTGCATCCGCTCGGGCGCAAGCCCTGCAAAGGCCAGACAATGCGCAAGCTGGTTCTCCTGATCCTCGACCATTGCGCGATAGGATTGCACCCGCATATCCGCACCCAGAAGACCGGCATTGATATCGCGGACCTGCCATGTGGCGCGTGTCACATCGGCAATCCCGTCGAGAGTCGTATGATAGCCGCGTAAGGTGCCGAAATTGGTGCTGAAATTGGAGAGCGCCACATCCAGCGGATGTCGCTCTATATGCAGCACCTTCAGCTCGGGGATGATCAGCCGTGCCGCCCAGATGCTGAACGCATCGGCAGGCGTCTTGGTGATCAGCACCTTGCCGCGCGGGGCGTTCCGGGGCAGCTGGCTCAGGAATACCGCACGGATCTGGGCGATCTGGGCGGCATCGATGGAGTGCAGATGCGCAATCCAGTCGCGGCGCAGCCCCGAGAACGCGGGCAGTTTCAACGCCTGCACCGCGATCTGCAGCGTCGGCAGCTCGCCCATCGGGTGGGCATCGGGATGTTTGGCAAGCTCGGTCTCGGTGATCGTGGTGCCCGAGCGCGGCATACCGGTGATGAAGAGGAAGCGCGGCATCGCGGCGTCGGTTGCGGCGCGCGGCATCGCGGGCGCAAGGCGACCGATCTCCTTGACCATCTGCAACAGCCCCTCGGTGTCATAATCGAGCTTTCGTAACGCGTTCATCTGCGTCCAGTAATGGAACGCCTTGACCGCACTGCCAGAGCGCGCCTCGGCATTGGCCAGTGCGATCAGGATCTCGATCTTTACCGGATCGGCGATATCGTCTTCCAGATATTTTCGCAGCACCCGTGCCTGCTGGCTGTTGGGGCTGAACGGCTCGTGTTTGGCAAGCTCGGTCCGCGCTGCGATCGATTCCGGCTTCAGTTCCAAAGCTTTTCTGAAACAGGCGACCGCCTGCTCCGTCTCGCCATAGCTGCCCATGCGCAACCCCAACTGCAGCCAGCCGCGATAGTAGTCGGGGAAGCGGGTGACCAGGATATGCAACAGATCAAGCACCTGTTTCTCGTCGCCCATATACCACATCGCCTCGGCGAGATCGGCAATATAGACCGGATCATCCCCATGCATCGGCGCCATCTCCTGCAGCATGGCGAAGGCCTCGTGATACTTGCCGCGCTGCATCAACTGGAGATGGTCGTCACGATGGTCTTGATAACGGATGGCGCGCATGGGGTCTCTCTTTCGCAAACTCGCCTGCAGGTTCGGCGAAATTGGCAAACAAACCCTTTACCATCTCGGAAAAATCACCCCGAAAATGAAAACAGCCCCCTCGCGGGGGGCTGTCTAAGATCGGCTATGGGCAGGCTTACATCGCGCCCAGCGTGAACACGCGCGTCACATCGAAGGACATGCTCCACTGCTCGTCCGATCCGGCCTGCGTGATCGGGCTGTCTTCGGCATCGTTCATCAGCTTGTCGTAGCGCACCGCGCCCTCGACACCCCAACCGCCGTCGAAGCGGTAATTCGCGCCCAGCTCGACACCAGCCGACAGGAAACCGCCATCGGGGTCATAGGCGGCAAGCGATCCACCGGACGCCGCCGATTCCGCCGCCGTCACACCATAGTAGGTGTCAGCATAACGCTCGGTGCCCCAGAAGGCGCGCGGCCCGAAGGTGACGGTCAGACGCTCCGTCGGGTGCATCTTGAGGTCGGCACCGACCTCACCAACCCAGGTGTTATGACCGATAACGCCGTAACGCACGGTGCTGAAGACCTCATAGACAGGGGTGTCATAGGCAAAGCCGAGACCCAGCTCGAGAGAATCCTCCACATCGTCAAGACCACGCAGCTCGGAATAGTCGCTGGCATCACGCTCGCCGATATAGCGGAACGACCCCGCAACCGAGAAGCCCGATTTCTCGGCATAGGGGTCGGGATTGCCATAGGTCATCCCGCCATATTGCAGAGCGTGGAAGCGCACGACCATATCGGGACCGACGGTGAAATCATCCGAGCCGGGATATTCGGGAGTGACCGCAACGCCTGCCCCCAGCGTGAATTTCACCCCTGCGCCCGATGACTGGGTGGAGACGCGCGGCGTATCGAAGTGATAGCCTTCGGACTGGCTATCCTGGGCAAAGGCGGCACCGGCCACAAGCGGCATCAGGGCAACAGAAGCGGCGGCGATTTTCGCAGTGATCTGGGTCACGGTATGATTCCCTCGTTCTTGAGCGCGGCCCCTGCAGTGATGCAGCACCGCGCCTGTCAATCATTTGCGGTTATCTTAGCGCAGATCACAAAACTTGCTACCTTCCCGCTCAATTTCGCGCGAAACTGTTGCAAGGATATGTCACGCCCCTGCGAAACCCGTCGATATGCCGATAAAAAAGATCAGGTATTGACCGGTTTTCACGGAATTGGCATATCGGTTGCGTCCAAATAGGAGGTTTCCATGCGTCTGTTTCCGCTTCTCGCGCCAGCTCTCGCGGCCCTGCCCCTGCCTGCGATGGCCGATGTGAACATCTATTCGCACCGTCAGCCCGAGCTTGTTCAGCCGCTGCTGGATGCTTTCACCAAGGAAACCGGTATCAAGGTCAATGTCGCCTATATCGCGCAGGGTATGGTCGAGCGCCTGCAGGCCGAGGGCCGCCGCTCTCCCGCCGATCTGGTGATGACGGTCGATATCGCGCGGCTGACGCAAGTTGTGGATGGCGGCGTCACGCAAGCGGTCGAGGATCCGGCCCTTGATACCGCGATCCCGGCGGCCTTCCGTGACCCTGCCCATCAGTGGTTCGGACTGACCACACGGGCGCGGATCGTCTATGCCTCCAAGGAGCGCGTGGCCGAGGGCGAGATCACCACCTATGAGGATCTGGCCGACCCCAAATGGAAGGGCCGTATCTGCACCCGCCCCTTCACCTCCGATTACAACGTCGCGCTGACCGCCGCCTATCTGATCCATCACGGCGAGGAGGCCACGCGTGACTGGCTGACAGGGCTCAAGGCCAATCTGGCGCTGAAGCCTTCGGGCAATGACAGCAGTCAGGTGAAATCCATCTGGGCGGGTCAATGCGATATCAGCCTTGGTAACACCTATTATATGGGCCAGATGCTGGCCAATGACGAGAGCGCCGAATGGGCCAATAGCGTGTCGATCCGCTTCCCCGTCTTCGAGGGCGGTGGCACACATATGAACATATCGGGCGTCGCGATGACCAAATCCGCCCCCAACAAGGACGAGGCGCTGAGACTGATGGAGTTCCTCGTCTCCGATGAGGCGCAGCATATCTATGCCGAGACCAATCACGAGTTTCCGGTGAAAGAGGGCGTAGATCCTTCGGATCTGGTCAAAAGCTGGGGCGCCTTCACCCCCGACGGGCTCGATCTTGTGGAGATCGCCAGGATGCGTCCCGAGGCCCTCAAGCTGATCGAGGCGGTGAACTTCGACGGTTGACCCACGCGTCCGGCGGGCATGACGCCCGCTGGACAAATCCCGCGCCTGCGCTCAACCTGCCCCTCCAAAGGAGAGCAGACATGACGCGCAAAATCATCATCGATACCGATCCCGGCCAGGACGATGCCGTGGCCATTCTGCTGGCGCTGGCCAGCCCCGAGCTGGAGCTGCTGGGCATCACCTGTGTCGCAGGCAATGTGCCGCTGGATCTGACGGTAAGCAATGCGCGCAAGATCTGCGAACTGGCAGGACGCCGCGATGTAAGGATCTTTGCGGGCTGCGACAGACCTATGTCACGCGCATTGGTGACGGCCGAGCATGTCCACGGCAAGACCGGCCTTGACGGGATCGTTCTGCCCGAGCCCACAATGCCCGTGCAGGAGCAACATGCGGTGGATTTCATCATCGAAACGTTGCGGGCCGCCGGGGACCGCTCGATCACTCTGGTCCCGATCGGTCCGCTGACCAATATCGCGACCGTGTTGCACCGCGCCCCCGAACTGGCTGCGAAGATCGAGGAGATCGTGCTGATGGGCGGGGCCTATTTCGAGGTCGGCAACATCACTCCCACCGCCGAGTTCAACATCTATGTCGACCCGGAAGCGGCCAAGATCGTGCTGGACGCGGGGGTGAAGGTGACGATGATGCCGCTCGATGTGACGCATAAGGCCATGACCTCCGCCGCGTGGGTGCAGCAGATGCGCGATCTGGGCACGCCTCTCGGCGAGGCGGTGGCGTCCTGGACCGATTTCTTCGAGCGCTTCGATATGGAGAAATACGGCTCGGGCGGCGCGCCACTGCACGACCCTTGCACTATCGGCTACCTGATCGATCCGACGCTGTTTTCCGGCCGTCTCATCAATGTCGAGATCGAGGTGGACTCGCCCTTGACCCTTGGCATGACGGTGGCGGACTGGTGGCGCGTCAGCAAGCGCGCGCCCAATGCCACCTTCATGGGCGAGGTCGATCGCGACCGTTTCTTCGCGCTGATCAGCGACCGCCTCGCCACGCTCTAACCCTCGAGAAGCGCCAGAAGGCGGGTCTCTGCCACGGTCAGCCCGCGCAGCTTCACGGGCGTGATCTCGGGCAGGCCCTCTTCGGCCAGCGCGATGACCTTGGGGTGGATATAGCTGTTGCGGGCGACGGTGGGCGTGTTGTTCAGCCGCTTGGCTGCAGCCGTGGAGAGCGCCTTGATGGTCTCGCCCCCCGCCTCTGCCGCCTCGAATGCCGCCAGCGACCCCGACCATGTGCGGAAGGTCTTGGCAGTAAAATCTCCCTGACCTAGGTCAGACAGATAGGCATTGAGCTGATCGGAGGCCAACGCATGCGGTGCGCCCGCATCATCGAGCCATGTGATCAGCTCGGCCCCCGGCAGATCGCGCGCCTGGTCGAGCACTTTCAACAGCTTGCGGTCTGTGAGCAGGCGCCGCACCTTCTTGCCGCCCTTGGCCGTGTAGCTCAGTCGCAGCCCCTGATCGCAAAGTCGCATCTGGCGGCGGCGGAGCGTCAGCGCCCCGTAGCTGCCATTGGCCTCGGTATAGGCAGCATTGCCGACCCGCATCGCCAGACGGTCGATCAAGAGCACGGCAGCAGCCAGCGCAAACCCCATCTCGCCCGGCCCCTCGGCCAGATCCCGCGTCACGCCGCGCCGGATCCGTGGCAGCGCATGGCCAAAGGCGGCAAGTGTGCCGAATTTTTCGGCGGCCCGCGCCTCGGACCAGAGTGTGTGATAGCGATATTGCTTGCGCGTGCGCGCATCGAACCCCGTGGCCTGCAGATGCCCGTTCTCGCGCGGAGAAATCCAGACATTCTCATAAGCGGGCGGAATGCCCAGAGCCTCGACGCGGGTCCGCTCGGGGCCACGGGCAAGTGTGGTGCCATCGGGCATCATGTAGCTGAAGCCCCGCCCACAGCGCCTGCGCGCGATCCCCGGACGGCTATCGGGATAGAAGCACAGGCCTTTCGGCAGATCCGCCAGACGCGCGCCGTCCATCACCCCGCCTCCAACTCGGAACCGAGCTTGAGCACACGCGCCCCGTCCTCCTGATGGATCTCGTAGGCGGGGTTCTCGGCGCTGCCATTGCGGGTGATTTTGGAGCCGTCGATCTGGCGCTCGACACGCTCCTCATGGCGCGCGGCGATCTTGCCTCTGGCCTCGCCCTGCCCCCAGTTCCATGTGACCCATTGTCCGGTCCGGTAAGAATTCCCCATAGCCGCCCCCTTCACGATTAGCTACCGCCCAAACGAATTCGGAGGGTCGGGGTTCCCGTCAGCGGCCATGGGGCCTATATCGGAACCAACAGGAGGCCTCTCATGACCGCACCCATCCGCTTCACCAACAGCTATGCCGCCTTGCCCGAGCGTTTCTTCGCGCCGCAAGCCCCCACACCCGTGGCAGCGCCGCAGCTGATCGCCGTCAATGATGCGCTGGCAGGCAATCTGGGCATCGATCCCGCCTTCCTGCGCAGTCCCGAGGGTGTGGCTATGCTCGCGGGCAACCATGTCCCCGAAGGCGCGGCCCCGATCGCACAGGCCTATGCCGGTCACCAGTTCGGCGGCTGGGTGCCGCAACTTGGCGATGGGCGCGCGGTGCTCCTGGGCGAGGTCACGACCCCCGAGGGCCGGTTCGACCTGCAGCTGAAGGGCTCCGGCCCCACGCCGTTTTCGCGCCGTGGCGACGGGCGGGCATGGGTCGGGCCGGTTATCCGCGAATATGTGGTGTCGGAGGCAATGTATGCGCTTGGCCTGCCCACCACACGCGCACTTGGAGCGGCCTTTACCGGCGAGACCATCCTGCGCGACATGAAACAGCGCCCCGGAGCGGTGCTGGCGCGGGTGGCACGCAGCCATGTGCGGGTCGGCACCTTCCAGTATTTCGCCGCGCGCGGCGATGTGGAGGGGCTGCGGACCCTGACCGATCATGTGATCGCGCGGCTCTATCCCGAATGCGAGAGCCCGCTCGACCTCCTCAAGGCGGTGACCGCGGCGCAGGCGACGCTGATCGCGGGCTGGATGAGCCTCGGCTTCATCCATGGCGTGATGAATACCGACAATATGGCGATCTCCGGCGAGACCATCGATTATGGCCCCTGTGCTTTCAGCGATATCTATCATCCCGAGATGGTGTTCAGCTCGATCGACCAATATGGCCGCTATGCCTATGGCGCGCAGCCGCAGATCGCCACGTGGAATCTGGCGCAATTCGCCACCTGCCTTATCCCGCTGATGGGCGAGCAGGAGAAGGCCATCGAGGACGCCACACTGACCATCAATGCGTTCGGTCCGCTCTACCAGAGCCAGTGGCTGAAGCGTTTCGGGCAGAAGATCGGAATTGCCGATGCAGGGATGGAGGAGCTGGACCTGATCCAGGGGCTCCTGACCGCGATGGCTCAGGGTCAGGCCGATTTCACGCGGGTCTTTGCGGCGATGCGCCGAGGAGAGGATGCGGGGGCGGAGTTCATGGACCCTGCCCTGTGGCAAGCCTGGGCGCCCGACTGGCGGGCACGTCTGGCGCGGGAGACCGATCCGCAGGCGGTGATGGCCGAAGCCAATCCGCTGCGCATCCCGCGCAACCATCGCGTAGAGGAGGCGATCAATGCCGCCGAGGCCGGTGATCTGGCCCCGTTCGAGCGCCTGATGCAGGCGCTGGCCGAGCCCTATGCGGAAGCACCGGGCTTTGCCGCCTACGAGAAGGCGCCCGATCTGGGTGAGCGCGTTATGCGCACCTTCTGCGGGACATAACCCCTAGCGTCGCCCGACCCGATTGCCGATCTTGCGGAAGAACCGGCGGTTGCGGGCGACGAAATCCTCGAAGAAAGCGCGGGTAAAACCGGGACCGCGACCATAGAGATAGGCCCAGCCCGCAAGCGCCCCCAAAGCGCCGCCGATCACATCCACGATCAGATCGCCCATCGTGTCCATCAGGCCGGATTTCTGCATATTGGTGCCGAAGATCTGGTCCATGCCGAACTCGAAGATCTCCCAGACCGCGCCAATGGTGACCGCCACCGAAAACGCCATTCGCGCCATCGCCCAGCGAGGCGCGGCATAGCGGTCGCCTTCAAACAGCATGAAGACGAACATGAAGCCTACAAGGCCGAAGCCGAGTGCCGATCCGCCATGCAGCGCGATGTCCCACCACCAGAAGCGGTTGTAGAAATCGAACGCCTCGCCGAGAAAGATCGTGGCGAAGATAAAGCCGGTGATCGCCACAACCAGCGCCGTGGGCATGGAAATTCCGATGCGCGAGCTAACATAGAGCGGCACGAGTGTCAGCCCGAAGGTAAACAGCGCCACCCCCGCAAGTGGCCATTGCCGTTCGACAAGGGCCAGACATAACTCGATGGCCAGAAGCGACCAGATCACGCGCACCGGCCAGGGCTGGCGCAAAAACGCCGCGAGGAGTAGGAAGTTTTTCATAGCTCTCATGATGGGGGCAAATCGCAGTGCGGGGAAGATGCTCACGCTCTGCTCACAAAAAATTCTCGGCGAATATATCGCAATATTGGAATTTTTCGCGACGGCAAGGTGACATCCCGCGCATTAGATCTATATCTCTGCGTGAAATTGACCATGCTGACGACCAATGACTCTCCGAATTGCTTCTTATAACATTCATAAATGCGTAGGGGTGGACCGCCGCCGAGATCCCAACCGGATTATCGAGGTGCTCAACACGCTGGATGCCGATATCGTTGCGCTGCAAGAAGTTGACCGCCGGCGCGGCGCGCGTCCGGCTGCGTTGACTGCGTCCCTTATCGAGGCCGAGACGGATTTCTGCACCATCGAGCAACCCCGCACCGGACCCGATAGTCTGGGCTGGCACGGTCAGGCATTTCTGGTGCGCAAGACCGTCGAGATGATCGATTGCAAGGGGATCGAATTGCCCGGCCTCGAGCCGCGCGGCGCGCTGCATCTACATATCAAGGCCGAGGGCGATCTGCCCTTTTCCATTTTTGCAGCCCATCTGGGGCTACGCCGGGCGGACCGGCGCGCGCAATGGACGCGGATAGCCAAGGAGATGCTGGCAGCCTCTCCCGCGCCCGCCCTCGCCATTGGTGACTTCAACGAATGGTCGGGGCGTTCCGGCTTCGAGGCGCTGAGCGGCTTCTCGGTCCATGCACCTGGCGCCACCTACCCCTCGGTCGCGCCGGTCGGCAAGCTGGATCGAATCGTGACCTGCAACCGTGCGAGCATCGCGAAAATGGCAGTGCTCGACACCCAGTTGACGCGGCGTGCCTCGGACCATCTGCCGATCTGGGCTGATGTGAAAGGTCTGCGGCGCCGGCGCTGATCTACCTGACTATGCGGATGTCATACGAACATTCCACAAATTTCATGAAGTTGTGTCGCTAACACTCGCGTTAGCGGTAACAACGCCCTTTTCACTGGGGCTTGGCGAAGTTATAGCTTTACGCGGCCCATTAAGCACAGCTGTGCAACGACAAGGGAAGAGAGTAATATGAGCACCATCATCGATATCCACGCGCGCGAGATCCTCGATAGCCGCGGCAATCCGACCGTCGAAGTCGACGTGATCCTCGAAGACGGCACCATGGGCCGCGCGGCTGTGCCCTCGGGGGCCTCGACCGGCGCGCATGAAGCGGTCGAGAAGCGTGATGGCGACAAGGCCCGCTATATGGGCAAAGGCGTGCTTGACGCGGTTGCCGCCGTGAATGGCGAGATCGCCGAAGCCCTCGTGGGCGCCGATGTCACCGAGCAGGTCGAAATCGACCGCACGATGATCGAGCTGGACGGCACCGAGAACAAAGGCCGCCTTGGCGCGAACGCGATCCTGGGCGTGTCGCTGGCCTGTGCGAAAGCCGCCGCCGATTACACCACCCAGCCGCTCTACCGCTATGTCGGCGGCACCTCCGCCCGCGTTCTGCCGGTTCCGATGATGAACATCATCAACGGCGGCGAACATGCCGATAACCCGATCGACATCCAAGAATTCATGATCATGCCCGTCTCGGCCGCGAATATCCGCGAAGCCGTTCGTATGGGCTCGGAAGTGTTCCACACGCTGAAAAAAGAGCTGACCGCGATGGGTCTGTCCACCGGTTTGGGCGATGAGGGTGGCTTTGCGCCGAACCTGTCCTCGACCAAGGAAGCGCTCGATGTGATCCTGAAATCCATCGAGAAAGCCGGCTACAAGCCGGGCGAAGATATCTATCTGGCGATGGATTGCGCCTCGACCGAATATTACAAGAGCGGCAAATACGAGATGAAGGGCGAAGGCCTCTCGCTCACCTCGGAAGAGAATGCCGAATATCTTGTGAAACTCTGCGAGCAATACCCGATCATCTCGATCGAAGACGGTATGGCGGAAGATGACTGGGCAGGCTGGAAGATCCTGACCGAGAAACTCGGCGACAAGATCCAGCTGGTGGGCGACGATCTGTTCGTGACCAACCCCAAGCGTCTGGCCGATGGCATCGAGCAAGGCGTGGCAAACTCCATGCTGGTGAAAGTGAACCAGATCGGTTCGCTGACCGAGACGCTCGAGGCCGTCGATATGGCCCACCGCGCACGCTACACCAATGTCATGTCGCACCGCTCGGGCGAGACCGAGGATGCGACCATCGCGGACCTCGCAGTTGCCACCAATTGCGGCCAGATCAAGACCGGCTCGCTGGCACGCTCGGACCGGTTGGCAAAATACAACCAGCTGATCCGTATCGAGGAAATGCTGGGCGAGACCGCGATCTATGCGGGCCGTTCGATCCTGAAAAAATAAGACTTCAGTGAATACTTCGGAGAAAGGCGCGGAGATTCTCCGCGCCTTTTTCAGTGGCGATACTTTCCGTATTTGGAAAGCGGTTACGCGTAGTTGAGGGAAGACGGAAAACGAAACCACGCGTAGTTTGCCCCTGCGCTACCGGTCGCGTGATCCCTATCCTGCCCCTGATGGGCCGGATCTCCTCCGAAGGATATCACATGCAAAGACCGCTTATTCTGGGTGTTGCCGCAACAGCTTTCTGGGCCAGCAATTTCGAGGCGACCCGCATCGCCCTTGGCAGCCTGCCGCCTCTAAGCGTGGCAAGCCTGCGCTTTCTCATCGCGACAATCGCGATCCTCGTGCTCCTTATCTGGCGTGAAGGGCTGGCCATGGCGCCTCTCAGGCGGAACCTGCTCGCCTATATCATTCTGGGCATTCTCGGGGTTGCCGGATTCAATGCGGCGCTCTGCATCGGGCTGCAAAGCACGACCCCGCAAACGGCGGCACTGATCATGGCCACCACCCCGATCACCTCTGCCATCTTCGACGCGATCCTGTCGCGTAAACGCCCAAGCTGGCGCGCATTATCCGGCATGGCACTCAGCTTTGCGGGCGTCGCACTGGTGCTCGCACAGGGGCACATTGACGATATCTCCCGAAGGCTCAACTCCGGCGATCTGGTCATTCTTGCCGGTTCACTGGCATGGGCGGCCTATGGGGTGGGTTGCACGCGCTTTATACGGGGCTCCTCCCCGCTTGCCACAACAAGCTGGACGATGGTTTTCGGCACCCTCGCCCTGATCGGAACGAGCCTCCATGAGGGCAATCTTGTCACCCTCGCACGCGCCGCGACGCCGCCCAGCCTGATCGCCTCTCTGTGGATGGGTATCCTCGGCTCAATGCTGGCCTATATCTTCTGGACGGCGGCGATCGCCGCGCGCGGCGTGGCAAAGACCGCCATCCTGTTCAATCTCGTGCCGGTCTTTGCGGTGCTGATCGGCTGGGCGCTCGGACAGACACCTGCCCTCCTGCAGATCATCGGCACGGCTCTGACACTCCTCGGGGTCAGCCTGTCCCAGATCACCAGTCCACGCTTGACACTGCGCCGCCAACCAACGCTCAATGCGCCATGAGCACTGCAGATGATATCATCGAAACACTCCAGCTGGCCCCCCATCCCGAAGGGGGCCACTATCGCCAGACATGGATCGCCGAAGGCGAAGGCCGCACAGCGGGCACCTGCATCTATTTCCTTCTGAAAGCAGGTGAAGCCAGCCATTGGCACAAGGTCGATTCGACCGAGATCTGGCTCTGGCATGCCGGCGCGCCGCTGACCCTGTCGCTTGCACCAAGCGATACGGGGCCGGCTAAGGACTACCGGCTCGGCCCCGATATCCTCGCCGGAGAGCGCCCGCAGGTGATCGTGCCGCCCCATCACTGGCAGGCAGCCTGTAGCACGGGGGAGTATAGCCTCGTCAGCTGCACCGTCTCGCCCGGCTTCCGGTTCGAGGGCTTTACCCTTGCACCGAAAGGCTTCGACATTCCGCGCGGCTGATCAGTTGCTACAGAAGAAGCGCTGACCGTTTTCGGTTACGCCCCAATATTCAACAAAATCAAAGCCGTGATCCGTGCAGACACCCTGCGCCTGCGCGTAATTACGCCCAGCAGGCGCATCATCGTCAAAGGTCGGATCAACCTGCGTGAAAGTAATCATCTGGCCGTTATAGGTGTAATCGGGTGCCTTCTGGCGCATCAGAGCCGCGGGAGAGGGCAGATCCGGGACGAATTGGATCGCAGGCAGCCGTGACGCGATGTCGGGCGTATGACCACAGCCCGCCATCATCAGGGGCAGGACAAGAATAAGCGCTTTCATGATGCTCGGCCTCGTTTTTATCGTTATCGGCATGAGCGAAATTACGCGCACCGCCAGACATCACAAAGTTGCGAGCGCCAAAAGGTTAACAATTGATTAATGCTGTTGCGGAAAGAACGCGATGTCAGGCAGGCCGGCTGATCTGCCCCCCGCCCACCTGCGCAGCCACACCCGTGGTCGACGGTCCCGAGGTGGGCAATCCACGCGCCACCCGCACTGCCAGATAGGCGAATGCCTGCGCCTCCAGCATATCGCCATCAAGCCCGATATCCTCGACAAGCTCCACGGGGCACGGCACGCGTTTTGCGATCTCGGCCACGAGTGCTGCATTGAGCCGGCCACCCCCACAAAGATAGAGCCTCTCGGGCGGGGTCGCAAAATGCTCGAACCCGCGCGCCACCGACGCCGCCGAACAGGCGGTCAGCGTTGCCGCCGCATCGGCATCTCCCATGCCGGAGACCAGTTCGAGCACCCCGTGGAAATCGTTCCGGTCCAATGATTTGGGCGGCATTTTCAGGAAATAGCGATGCTCCAGAAACCGCGCGACCACAGCCTCGTCGACATTCCCCTGCAACGCCAGCGCGCCTCCCTCATCCTGCGAGAGATTGAACCGCAGACGCATCAGATCGTTGATCGGTGCATTGGCCGGACCTGTGTCAAAGGCCAGAACCGCCCCGTCGGCCTCTGGTCCGGTCAGACGCGGATCGACCCATGTCACATTGCCGACCCCGCCGAGATTGAGAAAAACGCAAGGCGCGGTGAGCCCCGCCCATCTGGCACAGGCGAAATGGAAATAGGGCGCAAGCGGCGCGCCCTGCCCGCCAAGTGCGACATCCGCCGTGCGGAAATCCCAGACCACAGGCTTGCCCAGCACCTCCGCCAGCACCGCGCCATCGCCCGCCTGATGGGTGCCGCGCCCGCCCGGATCATGCGCCAGTGTCTGACCATGGAAGCCCACAATCTCGGCCTCGGAAAAGCCCGAGAGGATTTCGGCATGCACCGTCTCGACGACCTCCGCCGCAGGCTCGACCGCAGGCTCGCCCTGCCACAGCCCGAGTGCCGCATGCAGGATACCGCGCTCCTCGTCACTATAGCCACGATAATCCACGCGCCCGAAATCGAGAATCCGCTCACCATCCGTCAGCACGACAGCCGCATCCACGCCATCGAGCGAGGTGCCCGACATCGCGCCAACTGCCCAGACAGGTCCTGCTTTCAACATGGCTTCCCCTTTACCTGACCAAGCGATATACGCATGCCTATCAGAAAGGAACAAGCCAGATGACATACCATCCCAAATCGGATTTCCTGCGCATCATCACCGAGCGCGGATTCCTGGCCGACTGCACCGACCTGCAGGAGCTGGACCAGAAACTCTATTCCGGGACGGTCACTGCCTATATCGGCTATGACGCGACGGCCGCCTCGCTGCATGTGGGTCACCTGCTCAACATCATGCTGCTGCGCTGGTTCCAGAAATGTGGCCATAAGCCGGTCACGCTCATGGGTGGCGGCACGACCAAGGTGGGCGATCCCTCCTTCCGTTCGGATGAGCGCCCGCTTTTGGGACCCGAGCAGATCCAGTCGAATATCGACGGCATGCAGCAAGTCTTCGACCGCTATCTCGACTATAGCGAGGGCGGCAATGGCGCGCTCATGCTCAATAATGCCGAATGGCTCGACAGCCTGAACTATCTCGACTTCCTGCGCGATATCGGGCGGCATTTCTCGGTCAACCGGATGCTCTCCTTCGAGAGCGTGAAATCGCGTCTGGACCGCGAACAGTCGCTGTCCTTCCTCGAATTCAACTACATGATCTTGCAGGCCTATGACTTCCTCGAGCTGAACCGCCGCTATGGCTGTGCGCTCCAGATGGGTGGCTCGGACCAATGGGGCAATATCATCAACGGGATCGACCTGACCCGTCGTGTGCTCGATAACGAGATCTATGGCCTGACCACGCCACTGCTGACCACCTCGGATGGCCGCAAGATGGGCAAGTCCCAAGGCGGCGCGATGTGGCTCAATGCCGAGATGCTCAGCCCCTACGAGTTCTGGCAGTTCTGGCGCAACACCACGGATGCCGATGTAGGCCGCTTCCTCAAACTCTATACCGAACTGCCGGTCGAGGAATGCGACCGCCTCGCAGCCCTTCAGGGCTCGGAGATCAACGAGGGCAAAATCATCCTCGCCCGCGAGGTCACCACGCTTCTGCATGGTGCCGAGGCGGCCGCCGCCGCCGAGGCCACCGCGCGTGAGGTCTTCGAAAAAGGCGGCACCGGCGAGGATCTTCCGACCCTCAGCCTCTCGGCCGAAGAATTGGGCGATGGCATCAGCCTGGCCCAACTCGTAACCCGTTCGGGCCTTGCCAAAACCGGTAAGGATGGCAAACGCCTGATCGGTGAAGGCGGGCTGAAAGTGAATGACGAAACCTGCACCGAAGCGGGCCGTATGTTCACCGCCACCGATTTCGAGACACCGGTCAAACTCTCAGCTGGCAAGAAACGCCACGCGCTCGTGCAACTGGGTTGATCCCCACAACGCCAGATCCGAGCCATATCCATCTTGAAGGGGCGCCCTCACCGGCGCCCTTTTGCAATTCCAGCGTCTCTAAATATCCTCGGGGGTGAATTTGCGCGCAGCGCAAAGAGGGGGCGCGAGCGTCCCCTTACCCCGCATGCCAAAAGGAAAAGGCGGAGCAAACGCCCCGCCTTCCCAACTCAGTTCCGGATACAATCAGGCGGGCTCATGCGCCAGGGACGCCGCATGGATATCGTCGATCGCCTTCGCCAGTGCCGCATCGAATTCCTCGTCCGTCTGCTTGTCCGACATGCCTTCGGTCAGCGCGCGGGAGAAGGAGGCGATCATGCCATCATTCTTTGCCAAGATCGCATTGGCCTCGTCACGCGAGTAGCCGCCCGACAGGGCCACCAGCTTCAGCACACGCGGGTGATCGACCAGCGGCTTGTAGAAATTCGGCACGCTCGGCAGCGAGAGCTTCAGCATCACCTGCTGGTCTTCCGGCAGGGCGTCGAGCTGCTTGAGGATCTCCTCGCGCAGGATCGCTTCAGCCTCGACCTTATCGGCGATCGAGATGGTCACTTCCGGCTCGATGATCGGCATCAGACCGTGCTTGATGACAATCGCGCCCAGCTCGAACTGTTGTGCCACCACGGCGGCAATCCCCTCGGGGTTGGCGGCCGAGACGACCGAGCGCATCTTGGTGCCGAAGATACCGGCAGCCGCCGCGCGGTCCAGAAGATCCTCGAAGCCCGGGATCGGCTTGAGAAGCTGGCAACCGTTCTCCTCGTCGAGCATCCCCTTATCGGTCTTCAGGAAGGGCACCACACCGCATTTCTCGGCCAGATAGGTGGCGGTCGGGATGCCGTCGATCTCGCGATCCATGGTCTGCTCGAACAGGATCGCCCCGATCACCTTGCCGTTGGAGAAGGCCGGCGATTTGATGATCCGCGTCCGCATCTTGTGGATCAGGTCGAACATTTCGGCATCGTTGGAATATTCGCTCTCCTCGATACCGTAAAGGCGCAGCGCCTTCGGAGTCGAACCGCCCGATTGGTCAAGCGCGGCGATAAACCCGTCACCTTTTGAAATCTGTTCGGTTTGTTGCGCGTTCGGCATATGTCTCTCCCTCCAGCACGGAGTATGAATAATGGGCTAAGTCCAGACCTAGCGCGACGGAGGGGCTTAGACAATCTTGATGGCGCTAACCTTTTCGGATTCTTTCATTTTGTCATGAAGCTTGGCGCAATGCTGCCAGTATTCGGGCATCTTTCACGCCAGATGGCAAAAGGGGCAGCCCTCAGGCCGCCCCTTCGCGTCATGTTTACAAGGACCTGTTACGCGCCAAGCGCTGCCACGCCGGGCAGGGTTTTACCTTCCATCCATTCGAGGAAAGCACCGCCTGCGGTTGAGATATAGCTGAAGGTCTCTGCAGCGCCCGCCTTGTTGAGCGCCGCAACCGTATCCCCGCCACCGGCGACCGAAATCAGCCGGCCCTCCGCCGTCAGTTCGGCGGCCTTGGCGGCGGCGGCATTGGTGGCCGCATCGAACGGCGCGATCTCGAAGGCCCCAAGCGGTCCGTTCCAGATCAGCGTGCGCGAGCCCTCGAAGGCCTTGACGATCTGCGCCACGGCCTCGGGACCGGCATCAAGGATCATCGCATCCTCGGGGCAGGCATCCGCCGCCACGGTCTCGCTCTCGGCATTGACCTTGAACTCGCGCGCCACCACCACATCCGCAGGCAGGATGATGGTGCAGCCTGCCGCTTTTGCCTTCTCGAGAATCTCAAGCGCGGTGTCGGCCATATCCCGTTCCGCGAGCGATTTGCCGACATCGATGCCTTGCGCCACGAGGAAGGTATTGGCCATGCCCCCGCCGATCACCAGATTATCGACCTTGCTGACAAGATTGCCCAAGAGGTCCAGCTTGGTCGAGACCTTCGCCCCACCCACGACCGCCGTGACCGGACGTTCAGGCTCGCCAAGTGCCGCCTCGAGCGCCCTCAGTTCGGCCTCCATCAGCCGACCCGCCGCGCAGGGCAACACATGGGCTAGCGCTTCAGTCGAGGCATGGGCACGGTGCGCGGCCGAGAAGGCATCATTGATATAGACAGACCCGAGCGCGCCCATGGCAGCGGCCAGCTCGCGGTCGTTCTTTTCCTCGCCCTCGTGGAAGCGGGTGTTTTCCAGCAGCAAAACCTCGCCCTCGGGCAGTGCCGCCACCGCGCGTTTGGCCGGACCGCCGATGCAATCCTCGGCGAAATGCACCGGCACGCCGAAGGCTTCGGCCAATGCGGGCACCAGCGGCTTGAGGCTCATCTCCGGCACGATTTTGCCCTTGGGGCGGCCGAAATGCGCCAACAGAACGGGTTTTCCGCCTTTGGCCAAGATGTCCTTCACGGTCGGCACGATCTTGTCGATGCGCGTGGTATCGGTCACGCGCCCGTCCTCGACGGGGACATTGATGTCGACGCGAACCAGAGCAACCTTGCCCTCCAGGTCCAGATCATCAAGGGTTTTCCAAGCCATAGGGTGTCTCCTCATTCCGGCGCCTTGGCTCATATAGACGGCGCCTCTTTGGCGGCAACTTGCACTGCGGATCGGGGGCCGTCAACAGAGGCGATCACCCGCCCTGAACACCCCGTGACGGGCTGTGACAGGCTGTGAGAGCGAAAAACTCAGGTTTCGGCTTTCCATGGCGGCATGGTCGTGTAGATTGCAGGCCAGATTCAGGAGGACCTTATGGCCGAATATAAAGATCCCGAAAACACCATCATCATCGAGCTGAAGGATGGTCCGGTTGTCATCGAACTGATGCCCGAGATCGCGCCGAAACATGCCGAGCGCATGAAGCAGCTGGCCCGCGACGGAGCCTATGACAACGTGGCCTTCCACCGCGTGATCGACGGCTTCATGGCGCAGACCGGCGACGTGGAAAACGCGAATATGGAAAAAGACTACAATCCGGGCCGCGCAGGCACCGGCGGGTCGCAATATGATGATCTTCCCGCAGAATTCTCGCGCATCCCGCATGATCGCGGCACGCTGGGTGCTGCGCGTTCGATGAACCCGAACTCGGCCAACTCGCAGTTCTTCATCAACTTCTCGGACAACCACTTCCTCAACGGCCAATACACCGTTTATGGCCGCGTGATCGCAGGTATGGACAATGTCGACAAGATCGTGCGCGGCGAGCCCCCGAAAAACCCCGACCGTATGATCAAGGTCACGGTGGCTGCCGATGCGTAATCTTGTTGCGGCAGCCCTGTTTGCAATGGGCGCCGGGGCGATGACCACCGGAGCCTGTGCTCAGGACACGGCCCCTGACGGGCCCGGTCCGAATCTTGTGCTCGAGATCGGCGGATCGGTTCAAGGCGAGGTGGTCATCGACCTCCTCCCTGATGTGGCTCCCAAAGCCGCCGAACGTCTGGAAGAGCTGGCCGAGAAAGGCGAGTATAATGACGTAGTCTTCCACCGCGTCATCGACGGATTCATGGCACAGACCGGTGACGTGCAGTTCGGAAAGCGCGGATCATCGCAGATTTCGATGGCCGGCATGGGCGGTTCGACCGAACCAGACCTTCCGGCAGAATTCTCGAACCGGAAATTCGTGCGCGGCATCGTCGGCATGGCCCGCTCGCAAAACCCGGATTCGGCCAATTCGCAATTCTTCATCATGTTCGCCGATGCGCCCCATCTGAATGGCCAATACACCGTTGTGGGTCATGTCGTAAAAGGCATGGACATCGTCGACCAGATCAAGAAGGGCGACAGCGCCAAGAATGGTCTGGTGGATGAGCCCGATTATATCGTCTCGGCCAAGGTCGAGAAGTAATCCGGCCTCTGGCTTCCATAAAAGGCGCCCCCGCGGGCGCCTTTTTCATTTTCGGCCCTCGGCCCCGCCAGAAATAGCTAGGCGTAAAGCTCCCTTCATGCCATAATTCGTCCATTGCCCGACAAGAGGCATCGCGAGTTTCGCACCATATTTGGCAGAGCAGTGAGGCGCGTGTCCCCGCGCCCGACATAGGCAGAACATGCAGCAGAAAAACCGGGCGGTCGGGCCGCTGATCTTCTTTTCCATCGCCTTTGTGCTTGCGGCGTATTTCACCTTTGCGGCTGTGCAGGGGTCTTACGGGATCTTCAAGCGCGTCCAGATCGAGGCGGAGATCACCGATATGACCCAGAAGCGCGACACGCTGCGCGACGAGGTGACGAGGATGGCGAATCTCACGCACCGGCTTTCGGATGACTATCTCGATCTCGACCTCCTCGACCAGCAGGCCCGCAATATTCTCGGGCTGGTGCGCGGCGACGAGGTCGTCATCCGCTGAGCCTTTCCACAGTGGCGCCACATCCGGACCCGCAGGCAAGGCTTGCGGGTTTTTGCATTACCCTGTCTGACATAATCGTGTCGCTCGCCCTTTTTTCATTGGCAGGCAATGCGGTGATTGTGTTCCTGAAAGCTTTCCGCTAGAGATGGTTTAATACTGAACTATCCGCTTTTAGGGAGGATGCCTATGGCTGCTCGCAAGAGTTCGGGGACTGCACCGAAGGCCGGTGCCAACGTCTCCAAGGACGAGCTACTCAGCTACTACCGTGACATGCTGCTGATCCGCCGCTTCGAAGAGAAGGCAGGCCAGCTTTATGGTATGGGTCTGATCGGTGGTTTCTGCCACCTCTATATTGGTCAGGAGGCTGTTGTTGTCGGTCTCGAGGCCGCCGCGAAAGAGGGCGACAAGCGCGTCACCTCCTATCGCGATCACGGGCATATGCTTGCCTGCGGCATGGACGCCAAAGGCGTGATGGCCGAGCTGACGGGCCGCGAGGGCGGCTATTCGAAAGGTAAAGGCGGCTCCATGCACATGTTCTCGAAAGAGAAACATTTCTATGGTGGCCATGGCATCGTGGGCGCACAGGTACCGATCGGTGCGGGTCTGGCCTTTGCCGACAAATACAAGGGCAATGACAATGTGACCTTCGCCTATTTCGGCGATGGCGCGGCCAACCAGGGCCAGGTCTATGAGACCTATAACATGGCGCAGCTATGGGATCTTCCGGTCGTCTTCGTGATCGAGAACAACCAGTATGCGATGGGCACGAGCGTCCAGCGTTCGACCAAATCCCCGGCGCTCTGGAAGCGCGGCGAGGCCTATGGCATCGCGGGTGAGGAAGTTGACGGGATGGATGTTCTGGCCGTGAAAGCCGCAGGCGAAAAAGCCGTGGCGCACTGCCGTGCGGGCAAAGGCCCCTATATCCTCGAAGTTAAGACCTATCGTTACCGCGGTCACTCGATGTCGGACCCCGCGAAATACCGGACCCGCGACGAGGTGCAGAAGATGCGCGAAGAGCGTGATGCCATCGAGCATGTGCGCCAGCTCCTGCTGACCGGCGAGCACGCAACCGAAGATGACCTGAAGGCCATCGACAAGGATATCAAGGCGATCGTCAACGAGTCGGCCGAATTCGCGAAAGAAAGCCCCGAGCCCGCGCTCGAAGAGCTCTGGACCGATATCTACGCCGAAGTCGCACCGCAGAACGCCTGAGAGGGAATACACGAATGGCAACTGAAATCCTGATGCCCGCCCTGTCGCCCACCATGGAAGAGGGCACTCTGGCGCGCTGGCTAAAGAAAGAAGGCGATACCGTCTCCGCAGGAGACATTATCGCCGAGATCGAAACCGATAAGGCGACGATGGAGTTCGAAGCGGTCGACGAGGGCACGCTGGGCAAGATCCTGATCGAGGAAGGCACCGAGGGCGTAAAGGTCAACACGCCCATCGCCGTGCTGCTCGAGGAAGGCGAATCCGCCGATGATATCGAGACGGCTTCGGCACCTGCCGCAGAGGCCGCCCCTGCCCCCGCATCGGTTCCTGCAACCGCCAAATCCGATGAGCCCCCCGAGGCACCGCTGGCGCCGAATACCGCCGCAGACTGGCCCGAAGGCACCGAGATGAAGACCCAGACGGTCCGCGAAGCCCTGCGCGACGCGATGGCCGAAGAGATGCGCGGCGACGAGAACGTGTATCTGATGGGTGAGGAAGTGGCCGAATACCAGGGCGCTTACAAGATCTCCCAAGGCCTTCTGGACGAGTTCGGCTCGAAGCGCGTGATCGACACGCCGATCACCGAGCATGGCTTCGCCGGTATCGCGGTCGGCGCGGCCTTTGGCGGCCTGCGTCCGATCGTCGAGTTCATGACCTTCAACTTCGCCATGCAGGCGATCGACCAGATCATCAACTCGGCTGCCAAGACCCTCTACATGTCGGGCGGCCAGATGGGCGCACCGATGGTGTTCCGTGGCCCGAACGGCGCCGCCGCCCGTGTGGGCGCGCAGCACAGCCAGGATTACGCCGCATGGTATGCGCAGATCCCGGGCCTCAAGGTCGTGCAGCCCTACTCGGCAGCCGATGCGAAGGGTCTCTTGAAATCGGCAATCCGTGATCCGAACCCCGTCATCTTCCTCGAAAACGAGATCCTCTACGGGAAATCCTTCGAAGTGCCGGTGATGGACGATTTCACGGTTCCGATCGGCAAGGCAAAAGTCTGGCGCGAAGGCACCGATGTGACCATCGTCTCCTTCGGGATCGGCATGACCTATGCGCTGGAAGCGGCCGAGAAGCTCGCGGCAGATGGCATCTCGGCAGAGGTCATCGACCTGCGCTCAATCCGTCCGCTCGATTATGACACCGTGCTGGCTTCGGTCATGAAGACCAACCGCTGCGTCACCGTCGAAGAAGGCTTCCCCGTCTGCTCCATCGGCAACCACCTCTCGGCTGTCATCATGGAACGCGCCTTCGACTATCTCGACGCGCCCGTGATCAACTGCACCGGTAAAGACGTGCCGATGCCCTATGCCGCCAACCTCGAGAAACTGGCTCTTGTCACCACCGATGAAGTCATCGCTGCGGTGAAAAAAGTCACCTATCGCTAAGGAGATCCAGAGATGGCAACTGAAATCCTGATGCCGGCCCTTTCTCCGACGATGGAAGAAGGCACGCTGGCGCGCTGGCTTAAGAAGGAAGGCGACACCGTCGCCTCCGGCGACATCATCGCGGAAATCGAGACCGATAAGGCGACGATGGAATTCGAGGCGGTGGATGAAGGTGTTCTGGGCAAGATCCTGATCGCCGAAGGCACCGAGGGCGTGAAGGTCAACACGCCCATCGCTGTTATGCTCGAAGAGGGCGAGGATGCCTCGGCCATCGAGACTGCCTCTAATCCGGCAGCGCCCGCGAAATCCGAGGCGCCCGCAGAGGCGCCCAAGGCAGAGGCCGCGCCTGCTGCCGCAGCCCCTGCCCCCGCTGCGCCCTCCAAGGATGGCAAGCGTCTCTTCGCCTCGCCTTTGGCCCGCCGTATCGCGGCCCAGAAAGGCCTGGATCTGGCGACCATCGCAGGCTCCGGGCCTCGTGGCCGGATCGTGAAGGCCGATGTCGAAGGTGCAAGCGCAGCTCCCAAAGCCGCGGCTGCAGCTCCGGCCAAAACCGACGCGCCTGTCGCCAAAGCTGCACTTGCTGGCCCCTCGGCCGATGCCGTCATCAAGATGTATGAGGGCCGCGAGTTCGAAGAGGTCAAGCTGGACGGGATGCGCAAGACGATTGCCGCGCGCCTCTCGGAAGCCAAGCAGACGATCCCGCATTTCTACCTGCGCCGCGACATCAAGCTGGATGCGCTGCTGAAGTTCCGCTCGCAGCTGAACAAGCAGCTGGAAGGCCGTGGGGTCAAACTGTCGGTGAACGACTTCATCATCAAGGCCGTGGCGCAAGCGCTGCAGGCCGTGCCGGACGCTAATGCCGTCTGGGCGGGCGACCGGGTGCTGAAGCTGAAACCGTCGGATGTGGCCGTGGCCGTGGCGATCGAGGGCGGCCTCTTCACGCCGGTGTTGAAAGACGCCGATATGAAGTCGCTTTCCGCGCTCTCTTCCGAGATGAAGGATCTGGCCAAACGTGCCCGCGATCGCAAACTCGCGCCGCATGAATATCAGGGCGGCTCCTTCGCAATCTCCAACCTCGGCATGTTCGGTATCGACAATTTCGATGCCATCGTGAACCCGCCCCATGCTGGTATCCTTGCCGTCGGTGGTGGTGTGAAAAAGCCGGTGGTGAATGCCGAAGGCGAGATCGAAGTGGCCACCGTGATGTCGGTCACCATGTCGGTCGATCACCGTGTGATCGACGGGGCGCTTGGTGCGGACCTTCTGAAGGTTATCGTCGAGAACCTCGAGAACCCGATGACCATGCTGGCGTAATTGCCTCTCGAACCGGTTTGAAAGGCGCCCGGCACCGGGCGCCTTTTTCTATTTACCCTCGGGAGATAGGTCACGCAGCTTGCTGCGCTTCAAGATTGCTTCATGATTTTTGCACTCGCGACAACATCCTGCAAAACGCCGTCGGATTCACGTCATTTTGAGGTAAACTCACAAAAGCTCACGGATCTGCGAAACCTTGTCATGCTCTAAGGGTTTAGTTGCATGGGATGGTCTGAAAGGCTGTCCGCTCCATGCAACAACATCTGGAAAAAGATGACACTCTCGAACGACCAGAGCCTGGCTTCCTCCGTTCCCTCGCCCCAAAAACATCGTAAACACCTGCGCGGTGCCATTCCGCCTGCGGCTCGCCATGTGCGCGGCTGGCGCTACTTCGCCGGCCTTTTCGGCGGTGAGCATATCGCCGCGACCGAATTCGTCATCGGCGTCACCTTCGTGATGATGGGGGTCGGCGCCAAGGAAGTCCTGATCGGCCTCCTGATCGGCAACGCGCTGGCGGTGGCCAGCTGGACGCTGGTGACCACGCCGATCGCTGTCGAGACACGCCGCTCTCTCTTCTCCTATCTCGAACATATCGCGGGGCCCTACTTCACCAAGGTCTACAATATTGCGATCTTGCTGTTTTACGGCTCTCTTGCAGCGGCGATGATCACTATCTCTGCCTATGCGGTACGCTTCGCTTTCGGTCTGCCGGTGCAGACGGAATGGTATCCGACCTCCGGAACCTTCGTTCTGATCACGCTTCTGGTGGGCGCGGTCGTTGTGGCCGTGGCGGCCATCGGTTTCGAGGCCATGGCGAATTTTGCAACGATCTGTGCGCCCTGGATGCTGGCCTGTTTCATCTGCGGCGGAGCCATTGCCCTGCCGATCCTTGCCTATAACGCCACCGGTTCGGTGGACTTCGGCGGTTTCAGCGGCTTCCTGCAAGCAGCACAGGACACGATCTGGACCGGTCGCACCCCTACTGGAGATCCCGGGATCAGCGTTTGGGAAGTGGCAGCCTTTGCCTGGGCGAATGGCGCAATGGTCCATCTGGGCCTCATCGACATGGCGATCTTCCGCTTCGCCAAACACAAGAGCTATGGCCTCTTCTCGGGGATCGGGATGTTCCTCGGCCATTATATTGGCTGGATCTCGGCAGGTCTGATGGGCGCCGGTGCCGCTTTGATTGTCAGCGCCAGCCTGACCAGCCTCGATAGCGCCGATGTGGCCTTCGCGACACTGGGCGTCATCGGCATCCTTGTTGTGGTGTGTGCCGGTTGGACAACGGCCAATGCCTGCCTCTACCGTGCAGGGCTTGCAGCAACCTCCCTTTTCCCGGGCAAATCGCGGGCAAAGGTCACGCTCGGCGTTGGTATCTTCATTGCGATTGCCGCGTGTTTCCCCTTCGTGGCGCAATCCATCATGCCACTGACCGTATACGGCGCGATGCTCCTCTCACCGATCGGCGCAATCGTGGTGGCTGAACACTGGTTCTTCCCCAAATTGGGCCTGACCCGCTACTGGTCACGCTATCTGGGCAAAAAGCTGAACCCTGCCGCGCTGGTGACATGGATGATCGCTCTCGCTTTCGCCATCACCCTGCTGGTGACCGAAGCCATCAGCTTCTACTTCATCTTCCTGCCGGAATATATTCTGGCGCTGGTCTCCTACCCGATCCTCGCCTCCTTCATGGGCGCGAAAGGAAACTGGCCCAAGCGAGAAGCCCAGCAGGCCGAGCGCGAGGAATATCTCGCGGCCTTCGAGGAGCGCCGTGATGCGCAAGCCCAGATGGATGACGAGGAAGAGGATCCATCGAACGAGCACACGGCCAAGATCGCCAAATGGCTGCTGGGCGGTGCAGGAATTATGCTCCTGTCGATGTTGGGACTGGCACTGCAACTGGCCTTTACGGCACCCGATCTCGGGGCCTATGAGCTTTTGCGCACCAATTTCCACTCGATCGCAATGGCGCTGACGCTGTGCTATTTCATCCTTGCCGCGCTTGCGATGCGTGTCACGGATGCCAATCAGAGCAACTGACGACCCGCGATCCGGGAAGTGAGCACCAGACCTGCCGCGCCATGCGTGGCGGGTCTTTTCTGCGCAGATGCCAGACTGTCCCAACACGACGGGGCGCTATTGCCGGAAAACTCCGTCGAAGCAGCCGACGTTGATACTCTTTGTCGCCGAGCGGATTCGCTGCATTCGAGCGTTCGTCCGTCTCTCTGCCTCAAGAGGATGAGGGCGCCGTTCAGCGCGTGGCGGAGCGTCATTTTGAATAGTTCGCTGTCAATCAGGCGCTGGTTCCGCAGGTCGCTAGGGCTTCGCGTTCACAACGTGACCTTGGCGCTAAAACTGCCCGGGCGATCACAGCATATATTGGCGGTAAGGTTGACTGATCCAGAAAGCTTCTGGGACAAAGGTTCCGGTGTATCGCCTTTTCAAATCCTGTGAACTGATCTGCATCGTGGTCAAGTGCACGGTCGGACGCCAGCATCGGAACTCGAACAACCACCGTTCCGACGATCAGCGCCAGACCATCCCGGTCGATACAGCACCAAAATACAAAAAAGCCCGCAGTGACGCGGGCTTAGATGTGGTTTTCTGCCGCTGGCTACCGGTCGGTTCCAGACCTCAAGTCATTCCCACTCGATCGTGCCCGGGGGCTTCGAAGTGATGTCATAGGTCACACGGTTGATGCCTTTGACTTCATTGATGATCCGCGTGGCCGTCTCGCCGAGGAACTCGTGGGTGAAGGGATAGTAATCCGCCGTCATCCCGTCCACCGAAGTGACCGCACGCAGCGCGCAGGCGAAATCATAGGTGCGGCCATCGCCCATCACACCTACGGTGCGCACCGGAAGGATCGCAACGAATGCCTGCCAGATCTCGTCATAGAGCCCGTGCTTGCGGATCTGGTCGATATAGACCGCATCTGCCTTGCGCAGGATCTCGAGCTTCTCGCGGGTGATCTCGCCGGGGCAGCGGATCGCCAGACCCGGACCAGGGAACGGATGACGACCGATGAAGCTGTCGGGAAGACCGAGTTCGCGGCCAAGCTCGCGGACCTCGTCCTTGAACAGCTCGCGCAGCGGCTCGACCAGTTTCAGGCCCATTTTCTCCGGCAGACCGCCCACATTGTGGTGCGATTTGATGGTGACCGAAGGACCGCCCGAGAAACTCACGCTCTCGATCACGTCGGGGTAAAGCGTGCCCTGAGCGAGGAATTCGGCGCCTTCGATTTCATTAGCGTATTTCTGGAACACATCGATGAAGAGCTTGCCGATGGTCTTGCGCTTGACCTCGGGGTCCGACACGCCTTCCAGCGCACCGATAAAGAGATCGGATTCATCTGCCGCGATCAGTTTGATATTGTAGTTCTCGCGGAACATGGTCTTGACCTGTTCGGCCTCGTCGAGGCGCAGGAGGCCGTGATCGACGAAGACGCAGGTCAGCTGGTCACCGATGGCTTCGTGCAGGAGGATCGCGGTGACCGAGCTGTCGACGCCACCCGAAAGACCGCAGATGACCTGCTTGTCGCCCACTTGCTCGCGGATCGTCTTGATCGCTTCCTCGCGATAGGCCGCCATGGTCCAGTCGCCGGTGAAGCCTGCCTTGCGCAGGAAGTTCTCGATCAGCGCCTTGCCATTGGGCGTGTGGTGCACCTCGGGATGGAACTGCACGGCGTAGAACTGGCGGCTCTCGTCGGCGGTGATCGCATAGGGCGCGTTGGGCGAGGTGCCGATCACCTCGAAGCCCGGAGCCAATGCGGTCACGCGGTCGCCATGGCTCATCCAGACCTGCTCGCGGCCGTCATCGAGGAAGAGACCGGCGAAGATGCCATCGAGCTTGTGGCCATCGGCGGGAGTGACGAAGGCGCGGCCATATTCGGCATGGTGGCCCGCTTCGACGCGGCCGCCGAGCTGTTCCATCATGACCTGCTGGCCATAGCAGATACCGAAGACGGGAAGGCCCATCTCGAAAAGGGCTTGCGGCGCGCGGGGGGAGCCTTCGCGCGTCACGCTGTCAGGACCGCCCGACAGGATCACGGCCAGAGGCGCGATCTCGCGGATCACCTCTTCGGTGACGGACTGGTAGGGACGGATTTCGCAATAGACGTTCAGCTCGCGCAGGCGGCGCGCGATCAGCTGCGTCACCTGGGATCCGAAGTCGATGATAAGGAGGGTCTGATGCTGTGCCATATGCGAGCCTTTAAGGGGGCAGGATTACAAAGGCAATAACTTTGCAGCCCTGCCCGATGCAAGAGTGGAGATGGGGATGGGGGCGCTGCCCCCTCTTGTGCCTCTGGCACAATTCACCCCCGGGATATTTGGGGACGCTGGAAGCGGATCTCAGGCTCTGCTGGCCAGCGCATCCTGCAGGAGGGTTTTCAGGGTGTCGGCGGGCACCTCGGAGGTCACGAAGGCCTGGCCGATGCCGCGGGCGAGGATGAAACGCAGCTTGCCGTCGAGCACTTTCTTGTCCTGTGCCATGAGGGCTACGAGACCATCGGCATCGGGCAGATCGCCCGCAATATCGGAGAGGTCGGTTTTCATGCCCATGGCGCGCAGATGCGCGCGCACCCGCGAGGGGGCTTCTTGCGCGCACAGGCCCAGACGCTGGCTGAGCTCGAACGCCAATGCGCAGCCGATCGAGACGCCCTCCCCATGGAGAAGCCGGTCGGAATAGCCGGTTGCGGATTCAAGCGCATGGCCGAAGGTATGGCCGAGATTGAGAAGCGCGCGGTCGCCTTCCTCTGTCTCGTCACGCTCGACGATATCGGCTTTCATCTGTACCGAGCGGCGCACGGCCTCCTGGCGCAGGGCCGTGTCGCCTTGCGCCAGTGCAGGACCATTGCGCTCGAGCCAGTCGAAGAAACTGGCAGATCCGAGAAGCCCGTATTTGGCCACCTCGCCATAGCCTGCCAGAAAATCGCGCGGCGCGAGCGTGCCCAGAAGATCGATATCGGCCAGCACCCGGGTGGGTTGGTGGAAGGCGCCGATCAGGTTCTTGCCCACCACGGAGTTGATCCCCGTCTTGCCGCCGACCGAACTGTCGACCTGTGCCAGAAGCGTCGTCGGGATCTGCACGAAACGTACGCCGCGACGCAGGACCGAGGCCGCGAAGCCCACCAGATCCCCGATCACTCCGCCCCCGAAGGCGATGACGATATCCTTACGCTCGACTTTCTGTTCCAGAAGCCATTCGACCGTGCGGGTAAAGTGCGGCCAGCTTTTGGTCGATTCGCCCGCAGGCAGGGTCAGCGAGACCATTTCGATCTGCCCGAGCCCTGCGCGCAGCGCGTCGAGATGCAGCGGGCCCACTGTCTCGTCGGTGACGACCGCCACGCGGGGGCGGCGCAACAAAGGCGCGATCTGGGCCTCGGCACGGGCCAGAAGCCCCGTCCCGATACAGACCTCATAGGATCGCGCACCTAGATTGACGGAAACGATATCATCCATTCTGGCACTCCGTTCTGAACAGTCCCGGCTGTTGGTGAAGCGCGGCGATCACGCGGTCGGTCATCGCATGCACGCCGGTCTGGGGGCCCGCTTCGACATGGACCTGCGCCATGGCATAAACCGGCAGGCGGGTCTCGAGCATGTGACGCAGGGTCGCTTTGGGATCGGCGGTTTTCAGTAACGGACGGTTGCTTTTGGCTTTTACCCGCGTCCAGAGCGTTTCCACATCGGCCTTCAGCCAGACCGACATGCCACGCTCGGCGATCATGCGACGATTGGCCTCGGAGAGAAACGCCCCGCCACCGGTGGAGATGACCGCAGGTGCCCCGCGCAGCAGCCGCTCGATGATCTCGGATTCGCGGGCACGGAAGAACGCCTCGCCATCACGGGCGAAGATTTCCGTCACACTCATCTGCGCGGCCTCCTCGATGGCCTCGTCACTGTCCAGAAACGGCACGCCCAAAGCCTGTGCCAGCGACTGACCGATCGTGGTCTTGCCGCATCCCATCATACCCACCAGCACGATGCTCTTCTGAAGCCGCTCTCTTGCTCGTCCGCCCACGCGTTCCTCTTGCCTTTTCCTGCATCACTTCTGTGCGCAATCGCACCAAATGGCGCAATTCTCCAGAGAAGCTGCTTGCTTGGCGCAATCGTGAAGATTTCCCCCCTCAATGGCGTGAACTTCCCAAAAATGCCAGTTATAATGTGCAGGATTTCGCGGGGGCCGTGGGGTTTTGCAGCAAACCGACCGCTTGCACCTTGCATCTGCCCCATGCGCGATCATACGAGCAGAACGAGAAAAACACTAAGCAGACGTGGGGATCCATGGGGCGCATCTTCAAGGTAATTCTGATCCTTCTGGTATTGGGCGCATTGGGCGTGATCGGCTATGCCTATATCGGCGATATGGCACCGCGGCAGGAACCGGCCTCGGTCGAGGTCACCCTGCCCGACCAACCCGCCGCGCAACAGTAACGGGGCGCTGATGGTGGGAGGCGTGGGCGACAAGCGTGTCATCGTGGCGGCCGGTCTGTGGGCTGTCACCGTCTCGGGCGCGCTTGCGCAGGGGGCGGCCCCGATCTCTGCCATCGACTGGCTTTCGAATTCCATTGTCACGCCCTCGGCCATGCCGGCCAATCCGACCTTCGGGACGGCGCGTCCTGTTGTGCCCGGTAGCACGCTCTCGGTGATGCCACCCGTGCCGGGCGAGCCGCCGGTGAGCAAGGGTGTGGGCACGGAAGATATCAGCGTGCTGGATCTGGGCGGTCCGGACCCCAATGGGATCGGGCTCCTGCCTGCCAAGCGTGCGGGCCTTCCGAAAGCGCTTTGGGGCAAAACGCCCGAAACCGAGTTGATCGATCTGCTGCGTCAGGCGCAGGTCGTGAACGCCCTGCCCGCGATCCAGCAACTGATGCAGAAACTGATGCTGGCCGAGCTGGACCCGCCCGAGATCTCGGATCCGAGCCGGACCGACAGCCTGTTTCTGGCGCGGATCGACAAGCTGCTCGATCAAGGCGCGCTGGAACCCGCGCTGGCCATGCTCGAGCAGGACCATAGCGATGATCCGCAGGTCTTCCGCCGCCGTTTCGATGTGGCGCTGCTTTTGGGGGAGGAAGATACCGCCTGCAAGCTGATGGACGAGATGCCGGATGTGGCGCCGTCTTTTAGCGCGCGGATCTTCTGTTTCGCGCGCAATGGTGATTGGGATGCGGCGGCGCTTTCACTCGGGAGCGGCGAGGCACTGGGCCAGTTCGACCCCGAGACGGCGACCCTTCTGGAACGGTTCCTCGAACCGGAGCTGGGCGAGGATGCGGATGATCTGCCTCCGCCCACCCGCGTGACACCGCTGAATTTCCGTATGATGGAGGCGATCGGCCAGCCGCTGCCCACAACGGGGCTGCCGTTGGCCTTTGCCCATGCCGATCTGCGCTCGAATAATGGCTGGAAGGCGCAGATTGAGGCGGCCGAGCGGCTGGCCCCGCATGGCGCCATCGACCCCAACCAGTTGCTTGGCCTCTATACCGAGCGGCGCGCCGCCGCCTCGGGCAGCCTGTGGGACAGGGTTTCGGCGGTATCGGCGCTGGATCGGGCAATTACCGATAACGATATCGACACAATCGAGACCGACCTTCCCGAAGCCTATCAGGCCATGGAACGGGCGGAGCTGGAACCGGTTCTGGCAGAGCTTTACGGGCCGGTGCTGGCAGCGATGGATCTCAAGGGGGCGGCCAAGGAGGCCGCTTTCCGGCTGGGGCTGCTGTCGCAGGATTACGAGAATGTCGCTCGCAATGCCGATGACGAGGCGCCTGATGACGCGCTGCTCATCGCTATCGCTCTGGGCAATACCGAGGCAGTGCCTGCCCAGGACCAGCTGGGACTGGCGCTTAAACGGGTTTTCGATGCGCCCCAGACAGCGACGCCCGCCCCCTATCGCGAGCTGCTGCCCGACCAGCTGGGTGCGGCGATCCTGCAGGCGGTAAACGATATCGACAATGGCGCGCGGGGGGATTATCCGCGTATGGTGAACGGGTTGAACCTGCTTCGTTTCGTCGGACTGGAAACCGTCGCGCGGCGCACGGCGCTCGAAATGATCATACTGGAGCGGCGCGGATGAACGATCCGGTCCCGAGCGACCCCAACTGGCTGTCCATCTTTCTCGAAGCACAGGCCGCCGAAGCCGGTGCCGCGCGCAATACCGTGCTGAGCTACGGACGGGATCTGAGCGACTTCATGGGCTTTGTCACAGCAAAGAACCTCGCCTTCGGCACGCTTACGCAAGACGATATCGAGACCTATCTCATCCGCTGCGAGGCGGAGGGGCTGGCGCAATCGACCCGCGCGCGCAGGCTCTCGGCGATCCGCCAGCTTTACCGCTTTGCCTATGAGGAAGGCTGGCGCGAGGATAACCCCGCGCTGCGGATCTCGGGCCCCGGCCGTGTGAAGGCGCTCCCCAAAGTGCTAAGCATCGAGGAGGTGGACCGGCTGCTGGCGGTTGCGCCGCATTACGGGCGCACCGCTCTCGATCACGGGCGCAACCGCTGTCTTATGGAGCTGCTTTATGCCACAGGCATGCGCGTGACCGAGTTGGTCACCCTGCCCGTCTCCGGGGCGCGCGGCAATCCGGCGATGCTTCTCGTCAATGGCAAGGGCGGCAAGGACCGGATGGTGCCCTTGTCGGACCATGCCCGTCAGGCATTGGCGGACTGGATCGTGCTGCGGGACGCCGCCGAGGACGAGGCCCATACCAAGAAGCGCAAACCACTCTCGCGCTTCCTGTTTCCCTCCTCGGGCAAGGACGGGCATCTGACGCGGCAGGCTTTCCATCGACTTCTGAAGGAATTCGCGGTCGAGGCGGGGATCAGCCCCGCAAAGGTCACGCCCCATGTGCTGCGCCACGCCTTTGCCACCCATCTGCTGCAAGGGGGCGCGGATTTGCGCGCGATCCAGATGCTTCTTGGGCATGCGGATCTTTCAACGACAGAGATCTATACCCATGTGCTTGACGAGCGGCTGAAAACTCTGGTCATGCAGCACCATCCGCTCGCAAAACGGTCTTGAAGCACGGCGAAAGCGATATAGAACACGGTTATGGACAGCAATTTTCTCGATGCGGCCTTTTTCGGCTCGGCAATCACCATCCTGATCCTTCTGGCCTTCTCGGCCTTTTTCTCGGGCTCCGAAACGGCGCTGACCGGCTCGAGCCGCGCCAAGCTGCGCTCGCGAGCCGATAAGGGCGACAAGGGCGCTGATATCGCCCTCGATGTCACCGAGGATAGCGAGAAGCTGATCGGCGCGATCCTTCTGGGCAATAACGTGGTCAATATTCTGGCGACCTCGCTGGCCACCGCCCTGCTCACGCGGGTCTTCGGCGATTCCGGTGTGGCACTGGCAACGCTGGCGATGACCGTCCTAGTGCTGATTTTCTCGGAAGTGCTGCCCAAGACCTATTCGATCAACAATCCCGAAACCGTGGCGAGCAAAGTCGCGCGTCCGATCAAGCTGATCACCATTTTGCTCGCCCCTGTCGTGTCGGTGGTGCGTCTTCTGGTGCGCGGCATCCTCCGGCTTTTCGGCCAGCATACCAATGCGGACACCCATATGTTCTCGATCCACGAGGAGATTGCGGGAGCTCTGGCACTGGGGCAATCGGAAGGCACGGTAGATAAGGAAGACCGCGACCGACTTCTGGGCGCGCTCGATCTGGGCAACCGCACGGTTGAAGAAATCATGCTCCACCGCAGCCATATCGAGATGATTGATGTGAAGGCGGATCCGAGCGAAATCCTGACCGCCGTGCTCTCCTCTCCCTATACCCGTCTGCCGCTTTATGACGGCGAGCGCGAGAATGTGGTGGGCATCATTCACTCGAAAGACCTGCTGCGCGCGGTGGAGAAACTCCTGCGTCAGGAAGGCTCGACGCTGGAAAGCATCGCCAAGCTGGATGTGACGCAGGTGATGATGAAGCCCTATTTCATCCCCGAGACCTCGCCGCTCGACGAACAGATGCGCGAATTTCTCAAGCGCCGGACCCATTTCGCGCTGGTGGTGGATGAATATGGCGACCTGCGCGGGCTGCTGACACTGGAAGACATCCTCGAGGAAATCGTGGGCGAGATCACCGACGAGCACGATCCGACCGCGCCCTCGCGTCTTCTGCCGAATGCGGCGGGCGATTACATCGTCGATGGTGGCATGACGATCCGCGACCTCAATCGCGAGACGGACTGGCAATTGCCCGATGACGAGGCCCATACGATCGCCGGTCTGGTGATCCACGAGGCCCAGACCATCCCGACCACGGGTCAGGTCTTCAGCTTCCACAACTTCCGCTTCGAGGTTCTGGCGCGCAAGGACAACCGGATCACGCGGCTGAAGATCCGGCAGCTGCGTCCTGTAACAGGCGAAGAGGAATAACAAAAAGCCGGTCGGGCTCTCCCGACCGGCTTTCTTCTGGCAAAGCCTCCGGCGTTCAGAGGCCCGCGATCTCTTTTTTCCGGCGGGCGACAAAGGCCTCGAGCGCCGCGCGGCGTTCGGGCGCAAGGCTCGGCGGCTGGGAAGCGTCGAGCAGCCTGTTCACGCATTGGCGCGCATGCCAGACCGTATCGGGACGATTGGCCGCCTCCCAGGCATCATGGGTCCTGTCCTCCAGCACAGCGCTTTTCCAGAGCCGCGCCTCGCCCTCACGCAGCGTTTCCTCGGCGCCGAGGAAATGCCCTCCCGGCCCGACCTCGCGCAGGCTGGCCAGCGGATCGCCCGAAGCACTTTGAAGGCCGTCATACTGGCGCAGGGTCGCCGAGATCTGGTCGGTATCGAGGACGAATTTCTCGGGCGAGGCCACAAGCCCGCTCTCCAGCCAGCCTGCCCCGTGCAGCATGAAATCGACGCCCGCCAGCTGGCTGGCCCAAAGCGAATTGGCCGCCTCGTATCCGGCATGGGCATTGGGTTCGAATGCCGCCGTCAGACAGCCGCCCGCGCGGTAGGGCAGCCCCATGCGGCGCGCGAGCTGCCCTGCGGCCAGCGTCAGCTGCGTCATCTCGGGAGAGGAAAAGATCGACGCGCCGGTCTTGGTGTCGAGAGCATTGGCGTAGAGCCCAAAGACCACCGGCGCGCCGGGCCGCACGAGCTGGGCGTAGGCCGTGCCCGCCATCACCTCGGCCAGCGCCTGCGCGAGCGTCCCGATCACCGTCACCGGCGCCGTGGCCCCCATGATCGCATAGGCCGAGATCACGCAGGCCTGCCCCGCGCCGGCATAGACTTCCAGACACTCGCTCATCGTCGCGTCGAAACTCAGCGGCGAACCGATATTGATCAGCGCGCTCAGCAGCACCGGCAGGTCATCCCCCTCGAGCCCGAAGAGCGTTCTGGCAAAGGCGACAGAGTCACGGGCACGCTCGGGGTCGGTGGTCGAGCCCATGAAGGGCTTGTCCGACAACAGCGCATGCGCCATCAGCATATCCAGATGACGCGTCTCGAGCGGCAGATCGGTCGGCTCGCAGAGCGTGCCACCGGCATGGGAGATGGCCTCGCTCGCATGCGCCAGCCGCACCAGCATCTGGAAATCGCCAAACCGCGCGGCACGGCGGCCCTCCACCGGATCGAGCACGAAGGGCGGTCCATAGACCGGTGCGATCACGGGTTTGCCACCGCCGATCGTCACGCTACGGGCCGGATTGACGGCCTGCTGCACGAAGGAGGCGGGTGCTGTGGCGCAGAGCCTGCGCGCGAGACCACGCGGGATATAGACCCGCTCGCCCTGCACTTCGGCCCCCGCCTCCTGCCAGCGCGCCAGTGCGGCGGGGTTGTCGGTGAAATTCACACCGATCTCGGCAAGGATGGTTTCTGCCAGCCCCTCGATCTCTGCCGCGCGCGCCTCGCTGAGGATCGTGCAGGGAGGTATCCGCCCTATCGACTGCGCGGCAATCTGATGCGAAAGAACGGATGAAGGCATTTATATCTCCGTGGGTGGGGCATTGGGGGGCGATCTTGCCCCTGATCGGGGCAGGAAGGCAACCACCTGCCCCGAGTTTCACGCCTGCAGGATCAGGATGCTTGCCTGCCACGGCCCCAGATGGAGACTATGATCGGGATCAGGCCGGATCGATCCCAGTTCGCCCGCGATGGTGACCCAGCGCCCCGCAGGCACCGTGACCCGCGCAGGGTGCCCGGAAAGATTGAAGTAGCACTGGATCTGCTCCCCGTTGCCGCTACGCTTGAACGACAGGACCTGTTCGCCCGCCGCGATCTCGTTCATATCCCCCTTGCGCAGGGCAAGATGCGCGCGACGGAAGGCCAGCGCACGGCGATAGTGATGCAATAGCGCGGCAGGATCACGCTCGGCCGCATCCACCGCGAGCCGCGCATGGGCCCGCGGGACCGGAAGCCAGGGCTTGGCCTGCGAGAACCCCGCATAGGGCGCCTCCTCTTCCCAGACCATCGGCGTGCGCGCGCCGTCGCGGCCCTTGAATTCGGGCCAGAATTCGATCCCGTAGGGATCCTGCAGATCCTCGTAATCGAGATCGGCCTCCGGGAGGCCCAACTCCTCCCCCTGATAGAGGCAAAGCGAGCCGCGCAAACAGACCATCAATGTTGTATAGACCCGCGCGGCCTGCGGGCTCAGGCCCCAACGGCTGATATGGCGAGCCACATCATGGTTGCTGAAGGCCCAGCAGGCCCAGCCATCGGCAGCCACTTCGGCCACCTTGTCGAGCACCGTCTTGAACGTCTGCGGCGAGAGCGGCGCATGCCCTGCCAGAAACTCGAAGGCATAGGACATCTGCACCTTGTCCTCGCCCGAGGTATATTCGCCCAGGAGTTCCAGCCCGCGCTGAGCGTCTCCCACCTCGCCCACCGCGGCGGCATTATAGCCGTTCATCAGGGTGCGCAGCTTGCGCAGGAATTCCAGATTGCGCGGATGGTTCCTGTCATAGAGATGCAGCTGATAGTTATAGGGATTCACCTTGGGCGCGGCGACATCATTGCGATCTGCCAGTGGCAGCGCGGGGTTGTCGCGCAGCTTCTCGTCATGCATGTAGTAGTTGATCACATCCAGCCGGAACCCGTCGACCCCGCGATCGAGCCAGAATTTCGACACATCCAGAAGCGCCTGCTGCACCTCGGCGCTGTGGTGGTTGAGATCGGGCTGCTGGGTCAGGAAGTTGTGCAGGTAATACTGCTCGCGGCGGGTGTCCCATTGCCATGCCGAGCCGCCAAACATTCCCAGCCAGTTATTGGGTGCCGTGCCATCGGGTTTGGGATCGGCCCAGACATACCAGTCGGTTTTCGGATTGTCGCGGCTCGCACGGCTTTCCTTGAACCACGGATGCTGGTCGGATGTATGGGAGAAGACCAGATCGATCATCACCTTGATCCCCAGCGCATGGGCGGTCTCGATCACCTGATCGAAATCGGCTAGCGTGCCGAACATCGGATCGACATCGCAGTAATCGGCCACATCATAGCCGAAATCCTTCATCGGGCTGGTGAAAAAAGGGGAGATCCAGATGGCATCCGCCCCGAGCCGTGCAATATGGGGGAGCCTGCGCACGATCCCCAGAAGATCGCCCACACCGTCGCCATTGCTGTCCTGATAGCTGCGCGGATAGATCTGGTAGATGACAGCGCCACGCCACCAGTCGGGGTCTTTTCGCATCACGCTCATGCGTCGGTCTCCTTCTGATCGGTATACCCTTTGCCTGCCCCGAGGATAGGAGGGGATACCCCCGAGCGAAACCCCGATGACAAAAAGCTGAAACCGGGGACGGGCGACGCGCGATTGCAACAGCCCGCGCCCCTCGGCCTTTACCCTCTCCGAAATCGGTTTGGAACCGGACCAAAGCGTTCTAGCGTTATCCTTCTATCGCAAAGACTTTCAGGTAGGATCTCAGGTAACCCGATGACGCTCAAAGAACTTGCCCGCCAGCTTGGGCTCTCTCCGACCACCGTCAGCCGTGCATTGAACGGGTTCCCCGAAGTATCCGAAGCCACGCGGATCAAGGTCCGCGAGGCGGCGCAGGCCAGCGGATACCACCCCAATCTGCAGGCCCGCAGGCTGGCGACGGGCCGCGCCATGGCAATCGGGCATATCCTGCCAATGGCGCCTTCCCATGATCTGGTGAACCCGATCTTTGCCGATTTCATTGCCGGCGCGGGCGAGATCTATGCCCTGCGCGGCTACGACCTGATCATGACCTTGGTGAAAGAGGGCGACGAGGACGCCGCTTACCGTGCGATGGCGGCCAAGCGCAATGTAGACGGCGTCATACTGCATGGCGCGCGCGATCTGGATCTGCGCCCCGACCTGTGCCGCGAACTGGGCCTGCCCTTTGTGATCCACGGTCGTGTCGAGACGCCTGCATCGGGGGATCTGTGGATCGACACCAGCCACGAGAGCGCCTTCGAACAGCTGGTGCTGCTCTTGATCGATCAGGGGCATCGCGACATCGCGTTGATCAACGGCCCCGAGGGATTGCGCGCCTCGGCCCACCGTCGCGCGGGGTTCGAGAGAGCATTTCTGGCGCGCGGGCTGGAAGTGCCGCGGCTCTACATGGTGTCGGGCGAGGTTTCGGACGAGACGGGACGCGATGCCGCAGCCGAGATGCTGAGCTGGCGAAGCCGCCCCAGTGCCTTTGTGACCGCCTCACTGATGGGGGCGATGGGCGTGCGTCGGGCCGTCGAGGATGCGGGGCTTGCATTGGGGCGCGATATTTCTCTGGTGACATGGGATGACGGGCTGTCCTTCGTGACCAACCGCGGCCTGAACCCGATCTATACCGCAATGAAATCTCCGGTCCGCGAGGCGGGCCAGCGCGCCGCACAGATGCTGATCGACCGGATCGAGACGCCCGATATCGCGCAGACCCCACTTCTTCTGGAGCCCGCCCTGCTCATGGGCCAGTCCCTTGGCCCGCTGAAAATGTGAGAGCGGTCAGGTGTACCCTGCCCTTGCCCAAGCCCTCGGGCCAATCTATCAGGGAGACCGAGCACTGTGGAGGAGACAGAGATGACCATGACCAGCCGCTATACCCTACTGGCCGATATCGGCGGGACCAATACACGGGTCGCTCTGGCACAAGGTGCGCAGCTGGTGCCTGCCTCCATCGCGCGTTTCCCCAATAAAGGGCGCGCCACGCTCGAGGAAATCATTCGCGAATACATGGTGGCCGAACGGATCAGTGATCTGGTGGGTGTCTGCGTGGCCGTGGCAGGTCCGGTGTCCGTTGACGGGACCCATGCGCGGATGACCAATCTCGACTGGACGATCCGTGCGGAGGCGCTGGCCGAGGTGACGGGCGCGGCGCATGTATCGCTCCTCAACGATCTGCAGGCGCAAGGCCATGCACTCGCTGGGCTCTCGCCGGAAGTGCTGCGCGAGGTGCAGGCGGGCGAACCCGCGCCTGCCTTGTCGCCCAAGCTGGTGGTCGGTGTCGGGACCGGTTTCAATGCGGCTCCCGTCCATCACGCGCCCGGCGGGCTGATGGTTGTGCCTGCCTCGGAATGCGGCCATATCACCATGCCCGTCCGCTCCGAGATCCACACCGAGGTCAAGCGCTATTTCGAGCGTAAACACCGCTTTGCGAGCGTCGAACATGCCTGTGCGGGTCGGGGCCTCGAGCGAATCTATGCGTTCGTGACCGGGCGCGAGGACGCCACTGTAACCGGCGAAGAGATTCTTTCGCTAATGCACGGTAAAGATGAGGACGCTCTGAAGGCGGCCCAGATCTTCGTAACTCTCCTTGGGGGTGCATTGGGCGATCTGGCCCTAACCCATCTTCCATTTGGCGGAATTTATTTGATCGGGGGGGCGGCGCGCGCGGTCGAGCCTTGGCTCGAACAGATGAATTTCAAGCAAGCCTTTATGGATAAAGGATCTTTCTCTGATTACATGACGAAATTCCCGATCCATGTAGTTGAGGATGACTTCGCCGCACTCGCGGGATGCGCGAATTATATCGCCACCCACAAGCTCGGTCTGTCGTAAACCTCTCACGGCCCCTGCGCCGTCAAGTCTATGTTAATAGACCTGCGCTAAACCCGTTTCATTACCGAATGAAAGGGGAACTAGGTGCAGTTTTCTCACTCAGACATCCCTGGGGGCAGCCAATGACGGTTTTGCCTCTGGACCCGAAGCTGGACCTGACCAAGGTCGCGGCTCTTACAGATACCATCCGCTCCCATAAAGGAAGCGATCTGGTGATTGACGCGACAGAAGTGACCCATCTGGGGGCCCTTGGCCTGCAGGTGCTAGTCTCTGCCGCAAAGAGCTGGCGTGACAGCGGTCACTCGCTGACGATTTCGCCCCGCTCCGAAGCCTTCGATGAAGCGCTTGGGCTCTACGGGGTTTCCCTCGACGATTTACAATCCACGGAGGCCGCATGAGCCTGACAGTTCTGGCCGTCGATGACAGCCGCACCATTCGCGACATGCTCAAACTTGCATTGAAAGACGCGGGCATGGAACTCCACGTTGCCGAAGACGGCGTGCATGGGCTGGAGGTGCTGGAAGGCATCGAACCCGACGCCATCATTTCCGACATCAATATGCCGCGCCTTGACGGTTTCGGCTTCATCGAGGCCGTTCGCGGTCAGGAAAAGCACCGGGCGACCCCGATCCTTGTCCTGACCACCGAATCCGCCCCCGAGCTGAAAGCACGGGCACGTGCCGCAGGGGCCAGCGGCTGGATCGTCAAACCGTTTGATCCGCCGAAGCTGGTCAAGGCATTGCAGATGGTTGCTGGCTAAGGGAGGGATCTATGTCTGATCCGATGGCAGAAATCAGAGCCAGTTTCTTCGTTGAATGCGAGGAATTGCTCGAAAGTCTTCAGGATGCCCTCATCGAAATGGATGAAGGCGCCTATGATAACGAAACGATCAACGTCGTTTTCCGGGCGGTGCATTCCATCAAGGGCGGCGCTGGTGCCTTCGGACTGGACGCGCTCGTCGCTTTTGCACACCGTTATGAAACGGTCATGGACGAGGTCCGCTCCGGAAAATTGCAGCTGTCTCCGGAGGCAGTGAAACAGTTCTTCCAATGCGCCGATTTCCTATCGGATCATGTTCGTGCAGCCCAGGCCGGCGACCCGCCTCCCGAGGGTGCAGAGCAGGCGCTGTGCGAGCTGGAAGCCCTAATGGGAATGGCTCCGGGCGGAGCGACAGAAGAGAGTGAAGAAGTCTCGGCGGACGACTTCCAGCCGATGGGTCTGAGCTTCGATCTGGATCTCGGGACGACCGATGACGTCAGCGAGACCCGCATTGAGATCAAATTCGCGCCCAAAGCGGAACTTTTTGCGTCAGGCAACGAGCCTTTGCATCTCTTCCGTGCGCTTCATGAACTCTGTCCCGAAATCGAAGTCTCTCTCGATCTGGATGCGGTTCCTGCGCTCGATGACCTCAGCCCCGAAATTCCCTACCTTTCGTGGCATGCCGTTCTGACTGGCGATGTAAACGAGATGGATGTTCGCGAGATCTTCGATTTTGTCGAAGATGTTAGCGAGCTCGAGATCCATCAGGACTCTGATGCCGAAAATAGTTTTCTCCCTTTTGCCAATGACGGTGCGGAGGCATCTTCTGACGCCGTCATGAACAGTGATTTCATGGATGCCCCGCACCACATAGCCGCACCGGCGACTCAGGTCGCACAAGCACCGATGCCGAGCGCCGCAGGCGCGGACATTCCGGCACCGAAGGAGACCGAGGGAGGTGCGGCCAATACAGGCGGCGCGGCCAAACATGGCAGTGATCCATCGCCGACGGTGCGTGTCGATCTCGATCGTATCGACCGGCTGGTGAACCTAGTGGGCGAGCTGGTCATCAACCAGGCCATGCTTGCGCAAAGCGTCGCGGAAGCGGGCCTACCGCCGAACTCGGCAGTCATGACAGGTCTTGAAGCATTCATGATGCTGACGCGTGATATCCAGGACTCGGTGATGATGATCCGCGCCCAGCCCGTGAAACCGCTCTTCCAGCGGATGGGCCGGATCGTGCGCGAATCCTCCGCCGCGATCGGCAAGGATGTGCGTCTGAAAGTCGAAGGTGAAACGACCGAGGTCGACAAGACCGTGATCGAGCGTCTCGCCGATCCGCTGACGCATATGATCCGGAACTCGGTTGACCATGGCCTGGAGACCCCTGACAAGCGCCGCGCGCTTGGCAAACCGGAAGAAGGTGTTATCACACTTTCGGCGCAGCACCGCTCCGGCCGTGTGGTCATCGAGATCGAGGACGACGGTGCAGGCATCAACCGTCCCAAGGTTCTGGCAAAAGCCATCGAGAAAGGTCTTGTCGCACCCGATGCACAGCTGACCGATGCGGAGATCGATAACCTCCTGTTCCTGCCCGGTTTCTCCACGGCAGATCAGGTCTCCGCTCTGTCGGGCCGAGGTGTCGGAATGGATGTGGTGCGCAGTTCGATCCAGTCTTTGGGCGGGCGTATCACCATCCAGTCCGAACCTGGCAAAGGCACGATTTTCTCAATCTCGCTCCCGCTTACGCTCGCTGTTCTGGACGGAATGGTGGTGACGGTCGCTGGCGAAACGCTCGTTGTTCCGCTGAATGCGATCCTTGAGACTCAGACGCTAACCGCCGAGGATCTCCGCAAGCTTGGACCGACAACGAATGTTATCCATGTTCGTGGTGAATTTGTACCCCTCTACGACCTGGGTGCAGAGCTCGGATATCGTGGCGCCAAGAGCAACTACGAAGGCTGTATCGTGTTGCTGACAGCCCAGGAAGACGGCCGCCGCAACGCCCTGATCGTCGATCAGATTATGGAGCAACGTCAGGTAGTGATCAAAGGTCTGCAACAAGCCTATGGCCACATTCCCGGCATTGCCGCCGCAACTATCCTTGGTGACGGTCAGATTGCGCTGATTCTCGACCCCGCCGACCTTGTCCAAAACGCAACCGGCCACACCCGGTCCGACTTTGCTCTAGCAGGATGATAAAGATGACTGACGTAGCATCGACCCAAACCTCGTCCGAAATTGAACTTCTGTCTTTCCGCTTGGCAGACGAAGAATATAGCGTCGACATCATGTCGGTTCGTGAGATCCGTGGCTGGACGCGAGCAACCCCGCTCCCGCACGCACCACCCCATGTCCGAGGTGTCATCAACTTGCGCGGCACCGTTCTGCCGGTCGTTGATCTCTCCATCCGCCTAGGTATGGATCCGGTCGAAGGCGACGCGCGTAACGTGATTATCGTTGTGCAGTTCGGCAATCAAACTGCAGGACTTCTCGTTCATGCTGTGTCGGACATTCTCTCCATTCCGCGCGAAGAGCTTCAGCCTCCGCCGGATCTCGCTGCGGATCTGTCACACAGCTTCATCTCTGCCCTAACGATCGTAGAAGGCCGCATGATCCGTGTGCTGGATCTCGCAACTGTTCTGCCTGAAGACACTGCGGAAGCTGCATGAACGCCCTGACCCCAAATATCTCCCAGATGTCACCAAGTGACCGCGAACTCTCCGAGATTGCTGCGATCCTTATGACACATGCAGGGATCGTTCTGGCACCGGGCAAGGGATCAATGGTCCAGTCCCGCCTCCAGAAACGGCTTCGTGCTTTGGGGCTGAGCTCCTATCGCGCCTATATCGATCTGGTAAATAGCGTTGACGGTCTCCCCGAACGGCAGGAAATGATTTCCGCGCTCACAACCAACGTCACCAACTTCTTCCGGGAGAACCATCACTTCGAGACGCTGCAAAAAGAGGCTCTGCCAAAGCTCATTGCCGCGCGCGGAAAACGGCTGCGGATCTGGTCGGCCGGCTGCTCCAACGGGCAAGAAGCCTACTCGATCCTGATGACGGCCGCTGAAACAGTGCGAGAATTCGATCAGTCCGACATCAAGCTTCTGGCGACCGATATTGATCCGGTCATGATACGTCGCGGCACTCAGGGGGTATACTCAAGCAGTATCCTTGAAGCCGTGCCGGCGCCGCTCCAGAAAAAATACTTCCAAGCGGCCGGGGCAGATCAGCAGGTCGTAGATCGCCTACGTAAACGGGCCACGTTTCGCGAACTCAATATTCATTCCGATTGGCCCATGAAGGGCCAGTTCGACATCATCTTCTGCCGGAACATGATGATTTACTTTTCCCCTGAGGCGCAAAACCTCCTGTGGAAGCGCTTTGAGAAAATTCTTGCCCCGGGTGGATGGCTGTTTGTCGGACATTCGGAGCGGGTTCCGCTCGATACCGGTAGTAAACTCGTGCCGGCCGGAATCACCACTTATCGACTCCCCGCAGAGGGACAATGAAGGAGGCCACAAATGGCATTGCGAGACCAACTTAAAGTTTTGGTGGTCGATGACATGTCCACGAGCCGCGGCCTGATTTTGCAGGCGCTGGACGCGATGGGTATTCGCCAAGTCGGATATGCTGTCGACGGTCAAGGCGCGATGGGTATTCTGGAAAAGACGCCGGTTCACCTGGTCATCTCCGACTATAACATGCCTGGCATGGATGGGCTGCAGCTGCTCCATGCGATGCGCAAGAACCCGAAGACGCAACGTAGCGGTTTCATCCTGATCACCGGCCGGGCCGATAAGGAAATCATCGAGAACGGCAAAAAGCTGGGAATGAACAACTTCATCAAAAAGCCGTTCCAACCGCAGGACCTTCGCAACTGCATCGAGGCGGTCGTGGGGCGCCTATGATTGTAAGCACCGCACAGGAAACAATCCCGCCAAAGCATCAAGACCTGCCTCTTGATGCGCTGGCCGCCCGCGTGGGGGACGAGCTCGAGACACTGGCTCGCCTCTCCGCCGACGTCCAGAAAGCGATTTCAGCCTGCGAATTCGCGGAACATACGCAGGCCGAAGCGATCCGTGGTATGCAGGGTATCGACCGGATCACTCAGTCCCTAGAGGATCTAGGCCGCCTCATGGCTGCGGTTTCGGGAGAGATGCCCCAAGGTGTGAAACTGCATGCCGTTCCGATCCTCTCGCGCCTTCGCCTGCATGAACTCATCACGAATCTGAACCCTGCAGAAGAGCGGATAGTGCTGAGCCACGATGAAGCGGATGGGGAGATTGAATGGTTCTAAGCGGGTTACCCGCTCAGAACCTGACAAATCATCTGGTTTTGTTGAGTGCCTGCGCGAGCGCGGAGCCCAATGCACTATTGGTACCGGACACGGCAGAAGCCCCGGTTCCGCTTTTTTTATGCTGCAATGATTTCGACTGACCTTTTGATGCAGGACCTCGGCTCGGCTCGGGCCGCTCGGTCTTTCCATCTCGACGCATCGAGAGCCCGATGCGCTTGCGCGGCACATCAACTTCCGTCACCACGACTTTGACCACATCACCCGCTTTGACGACCTCATGCGGGTCCTTGACAAAACGGTCCGCCATTTGGCTCACATGGACAAGCCCATCCTGATGGACGCCGATATCGACAAAGGCCCCGAAAGCCGCGACATTGGTTATGGTTCCCTCAAGACGCATACCGGGACGAAGATCGGATATCTCTTCCACCCCTTCGGTAAAGCTTGCAGTTTTGAAATCAGGGCGCGGATCTCGTCCAGGCTTCTGAAGCTCTGCCAGAATATCACGAATGGTCGGGAGACCGAATCCGTCGCGCAGAAAATCCTCCGCCCGTAAATTCTGCAATGCTGTATCATTCCCCATCACCGACCGCAGATCGCGCCCACAGGATTTCACGATATCCCGAGCGATTTCATAGGCCTCCGGGTGGACCGCTGATGCGTCGAGGGGCTCCTTCCCGTCACGGATACGCAGGAATCCAGCGGCTTGCTCGAAGGCGCGCGGACCCAGACGGCTGACCTTTAAGAGCTCCTTGCGGGTCGCAAACGCCCCGTTCGCCTCACGATGGGCCACGATCGCTTCTGCGAGGGCCGGACCGAGGCCCGAAACATGGGACAGTAGCGCCGAAGAGGCTGTGTTGAGATCGACCCCCACCGCATTTACCGCATCCTCGACCACACCCTCGAGGGATCGGCCCAGCTTGTGCTGATCGACATCATGCTGATACTGCCCGACGCCGATGCTTTTCGGCTCGATCTTTACCAGTTCCGCCAAGGGGTCCTGCAGACGGCGCGCAATCGACACGGCCCCGCGCAGGCTGACATCCAGATCGGGAAATTCGCGGGCGGCGAGTTCTGACGCGGAATAGACCGAGGCTCCCGCCTCGGAAACGATCACCTTGGTCGGAATGGCAACGCCCTTGGGCAGCCGTTTGAGCACATCCACGACGAGGCGTTCGGTCTCTCGGGACGCGGTGCCATTGCCGATAGCGATCAATTCGATCCGGTGTTTCGCAATCAACGCAAGTAGCGCCGCCTCCGATCCGCGCAGATCGTTCTTGGGCTGGAACGGGTAGATTGTGGTCGTTTCCAAAACCTTCCCAGTCGCGTCGATGGCCGCCACTTTCACACCCGTTCGGATCCCCGGATCGAGACCGAGCGTCGCCCGCGCACCAGCCGGAGCTGCCAGAAGCAAATCCTTCAGATTGCGGGCAAAGACCGCAATCGCCTCCTCCTGCGCGCGCGCGCGTAGATCACCGAGCAGATCGAGCATCATAGACAGCGACAGTTTCACCCGCCATGCCCATGCCGCGGCCTGCCCCAGCCAACGGGCACCCGCACCCTGCCCGCGCAACCCCAGCGACGCGGCCACGATCTCGGCCGGCCGTCCCGCCATCTCTTCGGCGGGGGCGATATCGAGCGTGATGATCCCTTCATTCGAGGCGCGCAACAATGCCAGCGCCCGATGGGAGGGCGCACTCTGCCACTTTTCGCTATGATCGAAATAATCCGAGAATTTGGCACCTTTTTCGGCCTGCCCCTCGATCAACTTTCCACGCAGGATCGCATTCTGCTGCATCCATTCGCGCAACCGGCCCAGCAAAGCCGCATCCTCGGTGAGGCGCTCGCCCAGGATATCACGCGCGCCGGTCAGCGCATCTTTCTCGGTCGGCACGGCTTCGGAAAGATAGCTGGAGGCCAGCCCTTCAGGATCTGCCCCGTGATCAGCCAGAATCGCTTCGAGGAGCGGTTCCAGCCCGTTCTCGCGCGCGATCATCGCTTTGGTACGCCGCTTTTTCTTGTAGGGGAGATAGAGATCTTCCAGCTCGGCCTTTGTGCCTGCCCTGGTAATCTGCGCCGCAAGGGCGTCAGTCAGCTTGCCCTGCTCCTCGATGGATTTGACAATCGCGCTGCGCCGCGCTTCCAACTCGCGCAGATAGACCAACCGGTCCGAAAGCAGACGCAACTGGCTGTCGTCCAGCCCCCCCGTCGCCTCCTTGCGGTAACGCGCGACGAAAGGAACCGTGGCCCCTTCATCCAGAAGTTTTACCGCCGCAACCACCTGATCGGTGCGGGCGGAGATATCTGTGGCAATCTGACGGGATATGCGGAGATCGGGGTCCAAGGCTTCCTCCATGCGTCTCGGGCAGTCGTCGGAAACACGGGTCTACCCCTGTTCCCGCAGCCCGCCAAGAGCCTATCTCCGCACAAGCCCTTGAGGCATGTATCACATCGGTCAGCTTCAGCCGATATCAGCCGAAACGGCCCGAGCGCTCCAGCACCTCGATCTGGTAACCATCAGGATCGGCGACAAAAAAGAACCGCGCGATCCTGGTGCCTGCCGGTGCGAATTCGACGATCTTGCGCGGCGCCAGGCCTGCAGCCTCGAAACGGGCATGTTCGGCATCAAGATCGGCGACCGAAACCGCAAGGTGCCCATAACCATTGCCGAGGTCATAGGGCGTCGTCTGCCCCTTGTTCACGGTCAGCTCCAGCTCGAATCCGGTCTCGGAGTTCGAGAGGTAGACAAGCGTGAAGTCGGGAAAATCGAGGCGTTCGGCCACCTCGAGACCGAAAGCGGTTTTGTAGAAGGCACAGGCTTTGGTCTCGTCCAGCACACGGATCATCGAATGAATCATCTTGGCCATTAGGCATCCTTTCGCAAATGGAACTCCGGGGCGAAAGGACCATTCCAACGCGAAGGACGCAAGCACCAGACATGAAAAAGCGGCCCCGAAGGGCCGCTTTGATCCACGGTATGTCTGGGGTTCAGGCGTGGCCCAGACGGGTGCGGCGGCGCCAGTCGAGGATTGTCACCCCGAAAATCGCCAGACCGATGATGCTGAGCACCGCGCCGACATGGCCGGAGACCGGATAATCATACCCTGCCCCGATCGCCTTCGCGGCAAGGAACGGCCCCAGCGCATTGGCCACGTTGAAGGCTGCATGATGGAGCGCCGCTGCAAGCTGCTGCGATTCCTTGGCCACATCCATCAGGCGGATCTGAAGCGGCATCGAGACACCGCTGAGAATCCCCAGCAGGAACACCACCGCCGCAAAGGTCACGACATTAGCAGTTGCCCAAGGATAGGCGATGAGCAGGATCGTTCCGACGATCAGCGCAAAGAACGTGGTGGCCGTGTAGCTGCGGTCAGATGCCCAACCGTAAACCATCGTGAAAACAGTCATACCAACGCCTGCAAGCATCAGGATGAAGGGCTCGTAGGACGCCGGCAGGTTCATGGACTTGGTCGAGGTATCCACGAGATAGGTATAGACCGCGAAGAAACCGCCATAGCCGATCGCGCCGGTTGCCAGCGTCAGCCAGACCTGACGGTTCTTCAGCGCACCCAGTTCTTTCAGGGGGCTTGCCGTGGGATCAACCGGCACGCGCGGTGCCGTCAGGAAGACAGAGATCGCCGTCAGAAGCGACATCAGCCCCACCAGCCCGAAGGTCCAGCGCCAGCCCACTGTCTGTCCCAGCACGTTGGCCATCGGCACCCCCAAGGTAGTGGCGATGGTCAGTCCGAGGAACATCTTCGAGACCGCCGCCGCGCGTTTCCCCTTGGGCACAGCGGCCGCGATCACAAGCGCACCCACGCCGAAATAGGCACCATGCGGCAGCCCCGACAGGAAACGCATTGCCATGAAGCTGCCGAAGGTCGGGGCGAAGGCCGAAAGGATATTGAAGACCGCAAAGGCGACCATCAGCCAAGTCAGCATCAGCCGACGGCGCACTTTTGCGCCCAGCACGGCAAGTGTCGGCGCACCGATGACCACCCCTAGGGCATAGGCGCTGATCGCATCGGCCGCACGGGCCGAATCAACACCCAGTTCCTGGGAGAAATATGGCAGCACCGCCATAGAGGCGAATTCCGTCGTACCGATCGCGAATCCACCCAGCGCCAGCGCCAGAATGATCAGGCGCGACGAAGCATTGATAACGGGAGGCTCGATGCCTTGCACCGTAGCCCCGTGGGGAGTGTTTTCGATTGTCATAGGGTAGTTCCTAGCGTTCGGGGGGTCGAAACCCCGTTGGCCTCTTTCGCCCAACTAGGGAGAGTTTCCCAAAAGAACAAGCGCCGTAAATCATTTTCTATATGCACTTACTGCAAGCCCGCTTACATCCAAGCGCAGAGCTGTTATTTTTTAATATAAAACGGCGACTTAACAGCCGCCGTTTTTATACTCAGCTACTGCGACACGCCGCCGCAGAGCTATTTAAGCGGCAAATCACACGCCGTCATCGATCGGGAAGAAGCTGTCGGCCCGTGCACGGTGCCAGCGGGCCAGATAGCCGAAGCGGTCCTCTTCCTCGCGCAGCAGGAAACCTATAGGCATATAGGGATAGACCTCGCTGCCCACGACCATCTGACGGTCCTTCTCCCGCATCATCAGATGGTGTGGCAGGAATTTCGAGGGATGATCCAGCCCGGCAGCCCCCGTCATCTCCTTGAGCGCCTTCATCGTGTTTCGATGGAAATTGGCCACGCGGGTCGCCTTATCCTCGACCACCAGCGCCTTGGAGCGGCGCGGGTCTTGGGTGGCAACGCCCACGGGACAGCGGTTGGTGTGGCAAGCCTGTGCCTGAATGCAGCCAATGGAGAACATGAAGCCGCGCGCCGAATTGCACCAGTCTGCGCCGAGCGCCAGCACCCGCGCGATATCGAAGCTCGAGATGATCTTGGCCGAGGCCCCGATCTTGATCTTCTCGCGCAAGCCCGCCCCCCTAAGCGCATTGTGGACAAAGGTAAGCCCTTCAACAAGCGGCATACCCAGACGGTTGGCAAATTCCAGCGGTGCCGCCCCCGTGCCCCCTTCCTTGCCATCAACTACGATAAAATCGGGGGTAATGCCGGTTTCGATCATCGCCTTCAGCATGCACATGAACTCGCGGCGGTGACCGACGCAGAGCTTGAAGCCCACTGGCTTGCCACCCGAAAGATCCCGCAGCTGTTTGATAAAATGGCACAATTCCAGCGGCGTCGAGAAAGCCGAATGCGAGGCGGGCGAGATACAGTCCTGATCCATCGGGATGTCACGCGCCTCGGCGATCTCGGGCGTGATTTTGGCCGCAGGCAGCATGCCCCCATGCCCCGGTTTCGCGCCCTGGCTCAGCTTGATTTCGATCATCTTCACCTGCGGCTCCTGCGCGCGCTGCGCGAAGGTCTCGGGATTGAACGAGCCGTCATGGTTGCGGCAACCGAAATAGCCGGACCCGATCTCCCAGATCAGATCGCCCCCGCCCGCGCGGTGGTAGCGCGAGATGGACCCCTCTCCCGTATCATGGGCAAAGCCGCCCAGTTTGGCACCGGTATTGAGCGCCTGAATTGCATTGGCAGACAGAGCCCCGAAGGACATGGCCGAGATATTGTAGATCGAGGCGGAATACGGCTGTTGGCAATCCGGGCCGCCAATGGTGACGCGGAAATCATGGCTTTCGATATGGCGCGGCTGGACCGAATGGGTCAGCCATTGATAGCCCGAATCATAGACCCGCTGTTTGGTCCCGAAGGCACGCGCATCCTCGACATCCTTGGCGCGCTGATAGACCAGCGTCCGCTCCTCGCGCGAGAAGGGCTCCTCGTCCTGATCGGCCTCGATCAGATATTGCCGGATCTCGGGGCGGATGCTTTCCAGCAGGTAGCGCATATGCCCCATGATCGGATAGTTGCGCAGCACCGCGTGGCGGGTTTGACGGACATCGTAGAAGCCAACAAAGAAGAGTGCACCAAAGATCAGGAATGTGAGCCAGAAGATGCTGTGGAAGATGACACCGAGTAGCGATAACAGCGCCAGCACCCCGCATAGGATCATGGGCATAAAGCGGCTAACATCTTTTGAATGCATGGCTTTCTCCTCTAAAGCGCATTTCGACGGGCTAGTAGCGAGTTTAGCTCCCTAATGTAACCGGAAACTTACCCGACGTATTAAAGACTTGTTCCGGCATCCACGAGCCCGCGCAGCGCGATCAGTTCGCTCAATACATGGGCGCCTGCGATGGCCGTGGCACCCGTCGTGTCATAGGGCGGCGAGACCTCCACCACATCGCCACCGATCAGCGTCACACCGCGCAGGCCGCGCAGGATTTCGGCAGCCTGCCAGCTGGCAAGCCCACCCCAGACCGGTGTGCCCGTCCCCGGCGCGAAGGCCGGATCGAGGCAATCGATATCGAAGGTGATGTAGCAGGGCCGTTTACCGACAAGCTGTTTGACCTTCGTCACCACCGCATCCACCCCGTTGCGATGCACGGAGGGCGCATCGAGGATAGTGACCCCGAGCGTGTCGGGGTTATCGGTGCGGATACCGATCGAGGCCGAGGCCTTGGGGTCGACGAGCCCTTCCTTGATGGCTTTGTAAAGGAATGTGCCGTGATCGATCCGCGCCGGATCATCATCGGCCCATGTATCGGAATGCGCATCGAACTGGATCAGCGCCACGGGGCCGAACCGCTCGGCCACGGCGCGCAAGATCGGCAACGTAATATAATGATCGCCCCCCATGGAGAGCGGCGTCACGCCGGCCTGTACGATCTGGCGCAAGTGCTCGGTGATCCGCGACGGAGTCTCGGCGACATTGGCGTAATCGAAGGCCAGATCACCGTAGTCTATGATATTGAGTGCCGAGAGCGGATCGTAGCCCCAGCCATAGGGCGCGTCAAATGCCTGAAGGGTCGAGACCTCGCGGATCGCGCGCGGCCCGAACCGCGCGCCGGGACGGTTGGTGACGGCCTGATCGAAGGGAATACCGGTTACGGCGATATCAGCCCCCACCAGCTCCTTGCTGTAGCGCCTGCGCAGGAAACTGGTCGCGCCGCCAAATGCGTTCTCGTAGCTGAGCCCGCGCCGGTTCTGTCGGGTAAAGGCCTCGTCTACCTGATGTTTTGCATCCTCAAGCGCCATGATCCGCCTCCCATGCGAAACCCCGATACGCAAGCCGTGACGCGAAGGCCGCTAAGCGTCAACCCCCAATTGTGGAGCGGGAAAAGTCCAAACATGGATTTTCGCTACATGATCTATGTCAAATCCCTCTTTTCACAGCAGGCGTAGGATAGCCGAAACGAGGAGATCCCATGCGACTTACCATCCGAACCAATCTCGCCATGCGCAGCCTGATGTTCTGTGCCATCAATGCGGGCCGCACGGTCCGCAAATCCGAGATCGCCGAGAACTGCAATGCGTCGGAAAACCATCTGGCGCAGGTGATCAACACACTTTCCCAGCGTGGATATATCGAGACCCGCCGCGGGCGCGCGGGCGGCATGCAGCTGGCGCGAGCCGCCTCGGAAATCTCGGTGGGCGCGGTATTTCGCGATTTCGAGGGCGGCCTGCCCTTTGCCGAATGTTTCGACGCCGAGGCCAACACCTGCCCTCTGGCGCAGGGCTGCATGTTGCGCACAGCCCTTGCCAAGGCGCTGGAGGCCTTCTTCGGCGAGTTGGACCGCTACAGCCTCGCCGATCTCGTCGACAATAACGACCGGCTTGAAGAGATCCTGCTTCTGCCTGAAGGGATACCGCCTGTCTCGGCCTGTAGCCACCGGATCTCGGCACGCGCCTGATCGCCTATGCGCCAAATTGAAAAAGCCGCCCCCTGAGGGGCGGCTTTTCCATGTTCTGACCTTCCGGAATAACCCGAAATCAGCCGACCAGCTCGAGGCCCGAGAAGAAGAAGGAGATTTCTTCCGCTGCGGTTTCCGGTGCGTCCGAACCGTGGACCGAGTTCTCGCCGACGGACAGAGCGTATTCCTTGCGGATGGTGCCTTCTGCCGCATCTGCGGGGTTGGTTGCGCCCATGACTTCACGGTTTTTCAGGATAGCGCCTTCGCCTTCCAGAACCTGCACGACAACCGGCTCGGAGGCCATGAACTCGCACAGTTCGCCGTAGAAGGGACGCTCTTTGTGGACTTCATAGAACTTGCCGGCTTGTTCCATCGACAGTTTGATGCGCTTTTGTGCGACGATGCGGAGACCCGCTTCCTCGAACTTGGCGTTGATCTTACCGGTCAGGTTGCGGCGGGTTGCGTCGGGTTTGATGATCGACAGCGTGCGTTCGGTAGCCATGCTAAGCTCTTTCTTTTGCGTCTTGCCCGCGCGGGTGATCCTGCGGGCACGGGAGAATGAATATCGTTCGCCTGCTAGCATGCGGTCGCGGGGTTGAAAAGCCCCGCGCTGCGTTCTTGCGCCCCATCAGGCGGCGTTTTGTAACCTTTTTAGGCGACAGATCGCGTAGAGAGCTTGAAACCCGAAAAATGGCGGCCTATATCCAATCCTGTTCGGGGCTTGCCTCGGACTATGGACATAAACGCGCATGTAATACACGGATCGGACCCGGGGGCGGTACCCGGCGGCTCCACCATATATCCTTTCGTTTGGGATCATGGGGCCGAAATAGGATCGACGAACGTCTAAAGATGTAGCTTTGTCTCGGTGAGATACCACCGTTATCGGTTCAAAAAGTACAATTGCAAACGACAATCGTGCTCCGGTAGCTCTGGCTGCGTAAGCAGCTTAAGCTCCGAAACCTAACTCCTTGCGCTTAGCAGCGTAAGGCGGGGCCCGCAGGAGCCTTGCAACAGAATCCTGCACCTTTTCCCCATCCTCTCCGCTCTTTCGGCACGCGGCGCTTGCATGAGGCCACAAAGCCGTGCAGTCTGATCCGAGGTTGTCACGACTGCGTTGTGAAACTGGTTGTTATTCATCGACATAGTGCCATTGACGCAGGCCGAGCCTGCCCAAGACCACCTGTAGCCAAGATAACACCGAGGTCTCATGTCCGATAAGCTCAGCTTCTATAAAGAATTCCTTCAGGAAGTCTGGTCCAATGGTCGGGCCGAATGCTTGTCGCTTTATGTGTCTGACTGTTCCCATGCCACCGGACTGATCAGCGATGTCGAGATGACGCGGGAGGATATGGAAGAGCTCGTCCCCGCCCTGCGTGCCCATCTCGACCATATCCGTCATGACATCCGGCATAGTTACGAGAGCGGGGATATCCTTCATGTGCTGATGACGGTTAGCGGCACGTCGAAAGTATCGGGGAATCACGTCGAATTCAGCGGGCAGTCGCTTCTGCGTTTTCGCGATGGCAAGATCGTGGCCATGCATGACCATTACGATCTTATCGGTCTGTTTAGCCAGCTAGGATTTTTGCCTGTGGATACGGTTGCCCTATGCCTCTCGAGCGAAAAGATTTCGTAACGTTTCTACGATCTAGAAAACCTTCAACAGAAAAGTGCCCCTTTCCAAAGGCATGAAAACCCCTATGGTGAGGGAACACCTGCTAAGGTATGGAAGGACAAGGAATGACCCGCAGCATCGATTACGGAAACCTGATGCATCGCGCGATGCGCAGCCTGATTCAGGATGTGCTCTCAGACGTGGCCGAGAACGGACTTCCCGGCGCGCATCATTTCTTCATAACCTTCGACACGCAGGCAGATGGTGTCGAGATGGCCGACTGGCTGCATTCGCGTTATCCCGAAGAGATGACGGTGGTGATCCAGCACTGGTTCGACAATCTCAATGTCGATGATGACGGCTTCGGCGTGACGCTGAATTTCGGCAACAATCCCGAGCCGCTCTATATCCCTTATGATGCGATCCAGACCTTTGTGGATCCTTCCGTTGAGTTCGGCCTCAGATTCGAGACGCAGGATTCGGACGAGGATGGCGACGATCAAACCGATGATACCGAGAATGATGACGACGATCCGCCCCCCTCGGGCGTGCGGCCCGAGGCCGAAGTTGTCAGCCTCGATAAATTCCGTAAATCCTAACTGTTGCAGCGACCGCCCCTCGGGGCGGTCTTTTACTGTGTTAGCGCCCGTATACATGCGTATACCGTTTGCATTCCCGCGCCCTACCGCTTAGACAAAAACACGTTCACGGCTGGCCCGATTTTTAGCGGCCAGAGCTGGTTATTACGGAGGCCCACTATGACCGCGACCCGTACCGAGACCGATAGCTTCGGTCCGCTGGAAGTTCCCGCAGACAAATACTGGGGCGCGCAGACGCAGCGCTCGATACTGAATTTCCCCATCGGCTGGGAAAAGCAGCCGGTGCCGATCATCCGCGCCCTCGGCGTGATCAAGAAAGCCTGCGCGATGGCCAACAAGGCCAATGGCGCGATGGATGCGAAAATCGCTGATGCGATCATCGCGGCAGCAGGCGAAGTGATCGACGGCAAGTTCGATGACAACTTCCCGCTGGTCGTCTGGCAGACGGGTTCGGGCACCCAGTCCAACATGAACGCGAACGAGGTGATCTCGAACCGCGCCATCGAGATGCTGGGCGGCGAGATGGGCTCGAAAAAACCCGTCCACCCCAATGACCACTGCAATATGGGTCAGTCCTCCAACGACACCTTCCCGACCGCGATGCATGTCGGTATCGCCATGTCGGCACGTGATGTGCTGATCCCGGGCCTCACCAAGCTGGCCGAGGCGCTCGAAGCGAAATCGGAAGCCTTCAAGGACATCATCAAGATCGGCCGCACCCATACGCAGGATGCGACCCCTCTGACCCTTGGTCAGGAATTCGGCGGCTATGCGCATCAGGTCCGCAAGGGCATCGCGCGCGTCGAGGCCTGCCTTGGTGACATCTACGAGCTGGCACAGGGCGGCACCGCCGTCGGCACCGGCCTGAACACCAAGAAAGGCTGGGGCGAGGCGGTTGCGGCAAATATGGCCGAGATCACCGGCCTGCCCTTCGTTACCGCCCCCAACAAGTTCGAGGCACTTGCAGCCCATGACGCGATGGTCATGTTCTCGGGCGCGCTCAACACGGTTGCGGCCTCGCTCTTCAAGATCGCCAATGACATCCGTCTTCTGGGCTCGGGCCCGCGTTGCGGTCTGGGCGAGCTGATCCTGCCGGAAAACGAGCCGGGCTCCTCGATCATGCCGGGTAAAGTGAACCCGACGCAGGCCGAAGCACTGACCATGGTCTGTGCCCATGTCATGGGCAACAATGCCGCTGTCGGCTTCGCAGGAAGCCAAGGCCATTTCGAGCTGAACGTCTATAACCCCATGATGTCCTATAACGTGCTGCAATCCATGCAGCTTCTGGGCGATAGCGCCTCGGCCTTCACCGATAACATGGTGGTGGGCATCGAGGCCAACGAGCCGCGTATCGAGAAGCTCCTGCACGAGTCGCTCATGCTGGTCACTGCCCTTGCGCCGACCATCGGGTATGACAACGCCACCAAGGTTGCCAAGACCGCGCATAAGAACGGCACCACGCTGAAGCAGGAAGCCATCGCGCTCGGCTTCGTGGACGAAAAGACCTTCGACGAGGTCGTCCGCCCCGAGCTGATGATCGGCCCCAATGACTGATCTGCCCGTCAAAGGGTAACGGAAAGGCCAGCCCTCGGGCTGGCCTTTTTCATGATCCCAAGCGTTTCAAAAGGGCTTTCAGGCCGTCGGGAAAAAGCTTCGGACCACCGTCCTGATCAAGCGTCGCTGGATCGAACCACTGGGCAAAGCACACGACACCGCTATCCTCGTGGAACTGTAGGCGCGTCTCGCCCTCGAACGCGCCCTCCGGCAGAGTGATCTCGTAAAGCGCGAGGATCTCGTGCCCCTGATGGCCTTCATGATGGTAGAGGTTCTCGATGAAAACCGGCGCTCCCCGTAGGCCAATCTCGACCCCCAACTCCTCGTGGAATTCGCGCCGGAGCGCGGCCTCGGCCGTCTCGCCAAATTCGACTGTGCCCCCCAAGGGCCGAACACCTTTGACCCGACCGGCATCATCGGGCACCTCGGCGGCCAGAAGCCGCCCGTCGCGCCAATGCAGGCCAAGCACTTTGAACCGGATACGGGGAGCGGGACGCCACTGTGTCATAGCCCACCCTAACCTGCCCCCGAGACCGCCTCAAGACAAAGGGGCGGCATCCCTGCCGCCCCTCGCCCGCACAAGTCGTTTTGGGCCTATGCCTATTTACCGTCGATCCGCTTCTGGTCTTCCTTCAGCTCAAGCCACATCGCGTTCATGACGGCGAAGATGGCGGCCAGCGGAAGGCCCAGAATCCATGCGAAATACCACATCTGTCGTTCCTTTCCTCAATAGACCGAATGGGAGTTGCCGGTGATGTCATCCTCGGTGACCTTGCCCCAGAGCACCTTATAGACCCAGCTCGTATAGGCGAGGATGATCGGGACAAAAATCACCGCCGAGACCAGCATGATAAACAGCGTCAGATGCGAGGAGGACGCGTTCCAGACAGCAAGCGAGGAGTTGAGCGCCGTGCTCGAGGGCATGATGAAGGGGAACATCGTGAGCCCGACCGAAGAGATCACGCCGAGCACCGCGACACCCGAGAGGATCATCGTCGAGCCCTCGCGCCCCGCTTTCAGGCCCAGATGGGTCAGGAGCGCGCAGACGATGCCCAAGGCCGGTGCGATCACGATCCACGGGCGGTCAGCATAGGCCGAAAGCCATGTGGCCGAGCGGATCACCGTGAAATGCAGCGGGTTCGAGGGGCCATCGACCGGCACATCACCGCTGAAGGCATAGCCCGGGATGAAGGCCAGCCAGATCCCGGCCAGCACATAGGCCGCCACCGCGACGAGGGCTGCCTTGGCGCCGATAGCACGGGCGCGCGCCGCCACGATCCCTTCGGCCTTCAGGTTCACCCATGCACCACCATGCATGACGAGCATCGAAAGCGAGACCACCCCTGCCAGCAGCGAGAAGGGATCGAGAAGCCCGATGAATTTCATATACCAAGCGCCCTCGTAGACGGTGTGCAAATCATCGGTCAGATGGAAGGGCACGCCCTGGATCACATTGCCCACGGCCACGCCGAAGAGAAGCGCCGGAACCGCCCCCGAGAGGCACAAAGCCCAGTCCCAGTTGCGCCGCCAGACGAGACCCTCGCGTTTGGAGCGGTATTTGAACGCCACCGGACGCACGATGAAGGATGCAAGCACCACGAACATCGCCAGATAGAAGCCGGAGAAGCTGACCGCATAGAGCGGCGGCCAGGCCGCGAAGATCGCGCCACCGCCGAGGATGAGCCATACCTGGTTGCCTTCCCAGACGGGGCCGACGGTGTTGATCACCACGCGGCGTTCGGTGTCGGTGCGGCCGATGAAGGGCATCAGGGCGGCAGTGCCCATGTCGAACCCGTCGGTCGCGGCGAAGCCGATCAGCAGGATGCCCAGGAGCACCCACCAGATCACCCGCAGCACGTCATAGCTGATAAGGTCATGAAGGATCATAGCAATTTACTCCGCAGGTTCCGCGATGGCATCGGCTGCCGCCTTGCCGCTCAGACGGGTCTTGTGGCTGGCCATCCAGCTTTCGGTTTCCGCCACATCCTCGAACGGGCCCTTGTTGATGTATTTCAGCATCAAACCCATCTCGATAATGAAGAGCACGGTATAGAACAGGATGAAGCCGATGATGGTCATCAGGACTTCGGTGGCCGAGAGCGCGGAGACCGAAAGCGCCGTCGGCAGGATCCCGTCTACCGTCCATGGCTGACGCCCGAATTCCGCCACGAACCACCCCATCTCGGCGGCGATCCACGGCGCAGGCATCATCCAGACCGCCAAACGCAGCATCGGGCGCGGATAATGCATGCCCTTGAAGGACGAGCGGTAGAACATATAAGCCATCGTGCCGATCATCAAGAAGCCCAGAACGGCCATGATGCGGAAGGCCCAAAAGAGCGGCCAGACCTGCGGCACGGTGTCCGCCGCCGCCTGCTTGATCTGCGCATCGGATGCCTCGCGCGGATCCTCGACATATTTCTTCAGCAAGAACGCATAACCCAGATCGCCGGAATGGTCCTCGAAGGTTTTCATTACCTCGGGCGCGGTGGCTGCACGGTCCTGACGGAAGGTCATCAAGGCGTCATAGGCGATCAGACCATTGCGGATACGGGCCTCTGATTCCTCCACCAGATCGTCAATCCCGGGGATCGAGGTGGTCAGAGAGCGCGTACCGATCAGCCCCATCAGATAGGGGATATGGATCGCGTAGCGGTTCTCGCGCGCCTCCTGATCGGGGATGGCGAAAGCGGTGAAGGGCGCAGGCGCGGGCTCGGTCTCCCACATCCCCTCGATGGCGGCAAGTTTCATGCGCTGCGTATGGGTCGCATTATAGCCCGACTCGTCGCCCAGAAGCACCACAGAGAGCGCCGAGGCCAGACCGAAGGCTGCGGCGACGGTGATCGAACGGCGCGCAAGCTCGGTATGACGCCCGCGCAGCAGGAACCATGCCGAGACGCCGATCACGAAGACCGAAGCGGTCACATAGCCTGCCGAAACGGTATGGACGAATTTCGCCTGCGCCACCTCGTTGAAGAGCACAGCGAAGAAATCCACCATCTCCATGCGCATGGTCATCGGGTTGAACTCGGCCCCCACGGGGTTCTGCATCCAGCCATTGGCGATAAGGATCCAGAGCGCCGAGAAGTTCGAGCCGATAGCCACGAGCCACGCCACGACGCAATGCGCGGTCTTCGACATCTTGTCCCAGCCGAAGAAGAACAGCCCCACGAAGGTCGCCTCGAGGAAGAAGGCCATCAGCCCCTCGATGGCCAGAGGCGCGCCAAAGATGTCGCCCACATAATGGCTATAATAGCTCCAGTTCATCCCGAACTGGAATTCCATCGTGATGCCGGTGGCGACCCCGATGGCAAAGTTGATCCCGAACAAAAGGCCCCAGAACTTGGTCATCTGGCGCCAGATGGGGCGGTTGGTCATCACATACACCGTCTCCATGATCGCCACGAGGATCGACAGACCCAGCGTCAGCGGCACGAAGAGGAAGTGATACATCGCAGTCATGGCAAATTGAAACCGTGACAGCTCGACGATACCGAAATCCATATCCTCAGCTCCTAGCGGGAAAGATGAGTTTCCCATTCGCGTTTTCTTATGCGACCCGAGTAAGCCTGCACTCGCGCGGCCTCCTTGATCTGGGTCAAAAAGTAGAAATCAAATGCGCAATTACAGGATTATCACCCTATCAGATATCTCAACCTCTACGTGTTTATGCGAGGCGGAAAGAATGGCGGACTGCGGCAGGATGGCACGGATTTCCCTTAGCACATGGAGTGCGGTGGCGTCGTCGAGCCCCTCGGTCGGCTCGTCGAGGAGCAGGAGATCGGGACGGCGCAGGAGTAACCGCGCCAAAGTGACGCGCCTTGCCTCGCCGCCCGAAAGCCCTTCGCCACGCGGACCGATGACCATATCGAGGCCACCGCGCAGGCGGATCACCTCCCGCAAAGCACAGGCGTCGATAACCGCGTCCAGATCGGCATCGGTGATCCGGTCATCGCCAAGACAGAGGTTTTCGCGCAGGGTGCCCGCCATCAGGGCGCTGCGCTGGGGCAGATAGGCCACCCTCTCGCGCAGGGACGCCTCGTCGAGCGTGGCGATCGGGATCTGCCCGAGCCTGATCTCGCCGTCAAAAGGCATCAACCCCGCCAGCGCCAGCAGGAGCGTGGATTTGCCCCGACCGCTCGCTCCGGTCACGGCAAGCCACTGCCCCGGTCCGAGATCGAAGGACAGATCCTCGATAATGGGCTGTGCGGTATCGGGCCGGCAGAGCGACAGATGCGACACCGTCAATTGCGCGCTGCGCGGTGGTGTAACGGCGGGGCTGGCCGGTGCCTCGGGACCGGGCAGATGGCCGCGCACCCGCGTGGCCGCCATCCGCATCCGCCCCAGATCGGGCGCAAGGCGGCGCAGCGGCGCGATCGTCTCTGCCAGCCCGAGCGCCGCAAAGAACCCGAGCGCGGCATAGGACGGCGCAAAGCCGCCCGCATTCACCGTGGCAATCCCGAGCCCGAGCGCCCCTGCCGCAACCAGCTGCAGGAGCAGGTTGAGCGTCAGCCCGACCCTGCGTTCGGCGGCATCCTGCCGCTGGCTAAACCCGTCGTGCAAGTCTTGGGCGGCCTGCACCTGCACGGCCTGCCCCGCAAGGCGCCCGTAGACCGCCAGATCACGACGGGCACGGATCATGTCGATCAGGCCCGTGCGGAAAGACTGGGCCGCCTCCTCGCGCGCACGCGCCACGCGGGCCGAGGTCCGCGCGGCCCAAATCAGGATCAGCGCCCCGCCCAAGGTATAGCCCAATCCGATCCATGCGGCGATCATGCCGCCCAACAACCAGTGAAGCACCAGATAGACCAGCGCATGGGTGCCAAGCGCCGCCATCACCGGCAGGAACAGTCGCAGCGAGACACCGTCCAGCGCATCGACATCGGCCGTCAGCCGATTGAGCGCCTGCGCGCCACGGATGCGGGTCATCGTCCGGTATCCCGCCCCCAGATAGCCGCGCAGAACATCGGCCCGCAGCGCCTCGAGCCCGCGCAGGGTGGCATCATGGGTCAGAAGCCGCTCGCCATAGCGCCCCGCCGCCCGTCCGAGCGCCAGAAAACGCACCATGGCCGAGGGGCGGAACACGTCGAAGACCGAACCCATCCCGATCAGCCCCGCAGCAGCCGCCGCCACGATGAACCACCCCGACAGCCCCAGAAGCGCGGCTCCCATGACCAGCACGGTCAGGCTCAGCGCCCAGCCCCGCGCCATCGCCCAGGAATTGGCCCGCAGAAGACGCAGGAATATCGCGAAAAGGTCTCTCATCTTACGCCTCCAGCCGGATGATCCGGTCCATTTTCTCCGCCAGCGCCATGTCATGGGTCGCGATAACCAGCCCCATGCCGCGCCCGTGGGCCGCCAGCAGCCCGGTGGTAACGGCGGCTGCAGTCTCGGTATCCAGATCGGCAGTGGGTTCATCAGCCAGCAGCAGATCGGGACGGCGCGCCAGCGCCCGCGCCAGCATGATCCGCCGCGCCTCGCCGCCCGACAGACCACCTCCCGTCTCGCCCAGAGGCGTCTCGAGCCCTTCGGGCAGCGCGCGCACGACCTGCGCCACACCCGCCTGTGCCAGCGCGGGCCAAGGATCTGCCCCCTCGGGCAGCATCAGGCTCTCGCGCAACGTACCCGAAAGGAAATGCGGGGCCTGTGGCATCCAGCCCAGACGCGCCCGCCACGCATCGGCGGTCTCGGGCACAAGCGGTTGCCCCCCCACACGGACATATCCTGCCTCGGGCGTGAGCCCCCCTGCCAACAGGCGCAAAAGCGTGGTCTTGCCCGCCCCGGAGGGCCCGACCAGCGCGATACTCTCTCCTGCATCGACGCTCACATCCGGCAAGGCACGACCATGGATCACGAGCCCGCTTGCCTGCACAGTGCACAGCCCTGCCAGCGGTGCGGCCTGCGCGCCTTTCCCCACGAGAGGCGCGGCTTGGCCGTTCTGCCAGTCCTCGAGTTCGGCGCCCACCGCTTCTGCCGATGCACGGTCATGCCATGCCGCCGACAGATCGCGCAAAGGCTGGTAGAATTCCGGCGCGATCAGCAGAAGGAAAATCCCCGCCTCGGGCGAAAGCCCCGCCCCCCAAGTGCCGAAAGAGATCTCGCCCAGAAGCGAGAAGCCCACGAATACGGCGACCATCGCCACCCCGATGGCCGAGAAGAGTTCCAAGACCGTCGAGGACAGGAACGCCACCCCGAGCACCGCCATCGTACGCTGGCGCAGCCGACCGGTCTGGACGACAAACCCCTCCATCACGCGGTCCTGTGCGCCCAGCACGCGGATATCGAGCACCGCCCCCAGCCGCTCGACCAGCATATCGTTGAGCGTGCCGATCTCGCCCAGCTGGCGCATGGAAGCCTCTTTCGCGGCCATCCCCACAAGTGCCATGAAGACCGGAATCAGCGGGCCTGAAACCGCGAAGATCACGGCCACCGCCCAGGACTGCCAGAGCGCCACCCCGAGAAACAGGAGCGGCACCACCCCCACGCGGAACTGTGCGGGGCGGTAGCGGGTGATATAGGGCCGCAACAACTCGGCCTTCTCGCCGGCAAGGGCGGCGATGGCCCCCGCCCCGCCAAAGCGGTTCTCCTCGCCCGACGCGGCTTCCTGCGCCACGATCCGCGCGCGCAAGCACCCGACCGTGCGGTTGGCCGCCCCTTGCGCCAGCCCCTCCGCGCCCCAGTTGAGCGCCGCCCTGAGCCCCCCGAGCAAGCCGAACACGAGCGACGGTATCAGCGCCCCGGCGTTCTGTCCCGCAAGGAGCGCGCCCAGAACATGCGCCACACACCACGCCTGCAAGGGCCAGACCAGTGCCGCGAGAACCGACAGGCCCGAGGCGCCGCGCAACCGTCCCGCCTCGGGCGCCATCAGAGAGTTCAGCACCCTCCGCCCGCGTTTTGCGCGCGATAGCGCCTCGTCCTGCGCCGCTTGGTTTGCGCTGCCATGGCCTGTCATGATGCACCCCGTCCTACTCTTTGCCGTCCCTCCGTAACCGCATCGGCAAAAAGCTCATTTGATCTGCATCATATCGGCGCAGAAAACGCGCAGTCCCGATATATGTTTGCGGGGTCTTTTCAGCCTGCCTCTGTCATGGCAAAATCACGCAATGAGCAATGTGACCAATCTCAACCAGTTCCGCAAAACCAAGGCCCGCGCCGAGAAGCGCGCGGCGGCTGACGCCAATGCTGTGAAATTCGGCCGCACCAAGGCCGAGCGCGCGCGCGACGAAGCGGACGATCTGGCCGCCAAGCGCCATCTCGACGCTCATCGTCTGGACAAGGATGATGGGGAGCAGAGCGAGACATGAGCCGCCCGCGCAAACATTCCCTGACACTCGGCGGGCACCGCACCTCGGTTACGCTGGAGGACGAGTTCTGGCAGGCCTTCCGCGACATCGCGCGCGAACGCGATATGGGGATCAATGCGCTGGCCGCGGAAATAGATGTGGCCCGCGGGGTCGAGATGGGGCTGGCCACCGCCATCCGTCTCCATGTGCTGCGCTATTACCGCGCGCAGCTTTTACAGGGCTGAGAAGCCGTCCCTGACTGCCGCCTCACAGGCCGCGGCCAGCGCCTTGCGGTCGCGATGCGCGGCCACGGCCAGAGGCGGATGAAAGACCAGCGTGATCCGTCCCCCGCGTCTTGCCTTCAGAAGCTTCTCGAGATGCGGGGCAAAGGCCATATCGCCCCACCATCCGTAAAAGCGCGGATCCTCGCCTGAAGGGGCATGATAGCGCAGGCTGACCGGCTGGACCCACATCCGCGCGCGCAGATCCTCGGTGAAAAAGGCCTGAAACAGGGTCGATTTGAATGGCAGAACCCGACGCGTATCGCTGGAGGTGCCTTCGGGGAAGAACAGAAGCCTGTGGCCTGCGCGGATCCGGGTCTCGAACAGGCGGGCCTGGGCGGCCGCCTCGCGCGGGTCACGACGGATAAAGACCGTCCCCGCGATCCGTGCCAGAAGCCCGATCCCCGGCCAGCCGGCCACCTCGGATTTGGCCACGAAAAACACATTACTCGCGGCATTGAGCGCGAGAATGTCGAACCATGATCCGTGATTGCATACCACCGCCCCCGCATGACGCATCGGTCGGCCCCGGATCGTGAGGCCGATCCCCAGGATTGCGACGGTCGCCCGCGAGACCAGCCGCGGGATATGCACCGAAAGCGGCCGGTCGGACCGACGCAGAACGGTCTCGATCAGCCGTGAGACGCCCATCGCCCCGAGCCCGCACAGGAACACGAGCACCACACAGACACACCGAACGCTTAGCCGGAGCCTGTCGCCCGAACGGGGTGTGGGCGGCGCTGGGGGCGCCTCACCCATCCAAGTGGGCGACGGTACGGGGCGGGTCATACCTCGACCCTGCGGGTATAGAAGCTGCGATGTTTCGCACTCATGGCGGTCGTGTCCATCATCACCAGCACATCGGTCGTGTTGAAATCATGATCGATAAAAGCACCCTCGCCCACGAAGCCACCGAGCTTGAGGTAGGACTTGATCAGATTGGGCATGGCTGCCATCGCCGCGCGCCGGTCGAGCGCCTCGGGCGGCACCAGATCCATCGGCTGGAAGACGCGTGCCCGCGCCCGCAGCGCGTCTGGGGCGCGGTGATGATGGTGGAGCCACGCAAGAGGCATCTTCAGCGCCTGCAGGTCGGTGCCATGGAAAGAGGCCACCCCGAACAGGATCTCGATCCGGTTCGTGAGCACATAGTCTGCCAGCCCGTTCCAGAGCAGGAACATGGCCGCGCCTCCGCGATGATCGGGATGGACGCAGGAGCGCCCAAGCTCGAGCATCGGGCGGTTCAGGGCCTTGAGCGGCCCGAGATCGTATTCCTCATCGCAATAATAGCGCCCGAAGGCCGCCGCACGATCCGAACGTAGGAGACGATAGACTCCCACCACATGGCTGAGCGTCTCAGGATCGATGGCGGGATCAACCAATAGAAGATGATCGTAAACGGGATCGAAGGCATCGCATTCGAGTTGGGCTGCGTGATTAACCATCGCGCCACCCCCGCCCAGCTCGGCCACGAAGACCTGATAGCGCAGCCGTTGCGAGGCCAGAAGATCTTCCTCGCTCGCCGCAAGACGAACCTCTAAACGACTGGATTCCATGGCATTTCAATCCACTTTTGCAAGCATGTCGCACGCTCTTGCCGAGTTTGTGGCAAGAGAGCGCTCAAAAGGCAAGCAGGTTGGGAGGCGCCGATTGACCCGCGTGGCAAAATCGGCGTTAACCTTTCCTCAACTTTAATCTTCAATAACGAGAGTCAACGCGATCACCCGACCGTCAACCACCTGTTTACCCGCCTCGCGGAAATTGACGGTGATCTTGTCGCCCACGCGCGATTGCACCTGACCTACACCCCATTCCGGCGCTTTCGGGTTCCGGACCAACATACCCGGCTCGAGGAATTCGTTCATGACTGCCCTGTCTTCTCAATTGCTTCCTTCTGACGCCAATACCGAGGCTTCCGAGGCCGATCTGGTGGCCCTTGTCGGTTCGCGTCTGTGTCATGACCTTATCAGCCCTTTGGGCGCAATCAGCAATGGGGTAGAGCTTTTGGCGATGGCAGGTGGCGCGATGAGCCCCGAGATGCAGTTGATCGCCGAGAGCGTGAACGCGGCCAATGCGCGGGTGAAGTTCTTCCGCGTGGCCTTCGGACAATCGAGCACCGAGCAGCGCGTCAGCCAGAACGAGATCCGCAACCTTCTGGCCGAGATGTCCGCGACGGGCCGGATGAAATATGAATGGCAGGCTGAAGGCGACCAGCCCCGTCATTTCGTGAAGATGGCCTATCTGGCGATGCTCTGCATGGAAACCGCGCTGCCCTTCGGCGGGCGGCTGGTGATTACAGAGATCAATGGCGAATGGCATCTGGTGGCCGAAACGCGGCGCACCAAACCCGACGAGGCACTGTGGAATGCGCTGAACGGACAGGCGCCCGAAGACCTCCGTCCGGCGCAGGTCCAGTTTCTGCTGCTACCGCGCGAGGCGGCACTCCACGGACGCCATATCGCATGGGAGATCGGCGAGACCGAAGCCCGTATCGGCTTCTGATCCATGCGCGAGCAGCAAACAGAAAACCGGCGCAAGACGCCGGTTTTTTATTTTTTGCAAATGGTTGGAATATGATCTTAAAGTAGATGCCCAAGACGGCGATGGATGGTGGGGATGATCGCATAGACCATCGACAGCACGACAATGGGACAGACCACGGCAGTCACCGTAAAGAGCGGATGCCCGTCCATCAGCGGCAGCACCACATAGAGGAGCGCCGTGACCAGCGGGTAGATAGCACAAAGGACAAAGAAACTCAGACGCAAATTGCGCGAGAACAGACGGCGGCCGGGGGGGATCTGGGCGGTCATGGGAATTCTCCGGAAGGGCGGTTGGCACGCAGGAAATATAGAAAGCATGCCTATCTTATGTCAAAGACACAAAAAGCCGCAGCACATGCTTTCTGCACTGCGGCCTTTAAATCGGGCGATACTCAGGCGCGGGTCGCGCCATCCCCCGTGACAAGATACTTGAACGAGGTCAGTTGCTCGGCCCCCACGGGGCCGCGCGCATGCATCTTGCCGGTGGCAATCCCGATCTCGGCACCCATCCCGAATTCCCCGCCATCGGCGAATTGGGTCGAGGCGTTATGCATGAGGATCGCGCTATCGAGCCGCTGGAAGAAGCGTGCCACAGGCGCCTTGTCCTCGGCCAGGATCGCTTCGGTATGGTTGGAGCCGTAGCGGCGGATATGGGCAATGGCCTCATCCACCCCCTCCACGATTTTGGCCGCGCAGATCATATCGAGGAATTCACGCCCGTAATCATCCTCGGCGGCCTCGACCACGCCCTCGGTGCCCAGCAGATCACCCTGCCCGCGCACCTCGACGCCCTTGGCCAGAAGATCGCGGATCAGCACATCACCATGCCTGTCCCAGAAAGCGCGGTCGATCAGCAGGCATTCCATTGCCCCGCAGATCCCCGTCCGGCGGGTCTTGGCGTTGATCACGATACGGCGGGCCTTGTCCAGATCGGCGCTGCCATCGACATAGATATGGCAGATCCCTTCCAGATGCGCGAAGACCGGCACGCGCGCCTCGCGCTGGACGAGCCCTACGAGCCCCTTGCCCCCGCGCGGAACGATCACGTCGATATATTCGACCGCCTGCAGCATCGCGGCCACGGCATCACGGTCACGGGTGGGCACCAGCTGGATCGCCGCCTCGGGCAGACCTGCGGCTTTCAACCCCTCGACCAGACAGGCATGGATCGCCCGCGAGGAATGGAAGCTCTCCGAGCCACCACGCAGAATCACCGCATTGCCGGATTTCAGGCAGAGTGCACCGGCATCGGCAGTCACATTGGGACGCGATTCGTAGATCACCCCCACCACACCGAGCGGCGTGCGCACACGCTGGATATGCAGCCCCGTGGGGCGGTCCCATTCGGTGATCACCGCGCCCACAGGATCCTCTTGTGCGGCGATGGTGCGCAGGCCCTTGCAGATCCCCTCGATCCCCGCCTCGTCAAGCTTCAGACGGTCCATCATGGCAGGCGTGAGCCCCTTTGCCTCGCCATAGGCCAGATCCTCGGCATTCGCGGCAATGATCTCGGCGCGCTGCGCCCAGACAGCATCGGCGGCCGCTTCGAGCGCACGGGTTTTCTGAGGCGCTGGTGCGAAGGCCAGCTCTGCTGCTGCCTCGCGGGCAGCGGCACCGAGGGTGTCGATCAGCTGCTTTGCATCCAACGCGTCTTTCATCCGTCTACTCCTTATGTGACAGCCCGCATATAGCGACCCTGCCCGACCAAAAGAAGCCCAAAACGACAAAAGCACCCCGTTGGGGTGCTTTCTGACGAGAAGATGGTGGCGCGGTTGACGGGGCTCGAACCCGCGACCCTCGGCGTGACAGGCCGATACTCTAACCAACTGAGCTACAACCGCACAGCATCTTCCAAACTCCAATTCCGAAACAGTGGCGCGGTTGACGGGGCTCGAACCCGCGACCCTCGGCGTGACAGGCCGATACTCTAACCAACTGAGCTACAACCGCACAGCATCTTCCAAACTCCAATTCCGAAACAGTGGCGCGGTTGACGGGGCTCGAACCCGCGACCCTCGGCGTGACAGGCCGATACTCTAACCAACTGAGCTACAACCGCTCTTCATCCCCTCCGGCATCGCCCGGAGCGTGGGGTGGGTAATACGGGCCACTAACGCGCCCGTCAAGCATGGTTTCGCATTCTTTTCAAAAAAACCCAAAAACCCTGCCGCGTATTTTAGGAAACCCTTTAAAACAACGCTTCTTCAATTGGTTGGCATCAGCACAGCGGGGGCAACGGAGCGCCGTTATCAGGGGAATCATATCGCCGGAGGGGCCGTGATCCCCGTGGCTTGCCGCTCCATCCTAGCGCGTTCAGTCGGGAAGCGGGATAAACTCGTCGCGATCCGTCGGCGGGAGCTGGAATCGCCCGTGCATCCAATCGCCCGCGCGCCAGGATTCCTTGGCCGCTTCGATACGTTCCTGCGAAGAGGCCACGAAATTCCACCAGATATAGCGCGGCCCTTCTAGCGTGGCCCCGCCCAGCACCATCAGACGTGCCCCCTCGGCCCCTGCCTTGACCGAGATCCGGTCACCGGGACGGAAGATCAGCATACGTCCCGCCCCATAATGCGCCCCGCCCACATGCACCGAGCCGCGCAGCACATAGACGCCGCGATCCTCGTGATTGTCGGGCAGCGGCAGCGCGGCATGGGGTGTCAGATCGGCATCGGCGTAAAACAGCTCCGACGGCATGGCGAGCGGCGCTTTCGCCCCCCAGGCATCCCCCAGAACCAGCGTCACTTTTTTACCCTCGGCCTCCAGAACCGGCAGCGTCCCTGCCCCCGAATGGGCGAATTCCGCCGCATCATCCTCGGCATCTTTGGGCAGCGCGATCCAGGTCTGGATACCAAACATCGTATCGCCCGTCTCGCGCAGATCCTCGTCGGTGCGCTCGGAATGGGTGATGCCATAACCCGCATTCATCCAGTTCACCTCGCCCGGTTTGATCCATTGATCTGTTCCGAGGGAGTCGCGGTGATGCAGCCGTCCCTGAAGCAGATAGGTTACCGTGCCGAGGCCGATATGCGGGTGCGGGCGGATATCGACGCCCTTCTGCCCCGACAGGAACTCGACAGGCCCGATCTCGTCGAAGAAGATGAACGGCCCCACCATCTGGCGCTTGGCCGAAGGCAGCGCACGGCGCACCTCGAACGACCCCAGATCCCGCGCACGCGGCACGATTTCCATATCAACGAGATCAACGGCATCGCCAATCGGGATATCGGCATCGAGAATCGGGTTCCAGCTCATCTGGGCGCTCCATTTTGGCAATTCGGCTTGGGACGAATGTGCCGCGCAAAGGGGGTGATGAAAACAGGCAGGGGCGCGCAGGGTCTGTGCACGCCCTCGCCCGCGCGGGCCTATTGCACGCCTGCCTGCGCGGCCAGATCGCCCATCATCGCATCTGCCCGCGCTGTGAGGTCTCCCAGATCGACGCGGATCAACTTACCGTTCTCCTTATGGATCTCCCCCGCAATCATCACAAAGGACACATCCTCGGGCTCGGCCGCATGGGTCAGCAGGAAATCGGGCGAGGCGGCAGGACGTGTGTTGAGCCCCTCGGTAGAGATTGCGATCAGATCCGCCGGCCCGCCTTCCGTCAGCGTGCCCACGCCTTCGGGCGCCATGATCGAGCGTGCGCCCTGACGGGTCGCCCAGTCGAACACATCCGCATCGGGCAATGCCTGCTGCTTATGCGCATGACCATCTGCCAGATCGGCGGTCAGGCGCATGACCTCGAACATATTGATCTGCCCCGCCAGCACCGTGTTATCGACCGAGACAGCCATCTCGAGCCCCGCATCCTTCATCATCCCCGGATCAGGCACGCCGTATCCCACCTCCAGCTCGGTCCATGGCGAGATGATCAGCGGGCTACCGCCCTCGGCCAGTTTGCGCAGATCCTCTTCGGGTGCCGAGGTCATATGGACAACATGGATATCCTTCCCCAGCATCTTCTGTTCGGCCAGCGCAGCCACGTTGTGTTTCTCTGCGGCCTCGGGGGCCCCACCCATATGAAAGGTTACCGGCAACCCGAGATCACGCGCCTTGGTGATTTCCTGCGTCCAGATCTCAGGCGTCGAACGGTCCGGCCCGCGCAGCGACACACCGAGCCCGATCAGGCTATCCTCTGGCCAGTCGGACTGCGTCGTCTCCAGATCGGCGAGATCCATCAGAGCGCCCTGCCCCAAAGCCTGCGGATAGCCATAGCTGAACCGTCCGCGCACGCCGGAGGCCGCCATCGCCGCGATCTCGGCATCGGCGAATTCGGGGGCCTTCACGTTATGCGCCCAGTTATTGACATAGGTAATGCCCGAATTGACAGCCAGCGCCATTCCCAGCTCGACCGAGAGCGCCGATGCCTCGGGCGTCCATGCTCCGGAAAGCGGCTTCATCGTGCCCGCGAACCCGCCCTGATCACTGCGCTCATAGCCGCGCGCGATGGTGTTCCACATATGCCAGTGGCTATCGACAAGACCGGGAGTCAGAAGATGGCCGGACAGGTCGATCTCGGTCGCATCGGCTGCCTCTATATCTGCATCGATCCGCGCAATCTTACCGTCTTCAATGAGGATATCCAACGGCGCCGGGGGGGTCCAGCCACCCTGCATCGTGATCACCTGCGCTCCGCTCAGGAGATAGCGGCGGCCGGATGGATCATCGTCTTGCGCGAGGGCCGTCAGTGGCAGGCTCAGGGGAAGGGCCGCGCATCCCGCGACGAGAGAAAGACGTGTCATGGAAATCTCTTTCAGCTAGGAACATCGCATAGAGCTATGCCCCTAACCGCAACGGTCAGCACCTCTCACGCATCCGTGATGTATTAAACGGTGCGCCGTGCATGAAACAGGACCTGCCCGCGCGGCAATTTGCGCGGATCTTCCGTCAGCGTCCATCCTGCATCGCGGGCCATCTCATGCACGCTTGAGGCGCGCATATCATAGGGCGCACGGGTGTAATGGGTGACCACGCCATCGCGCTGCCGGTAATGGGCATCCTCGGCCACCTCATCGGGGCGCAGGAAGACGGTGAACAGGAAGAGTTCGAGATTGGGCAGGCGCTGCAGGTTGCGCAGGCACAGACCCAGCATCTCATGCGGGAGATGCGGAAAGAGCCCGAAAGCGATGGCATGGGTGATCCGCGGAGGAATTTGTGGAAATTCGAACGCTTTATCCTCGACCAGTTGCGCAGGATCGAGCCGGGAGCGGTCCGACAGTTCTCGCTCATGCCCCACCAGCATCAGCTCGCGCGAGGCATCGGTGGCCCAGTAATGCCCCGGTTCGAGATAATTGATCACCTTGCAGCCAAGCCGCAACGGCCCCGCCCCGATATCGAGCAGGTGATGATGCGGCAGGATCCCCGCATCCTCGACGATCTCCATCTGGCGCTCGCCGGTCTCTTCCCAGCGCCCGCCGACGATATCACGATGCATCCCGCGGCCGATCATCTCGTCATAGAAACCGGGGCGGGTATAGGGCGCATGCGCGTGGGACATAAAATCGGGTCTCGCATCAGGGGCGCGCGGGCGCGGGTCAGGGAAAAGCCCGCTCTGCACCCCGTGCAGGAGAAGGCCCGCGCTGACCTAATCGGGCTTTTCCCCTATCGCAAGCATTTTCGCACCCGCAACAGGGGGCCTCCGGCGATCACTCGGCAGGGACGGATTGACCGCCTGCCCGCCGCATCGCCCTGAAAGACTGCCAGCGCGCATTCAGCCAGGCCACCGGCCAGAGCGTCGCCGACATTGCCACCACCAGTATCGCGCGGTCCAGCTGGCTTAGCGCTTCGGTCGGCCCGACCGCCAGCGCAAGTAGCCATAGGCCTATGGCATGCCACGCATAAACCTGCAGGCTATGGCGCCCGAGAAAGACCAGCGGACGCCATGTGAAGAGGCGCCTGAACGCATGGGCCACCGTCCTGAGCACGGCATTGCCGTCGCTCAGACCTGCGGTCAGCAGCCATGTCATGATCCCCAGATCGGCGAGGAAATTGGCAACATAGACCGCATCGAGGATATTGCGCTCCTGCTCGGCTTTGAGACCCATGATGGTCTGGAGCAGATCACATCCCGCAAACAGCCCCGCAAGCATCAGGCAGACCATCGCGACGGGACGCCATCTGGGGTCCTTGAACATGGCCGGATCGAAGCGCCCCAGCGCCATATTGGCGCCGATGGCCAGCCCGCCGAAATAAAGTGCCTGCCATGCGAAGCGGTTGAAGAAAATCCCGAGCCTTACGCCGTCCTCGGTCAGGCCCGAGACATCCCCGAGCTTGCGCCAGAAGAACTCGACCACCCCCGTCTGCGCCCCGCCCCAGAGCGCGAAGCAGATTGCCAGTAACAGCATCGTCCTGCCCTCGCGCACCAGATAGAGAGCTGCAGGCGTGAAGAGGATGAAGACCAGATACATCGGCAGGATATCGGCATAGGTGATCCGGCCCATGAGAAAGACCCCCGCGAGGACATTCCCGAAAGGTGCCTGCGCGAAATATGTGAACATATCCGTCCGTGTGTCGGGGCCCGCGACCCACAGCGCCACAAAAGCCGCCACCAGCACCAGAAGATGGGCGATATAGATCGTTTTGACACGCTTGCGCACCAATGCCCAGAGGCCGCGCTCTCCGCTCTTCACCAGCCGTTTCATGAAGACGAGGCCGATCACCAGCCCCGAGAAAAACACGAAGCCCTGCGCATCCTCGACCCAGCCGAGGCTATGGTGCGAGATGTAATGCAGATCGGAATGGAACACCGCAGCCGAGTGCATCCAGACCATGAAAAAGAGGAAAAAGCCGCGAAAGCCGTCAATTATCTGAAATCTCATTGCAAACATCCTATCTGGAATAAGCAGCGCCACATGCCAGATTAAGAGAAGTTTACAAAAGATAAACAACGATAGGTTGCATAACGGAACCCAGCAAAAATAATGGGCATCCAAAACGCCAGAAACACGATCCGGCGAATAACTGCCCTGAAAACGGGCGGGAGAGAAATGGGAGAAGTGGCGCACCCAAGAGGATTCGAACCTCTGGCCTCTGCCTTCGGAGGGCAGTTCCAGCGTATTTGTTCACGTTAAGAACACTGTTTTCCCCGCATTTTGTTCACGTTCGGAAGCATTCATGCGCACCGTAACCGTTACGCGTAACAGATACAGCGCACCGATCGCGCACAGTAAAAGCCAGGCTGTTGCGGGAAGCGGCACAGCAGGAATCGGCTCATTGAGGTAATCTGCGACCGTATAGCCCAGATCGACAAAGGCCGCGCGCGACGTGACCGACAGATACATGCTCGATGCGATATAGCCCGTAAGCACCTCGCCCGACCCGCAGCCCCATGCCTCGTCCCAGTGCGAATTTGCGGTGCCAGAGCCGCCACCCAACTCGACCGGCACATAGCTTGCGCTCGCATCACATTCTGCACGATACGCCGCCAGCGCCGCCGCGCCCGTGTATTCGCCCGATCCTGCATCATAGAGGCCGTTTGCCGTCCAGAGCGTGCCAAACCCGAGGACATGGGCCATTTCATGCAGCGCGACCCAATAGAGCCGCCCCGATTTCGTCAGGCTCGACAGATAGGACGTGCTGAATTTCATTACTCCGTTTCGGGCATAGAGATAGTTTTCCGACCAATACCCGCCAACAGGCCCCGCCGATGCAATCACCGATGACGACAGCGAGGCCGTTTGCGCATAGATCGACACACCGGTCAACGGCACATCGTCTTGGTATCCGGTGATCACCTCGCCCCAGAAATCGGCGGCGCTTTGCATGATCGCCGACTGCTCGTCGGTATAGCCGTTGAGGTAGAGACTGATCTTGAAATCGGACGTGGTAGCGGCATGAACCGCGCACGACCAAAGGACCGCCAGAGCGGTGAAAAACAGGCGCACGTTGCAGCCTCCAAATTGTCAGGGGGAAGATAGAGATGCCCCGCCCATGACAGGCGGGGCGAGGGTGTTAGGCGACTGTAATTCCACGCGCAGCAAGACGGGATTGGCTGCGAGCGTATACCTCGGCCATTTCTGCCGAAGTCATTGCGCGGTCAAAGACCATCAGCTCGGCCATGTCGATGGCACCGCCCGTTGATGCGTTGAAGAAGACGTTACCCACCGCGATTTTCTTGTAAGGCGATGCGATACGACGCCCCGCTACAGATCGCGTTGCAGAGCCGCCAGCGGAAGATTTGAAGCCCTCCACCGTTGAAGCGTCATAGTTGCTCGACAGCGCGATGAAGAACCATTCTCCCGCCGTGTATGCCTGCTGCACATAGTAATTCGACACATAGGGCGCGCGGATAAGCCCGAGATAGCCGTTTGTCGTGTCGTTGCAGATAAGAGTCCCGCCCTCGTCACTTGTATCGCGAAGAGTGCCAAGAATACACGATTGCAGATCATCAGCGGGGATGCGGATGACCGCTGCAAGGGTCACGTCCTTCGGGTCGTCTAGGTGCGTCAGGAGACCGCTAGCCCCTGTAGTTGGCGAGGTCATATAACCTGCGCTATCTGCCCATTCTGTCGCGGAATACTGGTAAAGCTCACCGCCGGAAAGGCCAACGCGGCTCGTATTGTCCGAACCAAGTAGCCAGTGACCGACGGACTCGACTTCGGCATTGACGGCCCCAGCCACAGGCGTTCCGGTTGCCGTGACAGATACGCCGTCACCGAATGCTGTCACAGGCGTGACGCGGAACGTGTAGGCCGTATCATTGACCAGCCCTGTGACAACGCGGCTCATCCATTTGGTCGAGCTAAATGTTGTCCAAGACGACCCGCCATCGGAGCTATACTCTACGCGGTAGCTATCAATTGTAGCGCCGCCCTGATCCTCAGGATAAAGCCAATGCACCGTTGCCTGACCATCGCCGATGACCACGCCGAGGTTTCGCACGGCCCCAGACTGCGAGACCGCTGCCGCTTGAGCCTCTGCCCACTTCGCATAATAGAGGCTCCCCATCGTGCGCAGCGACTCCCCCGTGAAGTGGATGTTATCGCCCGACGTGGCGAGAGCGCCCGTTTCCGCGACCGCGAGGTAGGGTATTTGCGAGTATAGCTTGCTGATGACCGCCTTGATGCCCGCCGCTTGCTGATACGTGGAATAGCTTACGTCCGCAATTTCACCGGCCACGATTGGCGTTGTCTCGTCAGCGGCGACAATATCAGTCCGCATATTCGCGAACATGGTTTGAATCTGCGTCCGGTAGTTATCGTCTGTGGACCCCTTGTAAACGTCTTCCTCGCCTTGGTGCCAAAGGATGCCTTTAAAGATAAAATCAGGGTTATTCGTCATACAGAGGTTTGCGCGAGCGACAGCCCATTCATACCGCGTATCACCTTTACGCCAGTTGCGCGGATAAAGACCCGTGCCACCATATGCGGCTGGCACGAGCACGATTGTTACGTCAGGATTAGCGGCCTGATACTCGATACAGAATTGACGCGCGAGCGAGATTGACCCTTCAACAACGTGCTGGTGGTCTAGCGGATCAGCCGCTTGAACAAGCGCACCATCTGCCGCCCCAGCGGGGCCGCCATCACGAGCAAATTGCATCACCCCAACCGGATAGTCAGCCCCGCCGTCATCACCAGAAATGCCGACCATATTCGACTGCCCAGCGAGCAAGAAAACATGGGTTTCGCCAGCGGGCTCAGGCGTCACTTCACCGCCGCCCGTGTCACCATCCCCTGCGCCCGCATCCGCGCCGGTGCCGATCACGGCCCGCGCCGCCGCCGCGCTGATGGTGTCGCCGGAGACGGTCGCCGAAGCGGTAATGGCTGCCGTTGCATCCGACTCCGACGCCGGGGCAGTGCCCGTGTAGGTCCAAACGCCACCACCCGACGCCGCCAGCGTGGTGCTGACAGTGGTCGCGCCAACGCTCACGTTGAACGAGGATAGAGACGCGGGCGCGGTTTGGTCGCCTGTGAGCCCGGTCAGGCGCACGGTAACCGTGAACGCAGCCCCTGCTGACAGAGCGACGGGCGAGGTCGATACGAGCAGTACGGGACCACCTGCGCCCATGCCAGGGCGCGGACGAGGGCGTGGGTAGCCGTATGACGGACGGGGAATTCTAGCCATATATTTTCTCCATAGCTCCGCAGCCCAGACAATCTGGGGCGGGGTTTCACTGTTGTTGGGAGGGGTCGTTACTTAATCAGGCCAGACTGGCCCGAAACCTTGGCTTCAGCGAGATCCTGCAGGACGGCAGCCGACGGCCCGAGCTTGGCGATCGCATCGGGCACTGAGGTCTTGGCGTAGGCGACGGCGGCCTGTGTCAGCGCCGTGGTGCCAGCCGCCGCCCCGAGCCGGGATAGCGCGAGCTGAGCGCCGGTCATGAGCGCCGAATGCAGCGCCTCGCGGTGCTTGGCCTCGATCTCGACGCCGAAGCGTTTCTTAACCTCGGCGGCGATCCAACCGACCAGCGCGGTCACGGCCAGAGCCAGCAGTTGCATGATGTAGGGGGCCAGTGCGGCCATGAGTGCGTCAAGCATTGGGTTTTCCTTTCAGGAGAGCGGAGAAGAAGGCTAGCAGGCGCGGCAACCAGCCGGTGGGCGCGGCAGGGGTCTGTGTCGGTGGCGCGATGAGAGTTGGAGCATCTTCCTCCGGCTCTGTCGGTGCCTCTGGCGGCGCTGCAATCTCGGCCTCGGGCACGGAAACTTCCTCCGGCTTCATCAGAGCGAGAGCGTCGGCAGGCAACAGTGTGCGCGCAGCCTTCCAGACAACGTGCTTGTTGGCGTTGACCTTCCAGACAGTGATCGGGTCATCGGGATAGACGCCATCGCGGAATAGCTCTTGCTCCTCCGTGCGCCGGCCAATGATCGAGGCAGGCTTCGACCAGTTCATGATCGCAGCTGCGGCCCCTGCCCGATCGCCTGCGTTCAGTTTCTTCACCCAATCCGCCCGCGCGATGGCGCCGGTGTTGAAGTGGAAGCTGACGGCCGCGTCGAATTCGTGCTGCTCGACCGGCACGGTGATGGCGCGATCGACCTCGGCCTCGAACTTTGCCAGATCCTCGCGGAAGACGCGGAACACCTCGCGCAGCGCCGCGTCAAGATCCGCCGGCATGCCTGCAGGGAGGTCAGCCGGATCCATGCCGCCCGCCGCTTTGGTGTGGCCGACATAGGCGGTCAGGACGCCCACGCCGTCGAAGTATGGCCCGGGCACAATGCCCTCGTGGCCGATCAGGGCGATGATGCCCATATCGGAGGTTTTCATCTGTCGTTTCTCCATAAAAAAGCCCCGCTCTATGGCGGGGCTTAGATGAGGCTAGGTCTTGGGTAGCGTTGGATAGATATTGTTTTGAGAACAAAAAGATCGGATATATAGAACTGAATCACCTAGTTTTTAAATGAAAATGCGATACTTCATATGCTCAACGACCAGATTGCATTTGTTCAACGCTGCATCACCTCAACTCTAATAATTGGCGGCGCATTTGTTCTCACACTGAATATCTTAGGGTGGATCGGGGGTATCGAGCAATTCGTCCGCTTTCATGGTGCAGCGATGATGCCCAGCACTGCTACTTGCATCGCGCTTCTTTTTCTAGGTAGCGCAACAGCCTTATCTGTTCCGGCAAAGAACACTGTTGCGGCAATGTGCTGCTTTGCGGCTACAGCTATAGCTGCCATCAATATGAGCTTACGCACCTATACAGATATAGACCTCGATTCCCTTGTACCCAATCGCATGGCGGGAGATCGCATGTCCGAAGGAACCGTCCTGTGTATTCTAGTCGGCGCAGCTGCAATTTTCTCGCTCGCGTCCACGAAACTGCAAGCGTTTGAATTACATCTAGCTATCGTGATCGTTGGTATTCAACTGGTCATCGCCGTCTTGATTCTTTGCAGCTTTATGCCAGGTACACCAGAATGCCCTCGCATTTTCCAATCAATGTCATTCTACACGGCGGCCTGCTTCGTGATGCTGTTTGCCGCCCTTTTTGTTACATTAGTCATCCTGCCGCTTATGCGCCAAGACTAGATATAAGTTTGAGCAACTTCGAGCTCTGGAGGGCTCAAGTTGGCGTGCCAGAAACATCAGAACGCTTAAGGGGCTCGAGCAGTGCTATACAGCTTCAGGGCAAACCGAAAATCAGTCCTTGTCACTGAAGAGCGGTGATCTAACTTACCTTGTGCTTTCCGTCTTGTTCAAACTATTTCGTAGAGAGCACTAAGGCGCGGCTTGGGTGAGGAGCCGCGCCTTTTTCTTTAAAATCTTACTTACGAAAGCGAGCGATTTACTTTGAAATCCACCTAAGGTGGAGTAGCATTCGCGTGCCGCAAGCCTCACGCGGGAATGTAGAATTGCGGGCTCAATTTTCCTGGGTCCGCAATTCGATAGGCTCAGAGTTTGACATCAAACGTTTTAAGGCTACTATTCGTTTGTCCCCTAAAACGTAATACGCGGCGCAGTCTCCGATCGGCGCCGCGTATTTTTTTTGAAAGTCGGGGAGCTTTCAAAACTTCATCCTTGACTTCCTACTAACCCTAAGTCACTCGGTTGCTCGGCGCGGTTGCCAAAGCCACCACTTGACCGCGCCACTTCAATTCCCTTCCCATTTCCCAGATGCGAATAGGTTCGTCTGCACAGTCTTCTCACCGGGGCATTGGTGATAGGCCCAAAGCTCGTAGCTTTCAGGGATCGCTTTCTCCGCAGACCATTTAATCTCCCAAGGTCCCCATGGTTGAGCACGTCTATTGGGAGGCCTTGAGCCCGGAGGCCTAAGCTCTTCCTCTGGCGAGGTATCCACGACCGTGCGATAACCCTTTCCACCTATAATAACGTAGGCCGCCAGTCCGCGATATTCGCAGCGGCGCTTGATCATATCGCCCATGAGCTGCAGGCCCTCTGGCGTGACGTTCTGGGCCGTCACCGTCACCGCCACAAAGGGCGTCTGGCCGGTGAAGTCACGCCATGCCCGCGAAGACTGTGCCTGTCGGATCCAAGGCTCGGCCACGGCCAGCACCGCTATTGCGGCCAGCACGTAGATCGGCAGGCGGTTTGCGCGGATAGCGCCCTTGATGTGGTCGCTCATTTGCCGCCCCCCAGCTTTTTACGGATCATCTCCTTGATGAACTCACGGTCCTGCACGAGAGCCGTAAGCACATCGAGCACGATCAGACCGAGAGACATGATCGCCACAGCCGCCAGCACCTCGGACCCGCGCACGTAGGGCGCGACCGAAGGAGAGAGGCCCACGGTCAGGAATGCGCTAGCCGCCGTCTTGGCGAGGCGCTTCAGCAAAGGCTCGCGCTCTGCATCACGGGTGGCAACGTAAATCACCATTCCCATCAGCACGGCCCAGTATTCAATAGGTTTGGTGAACATGCGCCCCCGCCCTTAAAATAGGAAACCGCCCCAGGGGGGCGGCTCAATTTCGTCTTAGATTTTTCTCAAGCGTCCGATTTGCTCTTTCCACCTCGGCCAGCCACGACATTCGGCAATGATCAGGCTGCCAGAACACAAGTCGGTTGATGACCCGCGCCCGCCGCTCCCACACGTCATTCGGCTCAGGATTTAAGACGCCCTCGATGTAGGCGCGGGAGCTTGTTGTCTGGCAAGCGTCGCCGCCAAACGCCACGACATTGATGGCGCGGGACAGGAGAGAGAAGAGCATGAATGCAAGCTGGCTAAGCTCCGACAGCATCCGGCCACCCCGCATCCAAGTCGTAGCTTTCACCGGCGTCAATCAGCGCGATCAACTCGGCCTCGCGGTCATAGCAGGCTTGCACATGGGCGCGAACGGCTTGCGCAAATGCTATGATCTGGCTGGCGTCCAGAGTTACGAACTCGCCATCTGCCATCTTCCAGCGCAGGGAATACGAGCTATCGAGCATTGCCGACATCGCCGCGCCAGTGATCCGCGTTTGGCTCACATCATCGGTTAAGACGATTTCGCCGTTGATCGTGGTTCCGGCTGCGACCGCCACAATCCGCCGCGCTTTGACTTCGGCTTTTCGGTCTGCATCGGTTCGCGCATCAACCCACGCCTCGGCTTCGTTATCCCAGACTGCTACATGATCAGGCCGCTCAGGAAGATTATATGCGACGCCATCCTTGATGTATTTGCCGATCACATCGCCCATAACGCCGGAGACAAACGCCCCGTTGGGGGCGTCCTCCTGTGTTGTCGCCCACCGCACCGGCAGGCCGTTTTCGTCTGTTTCTATGTAGAAATCCATCTTTCACCTCATGACCGCGATAGCGTTAAGGGCCGCGTTATTGAAGGCGATGTTGATCGCCTGCACCACGACCGTCCGCGTTCCAGACGGCACCGAATTTTGCGCAATGTTGACAATCACATGGTGATCGTCTTGCGCCATCCGCGAGAAATAGTTCCAGCTCAGATAGTCGGTTTGCTCGCCGTCTACGAAAACCTTGATCGCCGCATTTGCCGAAGACGACGAGAACGAACTTGCCGGATCGGTCATAATCGCCTTGAACGTGCCGATTATGTTGAAGCTCGTCGCCATTCCCGAAAATGTCAGTCGCATGATTTCCGACCAAGTCGAAGTTGCCGCCGTGACACCAATCCCCGTTGATGCAGATTTCGTGATGGCTTGGCTCGCGACATTCAGCGTCCCCACCGAGAGCGTCCCGAGGTTCGCCGTAATCGCCGACAAGCTTGTGACGTAGATTTTATCCGCCGTCACCTGATTTGCGCCGATATGCTTGGTCTGCACCGTGCCATCAAGGATGATACTGGACGCGCTGATTTTCGCGACCGATACCGAGCCGCTAGACCCGTCCGCCGCGACCAGATCAAGGAGCGACACAGACGAGCCCGCCTGCGCCTTGATCAGATAACCAGCCGAAGCATTGCCCTCTAGATCGGTGATTGCATTGCCCTGCGTCGTAAGAAGCGCGGAGGTGCCGCCGCTGTTCGTCTGCAATTGCGTGAGAAGCGTGGCAAGCGCCGTGCCGGACAGAGCCGATATTTTCAGCCCCTTAATGTCCGTAACGTCGCCGCTCACGTCATCAATATTGCCCTGCAACTCTGTCTTCGCGGCACTGATCAGCCCCTTGGTGCCTGCCGTGTTCGTATAGGCATTCAGCGAGGAGGCTTTGATCTGGTTCGACCCGTCCAAGTATACGGCTTCCGCCGACGAAATCTGAGCGGCAGTTGCACTATCGGCTTGCGACGTTGTGTAAAACTGCGAATTGGCCCACGATTTTACCGCAGTATCCGCCGCCTTATACGCCGCCGTCAGATCGGTTTCAGCCGCCGAAACTGCCGCCTTCCCGTCTGATTTTAGCCAATAGCTATTCGTCAGCGTTGCAGCCGTTTCCGCCCGCACGGACTCGGCCTCGGTAATGTCCTCCGTCAGAACATAAGCGACGGAGTAGCTTACTCCCGCCTCCATGACGTTGTGATCGAAGAACACGAACGGCAGATAGTAGGGATAGGCCGTAGAGGTTTCCCATTCGAAAGTTACTGGCGAGGACCATGACCAGTTCGTCGTCGGAGTCAGGCTGACAACCTGAGACCCCAGCGACGTTGCCGCGAAATCTCGGTCGATGCCACGGACTTGGAACCGCAGGGCACTGGCCGAATTGTTGACCGCCTCGCCCTGATGCCTTGCCACAACTGTCGTGCGGAATTTTCTCGTCCGACCGCCGATGACGTAATTTCGCGGCGCAATATGGACGTTGGAGGTTTCAAAGGCCCCATCGACATTCGCGACCAGCCCATAATAAACCGTATTGCCGAACGTCACCGCGTCGAGCAGCCCGCCCTTGGTTGCGGGATCGCCGCTGAGACTATTCGTCCAGTGGAGCCCTTTTTCCTCGAAGCCGGAAACAGTGAGCGGGCTCGCCGCCGCCTGCGCCGTAGCAGTATCCGCCGCGCCGTATTCTGCCGCGAGTGCTTGGCGGAATTGAGACGAAGACGAGTTAGCGTCAGATTTCGCGAGGTAGGTGGCAGAAGCCTCCGACTTTGCTGCGGAAACGGCATCTTGATAGCCGGTTTCTACGCTATCGATGCGTTGACCTAGCGCCCCTTCACGGTTCAACACGATCGCATCTTGCGAGGTGATCGCCGCATTGATTTTCGTTTCGACCGGCCCGCGCCCGAGTTCCGATGCAGAAGCCGACCGCACATGAATGCGGTGAACCTCATAGGTGCAGGCGGCATCAAGAGTTGACGGCCCCCAGTTGGAAATCAGGTATAGCTTGTGACCGTTGAAGTCCTCGCGAGTAACGCCGTCAGGGCGTTTCAGGGACAGAGTGACTGTCTGCACGACGCCAACAGCGGCACTTTCAAAGGCCAGATCTTCCGTTAGAAACGCTTCCGTGCGCTTGTTGCTCCCAACGTCCTGCCACCAGTCGATGAAGAGCTTGCAGCTCGACAAGTCCCCAGAAAGAACCGTTAGATCGACCTCTACCAGATAAGCCTCGGCGCACAGGTCATAGAGCCAATAGGCGGAATCCAGAGCAATGCCCGCGCGATCGGTGGCACTACTCGTCAGGGTCCAAGTCTTGCCGAAATCATGGACCTTGTTCGGCTCACTCGTTGTGGTGCCGGTGTTTGCCGCCGTAGACCACGGCCCCCAACCTTCATCGAGATATGCGTCTTTCAACGCGCCGTTATCCGCGATCAGGGATGCCTCAAGAACGTCAACGCGGCCAGCATAGGCGGCATCAATCTCGTCCTTGGTGTAGACTTTGGAAAATGCCTGCGCGACAGACCCTTCGCCCAGCTCTTCCGGCGTCGGGATGCGAATGTCGAACCTGTGAACCTTCAGGAGCTTCGGGCTTGCGGATACGGTTTCGCTACCGATCCAGAAGCGACACGTCACCTGAGACACGTCCACAGTGCTGACGCCAGAGCGGCGGCCTAGAACCGTGAGGCGCTGCATCCGCCCCGAGGTGCCCTGAATATCCAGCTCGTCATAAGCGGTGTCGAGCTGATAGGTGCGGAAATCTATCGCAGATCCATCGTTCCAGATGAATTGAGCCATGACGCCATCGAGATCCCCGCTTTCGAGCGTGAAATCGACTTCCATCACATACGCGTCCATGTCGTCGGCACCGACCCAGTTGCCGTTAGTGGTATTCAGCGCGAGGTAACAATCCGCATTGCGGGTTTCCGTGACTTCATAGGTAGCGGTGCGGCCCGTGGGATAGACTTCATTCGCGCCCCAAGTCGGCTGCACACCGACGACGTTGAAAGTCCCATCGGACAAATTCGCGTCCAGCACGACAGACCGGATATTACCCGAAGCGCCCGCTTCAACGGTCGCAATCGCGTCGGACAGGCTTTGCGCCGCCTCGTCTTTCGCCGCCTGAATGCCCTGCTGCACACCCGCGATGTTTTCCGCGATGGTGCCGGTAAGATCGACCGTCAGCGCGTCCAGATCATCGCGCACGCCCTGCGCCGCCAATTCTGCCGCCGCTGCATCATCCTTGGCTTGCTGGATCGCCTCGCCCGCTTGCTGCACTTGCGCCATGGCTTCCGCGAGCTCCGGCGTCACATCAGCGCTCGAAAGATAGACTGCGCGCGTGGTGACACTCACCCACTCCGACCATTCAGACTTAGGCGTCAGATCGGAGAGAAGCCGCCCGCGCACCAGATAACCGGTCGCGGGCAGCACGTTGTCATAGGTCCAGATCAGTCCGTCATTGATCGGCAGCGACATATCGACGGACACACTACCCCCGTCAACTGCCAGCTGCATTTGCAGCGCGGTCAGACCAGTGATCTCGTCATCCTGCACCGATAGCTGGATGGCCGGGCGACGGTCTACGCCGTTATTGTCCTGCACAACTACAGGAATGGCTTGGAAGCTATCGATCCCTTGCGCCGCCTTGACCAAATTGACCGGGGGCGTGATGACGTAGGGAAGCTCGAAGTCCGACGACCAGTCATAATCGGACGGGTCGGCCTCGGTCAGCGAGACCTGCACATTGAGCGAGGAGGTGATCGTGATCGCCCCGCCGAGAAACAGCTTGTCCTCATAGCCGTTGCGGGCCGAAGACCACGAGACCGCATCGAGCGGCTCCAATGCCAGGGCATTGGGCGGCATCACAAAGGAAGGGCGGCGAAAGCGCCGGTAATCCTCCAACTGCGCGCGCATGAGACGCTGCACCTGATCGGCATAAGGCACACAAGGGTAGCTCACCGAAGTCGGCAGGTAGCGCCCACCATCCTCGGCCCGCAATTCGACCTGACGGGCCGACCCCTCTTCGGGATACTCCGCCGCGTCCTTCGTCGCCCACTTCTCGCCGGGTTCGGGATAGGTCGCGGTGAGCGCGTTGAACGTGTCGGTCATCGCCGGGAACGGGTTATCCGTCCGGCCCTCGGTGATCACGATGCTCTCGTCGGTGATCGACTGCGCCGCCGTGACCGGCACACTGACCAGCGGCTTGATCCGCCCACCGACTTCGGCAAAGCGCATATTGGCGCCCTGCCCGATCTGCTCGAGGATATCCGCAGGCACCATATCGACCGTGATCTCGGCAGCCGTGCGGAAGCTGGGCTCCGTCGAGCCATCGCTCAGGGTGACGGGCATGTCGCAAGCATTGGCCGCGGCGATCCATGCATCGGCAGGCAAGCGCCATGCGTCGAGGTTCTTGCCACCCCAGACCCATTCCTTGAACGGCTCGGACCCGTTCAGCCCGTGATAATAGATCCCGCGAATGATGTTATAGGCTTGAATCGCGGGGTTCTCGTCACCCGTGCCGGTCCAAGTGGTCGGATCATCCCAGCGCTCATCGCCATAACCGCCATTCGTGCTGTCATTGCGCAGGTCATAAAGGCGCAGCGCGGGCATGACGAAGGTATTGGTCGGAGGTGAGGTCATCGTCTCCGGATCATAGTAATAGCTCAGGATGGCATAGGACTTGCCCGCCCCGATCATTTCCTCGGTCCAGGGGTATTCGCTGGCATCCCCAAAGAGTTCGACCAGACGCGCATCTGCCGCCGTCTGGGTGCCGTCGATATATTTGACCAGCATGCGGTCGCGCGCGCTCGTGCCCGACCCTTCGCGGAAGTTGAGCACCGGATAGCCATAGACCGCACCCGTGCCGCCATAGCCCTCGCCGTCCTTCCACCAGCTACCGCCATTGGCGGGGCTGGCCCAGTCGATCTCGGCCTCTTCGTCATTCACCCACAGGCCCAGCGTTCCGGGCTGCGAGAGCGCCGACAACTCGACCACTTCGACAATCCGGCGCGAGCCCTTATTGGCGACATACTTGCGCTTGCCGCCCGTCGCATAGCGCCCGATCGTGAAGGTGAGCGCGGTATTGTCGCCCAGCTCGATCTCGGTCTTGGTCTCGACACCCTTGGTCGTCTGCTGGCCCGCGATCACGCTGGACAGAAGCGAGAGCCCGAGACCAACGGTGGCCTGCGTCAGCGCGGCAGCCGTCGCGGCACTCGCGCCGAATAGCCCGTAAAAAGCCGTAATCGCGCCCGTGATCGGATCGGCATGCGCAGGCGCCGCGCTGAAGGCGATCAGCGCGGTGGTGGCGAGAAGCAGTTTTTTCATGGGGTATCAGACCTTGAAGGCTCGGCTCATATGGCGATGCGCGAGGATGCCGCGCCCGCTCGGGGTCAGGATGTTGATATGGGGCTGGTCGATCAGGCCGATGGCCTGCCCCAAGGGGCCTGCCACATCGACCACGCAAAGATCGCCGACATTGGCTTTCGAGGGATGAACGTATTCCGGCAGGCGGCTGGCCACCGCATCGCCGAGACTGGCAAAGCCCAGCTCGGCCAGCAGCTCTGCCGCGCCCTCGGGGCTGTCATAGCGCCCGCGCAGATCCGCCACGATATCCTCGCCGGTCATTGCCATCACCGCCCCGCCGCCCAGCCCCACGACGCAATCATGGATGCCCCAGACATGGGCAAGCTTGGTCTGGCGGTTACTCTCCGCAAAGAGCCGCGCTTTCCAATCGTCATAGCGTTTCATGGGATTACTTCTCGTAGAACTTCAGCTCGCGGCTGGGGATGATCGAGGCATATTCCGCGAACCGGTCTCCAGAGGCGCGGCGCTTCTGGTGCTGGTCCGAGGACTTTGCCGGGTTGATCTGCTGTAGCATGGTCATGATCTCGGAGCGGATCGAGAGGGTGATAGACCCCTCGCCGCCCACAGGGGGCGTCCCGAGCGGGGCCTCATCGAGGATGCCGGCCACCATCAGGACCGGCATCGAGGCCATTCCCCCGCCCGACCGCAAGCCCAGATGCACCTCGACCGGCACACCCTTGTAGTTATGGCCACGGAAGAGAGCCTGCGAGGCATCGGCAATCTGGCTCAGCCCGATCGTAAACGCATTATCGGTCAGATCAGCAGCAAAGGTGATATCGCCGACCGCAAGGCCGCATCCGCCGATATGGGTCCGAGCGACGATCGAGCCATCCGGACGCGGCACCGAGATCGGCAGATCATAACTGCCCGTCCAGAAGGAAAAGGCCACGGTCTCGCCTGTGTCGCGATCCGTGGCCTCGATGGTGACGAACCAAACGGGGGCTATACCCTGCTCCGGCGCGGCCTGTAGGGCGGCCACAAAGCCCGCAGGAAGGTCGCGCATGGTTACCTCCGCACCGGGTTGCTTTGGATCTTCCGGATGATATCGGGCAGGTCCGCATGCATCTCAGACACTACGGACGAGATCCGCATTTGAACGCTTGTCCTGAGTGACGTCAGCTCGGCGCGCAATAAAGCTACCTCAGTCTCGAGTGCTTTAATCCGCGCCGGACACGAGGATGCCGGTAGTTCGATTATGGGGGTCGCAAGCTCCACCGTGCCATCATCTTTCACGGTAAAGCTGAGTTTCTCTTCTTTCATGGCTTCTGCCTCAATGTCAAAGTTGCGCCCTGCCCGAACGCGCCGGGCTGGTGGGTGAATGCCGAGCGATCGGCAATCATCATCTTGAGAAACGGCTTGGCCAGCTCGACCTCAACCCCGACCGTCAGGGTCATGGGTGGATATGGATAGATACTGACCGCCCCGAGGACGCCGCTTTCATTTGCCATCACATTCTCGCCGAACTCGGCAAACCAGACATTCGCGCCATAGGCCACCGACAGCCGCTGACCTCGCTTGACCACCTGCCCCGAAGCGAGCCCCGAGAGCGTTATGGCCGTGCGATCAGCGTTGAAGGCGGAAAGGGTCACGCCGCTTGCGTCGATCCCTTCATATGAGGGATCTGCAAACAGCATGACCTTGTTAGAGCCGAGCATGTTGAGCGCCGCATCAATGCTGCGGGCCTCGTCGGAAGATCGCGCCGAGAGCGGCACAACGGCAGTCCAAAGCGGGTCGGCAAGCTCTGCCGCCCAATACTGGCCTGTCCCTGCACCGCTCGTTTCTTCCTGCCGCTCGATGCGCATAGTGGCCTCGGATATCCGTAGAACATCAGAGAGCCACGAAAGTGGATAGGGATAGGTAACGGTCATCCGCGTTTCCTCGGGTTAGCGTTGATCTGCTGCACGCGGTTGGCAAGATTGCCGTCGTATTGAGACAGGCCTTGCGCCACCGTTTGTTGAGCGACACTCTTGACGTAGAGATTTCCGCTTTCATCGAAAGCGACGGTGACGCCAATATTGCTACCGCCCCCGCTCGCCGCGCTCTTGGCCATTTGCATCGACACGTCATGCGGGATGATCCGGGTGCCCTTCGGCAGATCCATAATCTCGCCCCCGCGCTCGTTGATGTGTGTTAAGCCGCCGCGCCATGACGGAGTGCCGTTGGCATTCGCGCCGATGCCAAACCCTCCGAGCACGCCGCCCGCAAAGTCGCCCAGCCCCATGCTCTTCCAAAGCCCGTTGAACGCGCTTTCGAGCAGCATGTCAGCCAGCTTCGACAGAACACCAGACAAGGCATCGCTAAGGGACTGAGCCCCTGTAACCATCCCCTTGAAGCCATCCTGCCAGGACGACTTCCAGTCATCCGTCGCTCTCTGCAACGCAGTAACTTCTTCCTTGGTTTTCTTGGCTTGCCGCGCGGCAGGCGTATCGCTACCGCCACCTCCGGAGCCCGCAAGCGGATCGGCGACCGGCATGGTGGGCGTCTGCCCTGCCTCTTCCTTCGCCGCGCGGATCGTATCCTGCAGCGCTTTCCAGCTTTGCAGAGGCGTGGTCGCAAGGGCTGCCAGAGAGTCCGCCGCGAGGCTGGCATTACCCGCCATATCACGCGCATTGTCCGCCATGCCCTGCAGCGCCGTGGCCGCGCCACCGTTGCTCAGGGTGTTCTCGTTGAAGCCCTGCGCGAAGGCATCAGCCGCCGCAGCTCCTGCGCTTTGCATCGCCCCTTTATAGGGGTTCTCGATGCCTGCGAGATCAACATCCGCAACTGGTGCGATGTTGATGCCAGGCACATAGTTCAGGCCCTCGATAAACATGTTGATCCGCGACACGACGCCGTTGATCATCGCCTCCACCGCAGTGATCAGGCTGTTCGCCGCCTCATAGGCAAAATCACCGATAGCCGCAGGCAACAGAGACCAGACAGTTACCACGGCCTGATACGCGCCGCGATAGATGCCGATGTAACGATTGGCGAACTCGACGCCTGCGGTCACGATCTCCGCAAACGTGTCCAGCATCGAAGCGCGGAAGCCTATCGCAAGCGCCGTCATCTTGGAGTTGGCCGCCTGCAAAGCCAGCACGATCCGGTCGAACACCTCGCGCCCGAGGTCACCGATCATGGACAAAGCACCGCCGAAACTTCCGGTAGCGCTGACCAGCTGCACGAACTCTCCGACAAGATAGCCCGCGCCGACGATCAGAAGACCTATCCCCGTGGCCATGATTGCCCCCTTGAGGACATCACAGGCCACAGCCAAACCGCGCACCGCGTTCGCCGCGAGGATTGAGGATAGCGTCATCCGGCCCATCATAATCTGATGTGCGGCCGCAGCTGCAGAGGCGGACATAATCGCCTGCGCCGCGGTCACACCGATCGCAATGGCAAATCGCCCCGCGAAAATCGCAGCAGCGACGACCGCAGTGCCCGTCAGCGTGCGCAACACGGTCATGATCGTGTCGGCATTCTCGCGGAAAAACGTAGCCGCCGCAGTGATCGCCGCAGCCATCGCCTGCAGCGCCGGAATCATCTGCGCCCCGATCGTGTTGCGCATGCCGGATAGCGCCAGCTGCATGTCATTCAAGGCCTGCTTACCACGACCCAGCGCAGCAAGCGTCTGCCCGTCCATGACCGCGCCGACCTCTTTCGCCCGATTGGCATATTCCTGCATGGCCGCGCCGCCGTCTTTCAGCAAGGGCGCAAGAGCAGAGGCTTCATCGGCCATGCTCTCCATGTAGAACGTCATTTCCTGCTGGTTCAGGCCCGCCTTATAGAGCGTATCGACATAAAGCTGCAGGGCATCAGGACCGGATAGCCCGCGGAACTGTTCGGCAGTCACACCGACTTTAGGGGCGATGTTATCGAAGAAATCGGACATTTCGCCGCCGCCGGTCTGCAGGAATTCCCCCACCCGGTCATTCGTATCCTTCAGGATATCGGCCAGCTTGTCCTGTTCGACCCCGACAGACTTTGCACCCGCAGCCCAGCCTTGGAATTGCTCGGGCATCGCGTTCGACAGCTGCGATAGACGCTGAACATCTGCGCCCGCATTGATCGCGCTCACCCCCATCGCAGACATGGCCGAGCCCAGAGAGGACGCCGCGCCCGCCGCAAGCTTGCCAGCCTGAGCTGCAAAGCGCGAAAGGCTCGAGCCAGCCTCTCGCACACCAGAAGAAAGCTCGGCGGAATCAAGGCCGAGATTGACGCGAAGCGCGCCGATGATCGAAGAAGCCATCTCTGTGCCTTTTGGGATTGAGGAAAAAGAGCGCGATGCGGTTAGCTGCGGACCTGCGCAGAGACTTTAGCCCTGCCGCGCCCGCCACTCGGCCATCGTCATCTTGGGCAAGCTGGCCTTGATCGCAGCCAGCTTGAAGGCCGGATCTTTGATCTGGCTCTTGTCTTTAATCAGTGCCGAGAGCTTGGGCATCTTCGTGCTGCGGGATATTCCGGCATTTAGCCAGGCGAGCATGACGCCCTCTCGCCATTCGTCTTCTTGTCGCAGCCGCACCCCGTCCATATGGATGCCATACAGGCGGAGGGTCAGCCCCCAGAACCGGTCAGGGCATAGACCTGCCCGCACATATGCCCGCAGCATGTCTTCGACGCTGGGGGGCGCTGACTGCGAGCCGGAAGCTACTTTCCCGCAGCCGCCGCGCTTGCCTCCGAGGCTTTCGGGGATGCAGCGGAAAACAACTTATCGACCACGCCCGGATCTTCCGACAGGATATCTGCGGCCACCATCTCGCCCGCGTCGGGGTGATGCCTCATCAGGCAGACCTCAACCACATCGATCAGGTTACGAAACATCTTGGACCGCTTACCACCTTCGATATCGGCCATGACCTGCAGGACGTTCTCGCCCCAGCGGTCTTCTAGGTTCGCCATCGCCAGCATATCCAAACGCAGCTTGAACGATTGGCCACCAGCAATGGCGGTCACTTCACCAAGGAAACGGCTCACGGGGTCACCTCTTCGGACAGACGGAACGTCGCCTCGCAGGTCATTTTATCGCCGACCGGCGCGGTGCGGGCATAGCCTTTGAGGAAGCCCGCGAAGGTTTCCGGCGTGCCGTCAGCGGTCAGCGTGATCTCGATCAGAACCACTTCACCGCTTGCCTTGATCTCCTGCAGCAGTAGATCGGAGGCCGAGCCGGGGATGTAGTTCATCGGGATGCTGACCTCGCCGCCATCGGTCATGCCGGAAATGAACTGCTTGCGACGCCCGGGCGATTTCATATGCGTCGTCTCGATTTCATCGATCTGCTCGTCGGGCATATCGATATCGCCGACCAGCGCAAGCTCGGTCCAGTTTGGAGTTTCGCCACGGCCAATGCGAACCGTGGAGCCGAAGCCAATCATGCCAGTTTCGTCGGCCATGACGTTACCTCATATATCTGATGTTGAAGTCCATAGAGTGCCGATAGGCCCGATCGGGCGTATCGGTTTCGCGTCCATCGCGGCTGTCGGTCAGGAAGATCCCCTGAAACCGGCCGCCTCGATGGCCATTCAGGGCGGCTTCCACCGCCCGTTGAATTTCCTTTGCCGCGCCGTATTCGACCGCATAGCAATCGACCTGCGCGGTTGCAGTCACAAAGCCATTCGCGCCGGTCATGGTAATGTCGCTCTTCCCGCTCACCATATTCAGGATCACGGCTGGCAATGCATCGCCCTGCCCCTGCGCGCCCCAGATGATGCGATCCGAAGGCACAAGCGCGGTCAGCGCCGCTGAGCCTGTCAGCAGCGTCCAAAACTCTTCTTCCATAGGTCAGCCCCTTGCCGAGATGCGCCGGATGCTCTTTTCGATCTCCGCCATGAGGATCGGCCCGAGGCGATGGATCGTGTTCTCTGCCTCTGCATCGAACGCGGGTCGCATGAAAGGATCGGGCGCCATGTGGCGCGTTCCGAACTCCACGAACTTGGCGTGGAATGCCTCTTTGGTTGGCCCCATGAACAGCTCGACAAAGGAGGTCGCGCCACTGGCCTTCGCTGCCCGCCGCGCCGCCCGCATCGCGCCAACCGCCTCGCTTTTGGTACCGCCTGCCTTCATCGTTGCAGCATAGGCCGAGCGCCCGACCTCGTTGACCACCTTCGTGCCGAGCTTGATCGACCCTTCCAGCTCACCGGTATCGACGGGCGCATTCGTCTCGGCTGCTTTGCGCATCGGCTCGGCAGCTTTTTTCAGCGCCCTGCGCAGAACCGCCTTCTGCGTCCCGCGCTTTTCGATATTCTTCAAATTGCGCTCTAGATCACGCAGGCCCTCGACGCGCAGTTTCATCGGTCCGTCCTCGCAGTTGCCGTGATCTCGATCCGGTCGCGCCGGCCGATTTCCTTGATCCCGACAATCTCCCATTCGCGCCCGTCGCAGGTCAGCATATCTTTTGCCGTGATCCCGCGCGAAAAGGTCGAACTGCGGATCTGGAAACGGGCCGAGACAGTTGAAAACACACCACCGGCAGCGGCCTTTTCACCGTCGCTCACGTCGCGCCGAGACGCCCAGACAGGCGAGCCAAGGTCGGCCCATGTTTCCTCTTGCCCGAGTGCTGTATTCATGCGCGTCACACGGCGAAATTGGACGCGTCGGTCTAGGTCTCCTGCGCTCATATCCGCCTCCATCGCATAGCGCCAATCAGCGACTCCGCCCCGATCGGCAGAGCCGCCTTAGCATCGCCGACCGCCTCGCGGTTCAGATACCAGTGCCCGACGAGCATCAGGATAGCCGCCCGCATTGCGGGGAGCTGCGCGGCAGGAAGGGCGCAATCGAACTCGACCCAGCCAGCCTGCGCCGCCGCGATCTCCCAGCCGCCCGCTGTGACTGTCAGGTCTAGCGTGTCCGTGGTCGCGTCGTCATAGGTCGCGCGCGCCTCAGTCACATCTGGCATGGGCAGGCGATGAACGCCCGCGCACGGGATGCGGACGCGCCAAGTCTGCGTCATGATAGCACGACCGAGAACCCCGCCCCATCCGTCCAGATGCGCCGCGGCTGCCGCGATCAGGCCATTGATAAGGCTGTCCTCGTCGTCATGATCCACACGGCAGTGCAGCTTGGCATCGGCCAGCGTCACCGGCTGCTCGGTCGGCGCTGCGACAAGGAAGGGGCGGAGGTCGATCATTTGGCAGCCTTCGTGCGCGTGGCCTTGGCGGCTTTATTCTCGACGGCGGGCTCGGCTTTGTTCTCGGGCGCGATCTCGGCCTTTTCTTCAACCTCGGACTTATCCTCAACCTCGGAAGCCGTAGTAGCCTGCTCTTCCGCTACGGATTCATCCTTGATCAGCTCCAGAACGCCCAACTTCACGAGATGCGCAGCGCCGGTCTCGCTCAGTTCGCGAACAGCACCCTCGCGGTAGTCCTTGTCTCCCTGATGGGCACGAATAACACGGTATTTCATCGTTTCTCTCCTATCATCTCATGAAAGAGGCCGACTGCTCGGCCCCTCAGAGAGATGACATCAGCCCGCAGCGATGGCAGTATCGCCATAGATGAAGGACTCCGGCCGATACACTGCCAGCGCGAGACGCTCCTCGCCGAGAACCGTCACCTTGTTGCGGGTGAAATCGTCATTCTGGAAGCCCGTCTCGATACGAGCCGCCCATTGGTCGAAGATTTGGGCGCCCATATCGAATGCACCGGTCAGGAACTTACCCACCGTCATCGCCGGGGTGTCGACCACGGGCAGGTTCCACAGGGACTTGGCGGTGGAGCCCTGGGGATTGGCGATCAAGTACCAACCTGCAGTATCCTTGGTCAGCTCGATATTCGTCCAGTCGATCGGGTTCAGGACCGTAGCACTCGCGGGGTACTCTGCCAGAACGGCCTGCAGCATGGCCACGCGCAGCTTGTCGATTGTCGTCGTCGGAGCCGTCGCGCCAGTGGGGGCAGCATAAGCGGTGGCCTGCGGGATGATACCGAGAAGGTTCTCGCCAGTGCCGTCGCCGAACAGAAGCTGTTGCTCTTCTTTCATGGCGAGGCCGTAGAGCAGACGGTTGTCGATGATCGAACGGATCTGGGCAACATCGGACAGAGTTTGCTTCGAGACACGGAACCAGTGCGCGATGACCTTGGTGCGGGTCGATACCTCTTCAATCGAGATATCCGACTGCTGCTTCAGCGAGCCCTCTTCCGCCATGCCGGCGTTATTCGTGAAGCCGGTTTCGCGGTCATAGTCGAGCATCGGCCCGTCAGTGCGACCGGGCATCAGCAGGTTACGGATCGTCATACGGCGCTGCGGCAGCGCCTGAATGCCCGGAATGTGGGTCGAATGGACAGCCGCACCCATGCCGCCCGCGACGCCGGTCGAGGTCGTCAGATCGGCCTTCATGGATACCGAAGCCGCGGAGCCTTGGCGCTGGTTCGCCTGGAAGTGCTTGAACTCGTCCGACTCGGTGAAACGATCACCGATGGACCGCGCCTCGGTATCACCGCCACCCATGCGATCAGCTTTCTGCTCCATCTCGTCCAGACGGGCTTTCAGGCCGTTCATGGTCATCAGGGCTTCGTCAGCCTTCTCCTTGGTCGACGCCGACAGATCGCGGCCTTTTGCCGCCTCCGACTTGGCTTCTTCCGCGAGCGCTTTCACCGCATCGATCGATTTATCGAACGCAGCTTTGGTTTCGGCTGCCAGCTCGGCCGCCGATTTAGTTTGTTCCGACATGGGAACCTCCTTTGATTGGTGATTGGGCCTCAGCCCAGCATGGCTGCCCAGAACTGGGCGGCCTCATCAGCCGCTTTGGCAGGTTCCCCCTGCCCTTTCAGGTGGACACGCGCGGCGCGTTCCGCCTGTGAATTCGAGAACCCCAAGCTCCCCTTGAGCATGTCCTCGAATTCCCGCTCGGTCAGCCGATCCCCGGCCTTCAAGCGTTCAATCAATCCGTGAGCGGCCTTGGCCGACTTCACGCTTGCAATGGTCGCATTCTCGTTTGCGCCGATCGAGACAACCGAGACCTCGCGAAGCTCCAGCTTCTCCAGCGTCCAGATACCCGTATCGGCATCAACCGAATGCTGTTTGATCCGGTAGCCGATCGAGAGGCCGTCAATGTCGCCCTCTTTCAAGAGCGCATAGGCTTCCTGCCCGCGCCGAACGCCCATGTTCAGCCGCCCTTTGACGCGCAGCCCACGAGTATCCTCGGCCATCTCCAGCCAGCGCCCGATGGGCTCTGCGGGGTCGTGCTGCCAGAACATCTTCGGCATCGTGCCTTTGGCTGCGTGCTGCGCCAAGCTGTCGGCATAAGCGCCCACCGCGATGACATCACCGTAGCTGTCCGGCTCGCCGCCGAAGGTCGAGGCATAGCCCTCGAATTCTCCGGTGCTGCTGTCGAGCGCCTTGACCGAGAGGACCGGCGCCGAGACTGTGATCGTGTCAAGCATTTCCAAGCCCTTCCGTCTGGGTGATCGGGATATTCTGCGACTGCATGCGCGGCTCGTTGCCGCCATCCACCGCCTTCATATTCTCCAGCCCGCGAACCTCGTTGATCGTCATTGCGCCGATCTGGGTCATGGTCTGGTAATAGGCCGCCCGCGTGGCGCTATCACCGCGCAGGAGCCCGTCCATATTAATGCGCGCCGTATAGCCAGCCGCCTTGTCTTCCGCGCTCAGAAGCTGCTGGCGCACTGCTTGCTCGATCCGCTTCACGCGACGGCGCAGATAGAACTTCGTGAACATCAGCATCTGCTGTTCGACGCTCGTCGGCCATGCCGTTGAAGATCCCGCATGCCCGATCAGAACAGGAGGCACCTGGAAGAACCGGCATATTTCCTCGATCGAGAATTGCCTGGTCTCCAGCATCTGGGCATCTTCTGGGCTGATGCTGATCTGCTGATACTTCATGCCACCTTCGGTGATGAAGGGGCGGCCCGCATTGATAGCTCCGCTATATTGCCGTTCAAGTCCCTCGATGACCGAAGCCCGAATGTCGGACGGCAGCGGGTTCGGGAAATCGATCTGCGCTGATGGGCGCAGCCCGTTCTTGAACGTGGCCGACGCTGCCCGCTCCGTGGCCAAGGCCGACGAAAAGGTCTGCACGCCATAGCGCAGCGTTGACATACCGCCCAGCGGATTGCCGCCAGGGCCACGAACATGGAACACGTCGCGATCGAGCTTGCGCCATGACCCGCGATCATCGGTCCATGCGTATTCGATCCGACCATTCTGCAAGCGCTTCACTGCGACGGCCTCGGGGTGGATCGGATAGAGCGAGGTGATCTGACGCTGACTATTGCGCGTGATCGACGCGTAAGCGTTACCCCACAGCTCAAGGGACAGGTGGATATGATCCCAGAAATCAACGGCAGTCTGGTCAAAGTTCGGCCCCTCATGGATCACGCCATAGAGCGGATGCCCATAGGCTGGCTCTGCAAGGTTCCCTGCCGAGCGATAGACCTCGAAGGGCAGTGAGGACATGGTGCCCGCCACCAGTTGGGTGCAGCCCCAGACTGCCGATAGGCCGAGCGTGCGGCTCGGCGTCACGACCTCGCCCGCGTCACCAATGGCGCCGCCGCCGCGTCCGTCCGTCCACTGGACCGTTGACGATTTTCGCACCAGCCCAAACTTGGACAGCGCTTTATCCATAAAACTCATGCGCTGTTCCTTAGATGCTCGTAATAGCTGGCGAGGTTAGCCGCGCCGCTGTTTGCCTCAGGGTTCCGGCTCATAACCGTCACCGCATCGAAAAGCGCCATCACGGGATCGATCTTCGCATCCCCTGCACTTTGTTTACTGGCTCGTATAGCCGTAGCTGTCGGCTCGATTTTCAGGTTGCCGACGCACCATGACATGAGGCCGCTGCCATCATGCAGCAGCGTGCCGTTGACCAGCCGCCGCTCGGCCGTCTTGATCGCGTTCATCATCGCGTAGCCCTGCGGTGCGCCGATCAGCAGGCCCGCGTCCTGCGTGACACCGATCGCGCCGAGCGCATCGACCAATTCGCCGAGGCCCGCAGGGTCAACAGAGACCGCTGCCAGCAGCCCTCGGTCAAACGTTACCTGCACGACCTCCACGATCTGCGTCAGATCCTGCAGCTTGTCATCAACTACTGTCAGGTCGCCTGCCCGCTCGAAATCGCGCAGCCTATCCGCAATCTTCTGGCGCCGGTCGAAAACGCCTTTATGCACCCACGCATGCGACCATGCGAGCCAGCGCTTTGTCTCCCGCTCGCGTCCAATGACACAAAGCCCGAACAAGTCATCTAGGCCGCCGCCATCGATCCCGATCACCACCGCCTCAGACCGGTCAAGCACCGCATCCAGCGTCAAGCCCGCCTCGACGCGCGAGGCCCAGAACTCTGCACCGGGCCAACGGTTCGCCCGCAGGTTCATCCCGATCTCGACGTTCAGGTGTTTAGCGAGGAAGACGTTGCGCGTCTCCGGCCCTTTGGCCATCTCCTTGCCCATCTCGCGCTCGAGCCACTCCATCGAGACCGAGCGCCCGAGGTTCGGGTTGGTCACATAGAAGTTCTTCGGCAGGAGATAGGCCTGCGCCTCGATCATGGCCCGAGGGTATTCATAGAGCACCGGCATGAACCGGTTATCCTTCACTTTCCCGTCGCGCACGTCCCGCGCATAATCCAGCTTGTCCTTGAACACGCCGGCAGGCGGCTCATCGCTCTGCGTCGTCAGGTAGATCACGAAACCCTCGGGCCGTGAAACCATCCCGCCCGTCGCCTCGCGTAGCATCGCGTCTGCGTTCTTCTTCTTCCCGAACACCCAAAGCTCATCGATCAGAATGCGGCCAGCCTTCTTACCCGACACCGTGTCGCTATCCGCCGCCACCACCTTGAGCGATGACCGCGTGACGCGATGCTTGATCGTGCGCGTGGCCTCCTGGATGTGCATCAGGTCGCTCAGCTCGTCATCTGCCCGCACCATTGCTGCAGCAGGGTCGAATGCATTTCGCGCGACCTCCAGTGTCGGCGCAAGGATCAACAATTCGTCTTCTTCGCGATAGCCGACGACGAGAGCCGTCAGCATGATGGCCGCAGCGATCGTGCTCTTCGTATTTTTTTTCGAAATCAGGAGCAGGAACTCGCTGATTTTCTGCGCGCCCGTCTCTGGATCATTCGCCCCAAAGATTGCTGCGACGAAATCAAAGACCCAATCGTCGGCACACTCAGCAAAGGTCGGCTTTCCCGGAAGATCCGGAACCCGCAGCGACTTGAACAGACTCAGCGCATATTCAGCCTCGCTCGGATACAGAGGGGCCAGCGGCACCAGAGACCGGCGGGCAACGATGCGTTCCTCCCAGTCTGGGCAGGCCGTTGACCAATCAAGCATCAGTTCATCCGATTACTGGGGCGTGACCGAGGTGCAAACCTGCCCGTTTGCATCACGCTCTCTGCGTTCTTCTGGCGCTGCGCCTTCTTTCCTTCAGGGGCGGCGCTCTCTCCCCACGTCTTGAAGGCCGTGGCCAGCGCCTTGACCACGTTCGCGCGGTTCGGCAGGTCGATGGCCTTGAGCATTGCGGCGCGACGGCGCGGATCATTCTCTTCGGCCTCGATCATCTCCGCCAGCTGCGTGCCGTGTGTTGTGGTAGCATCCAACTCTCCGAGAAGACGGAAGATCAGGTTTTTACCCCGTCCAACAATGTCGTCAGGGTCCAGCGTTTCCATCTCCGCCAACGTCTCGGTGCGCACCTCCATTTCAGTGCGCACTTTTTTCGCATTCACGGCCTCGCGCTCGGGCCAATCGTCCTGCTTCGCCTTCTTACGGATGGAGCTTTCAGATACCGAATACCAATCGGCCAACCTCCTGATACTCCAATCTTCTTTTTCCCAGTCGCGACGGATGCCATCCCAGTCAATCAGCTTTTTTTTATCGGTCATCCGTCCTAGTGCGCAGCGAGTGCGCACCCTCCAACTTCCCAGCAGGAAAATAATTTACGCGTGCGTCGATGGCCGGTCTCCGGCTGATCGGCCTCCTGAACTTTCGCCACCCCCCCTAAGGGGCTGATTTCACGTCAAATTCCATCGAACTCCAGAAACGCCACTGCATCAGGCCCATCCTCGGCGTTCCTCGCGCTGCTTGGCGCCGTCATGGCAGGCCTTGCACAGGCACTGCACGTTGTCCGCATCCCAGAACAGCGCCTCGACGCCTCGGTGCGGGGCGATGTGATCAGCCACCATGTCTGATGCGTTGGTGTCACGGGTCAGATAGCCGCACCGCTGGCAGGTGAAGCCGTCGCGCACCAACACCTGCCAGCGCAGACCGTTGGGCTTGGCCTTCCAGCGTGCCAGCTTATACCAGCGCCGGTATTCAGCGCGGCTGTCCTGCTCGATGCGGGCTTGCCGTGTGTCGCGTTCGGGCCGCGCTATGAGAGGGGCTATGGTGCCGAGGCGCGGACCGATCGTCTTGAGCTTGACCATCCGCACCACCCGCCGCGTTATTCGTCCTTGCGCACCGGATTGGCCGGATTGTTGCTATATCCAAGAACCGTCCCAGTGCTCCACCCGATCCGGATCTCCGGCGGCCTGCCCACCCTGCCACACGCCCTACAGCGCAGCCGGTGCAGCGCCTCCTGCGAATATGTCCAGCCAGCCCGGTCGCGATATCGCTCCGGTATGTCGTGGATGCTCACCGTGACCTCATGGCCGCAGGAGCATTCGAGGGATGTGTAGTGGCCTTCTCGCATAGTGGAACATATGAGGAACATTTAGCGATTTTGCAAAACTCATATGTCTCACAGATGCAAGAATTTGGCTAAACTCGATTTTAATCTACCATGATTATCAACAAACGTTGATTCGAGGCCTTCTATATTTGAGAGGATGTTATATGCCGCTCAACCTGCTGTCCGCACTGATGTACGCTCACAAGGCGAATGACCAAGAGCTTTATGACGCACTCCTAGATGCTGCCATTGAATGCAACCGTAAAACGGGTCGCTTTTTGGACGACGGCGAACTCAACCAATTACGGCAAACCTTGAACCAACCTATTCTTCGAGGCCGTAAAATACGCCGATAACCTCTGGCATGTTCATCCTGCGTCGATGAGCCCGCCCATCCCTACGACATCAATGCTTGGCGATTGTCGGATTATGGGCATGCCGCATCAGGGCGGGATCGGCCTTTACCGGTCGTTCGGTCCAGCAGTACCGTTCGCTTCTTGCTGATTCTATTTCGAGAAATGTTAGCTAATGGCGATCGTGGAACTTACCGAATTTGAGACCGGTAATACTATCGAGATTGAAGACCAAGAGTGGACCGTTGGGCCAATGCAACCTTACCGCACGGGCGGCACACAGCTTTCGCTCAGAAGCGTGACCGGGAAGAAGCAATGGGCGGTAAAGGTTCGAGAGAGTCAACTCGATATCATGATGATGTTCGCTTGAAACGCAAAAACGGCGCAGATCATATGAACCGCGCCGCTGTCAGGCAGTTTGAACTATGGCTTGCGATTGGTCAACTACTTTTGCGCATATCTTTGGAATGACAACTTAGAAATAGTTCATCCAGCGGTGGTCTGGATGTGATCTGTATTGCCTCTTCCCACACTTCAAACAGTCACGCTGCGTTTTCCCCTGCACGCCACCGTAAGCCCAACTATGCCCAGGGAGCATCCGACCGATAAACTTGAACATCACAGATCACCTCCTCGTTTAATACTCCCCCACAATAGCTGATGGCCGGTAACCACGCACTTAACAGAGTTTTACCAGACACTTAACAAAGGCCGTTCTTCAGATTTTCTCACCTCTCCACCACATCGCGCAGCTTGCGCATGGCCGCGACGAAGGACCGGCCCGAAACCGTCAGATCGCCCGCATCATGCAGCGTCTCGCGCCCGAACCGCACGCTGTCGATGATCAGCGCCTGCCATCGCTGAAGCTTTGCCAGCCGCGCATCCCACTCCGCAGAGCCGCGCTTGGCAGCCTCAATCTTTTGCTCCTCGGTGCGCAGGTCCACCGGCTCGCTAATCTCGGTCTCCTCGGGCTTGGCGCGGTATTCGGTGGCGCTCACGGCGGGGTGGATGCGCATTCCAAGAATGCGGCCAGCATAGGCAGAGCGGGCTCCGTCATAGGCCGCGAACAGCGCATGCAGCGCCTCGGCCTCGTTGCGGTCACCAGTCCCGAGGATCAGGGCCTCGCCCAGCTGCTCGCCGTAAATCGGCGCAGCAGCATCACCCACCAGCTTGCCGCACATCCGGCGCACGCGGGCGGCCTTCACGGTCTCTGTCGGGTCTTCGATTACGGTGTGCATCATGGGCGGGCTTTCCTCTCGTTGGCGACGCGACTCTTTGGCGAACATGGCGCGGCTGCCGTTTGCCTTCTGGCGGGTCTTCTTGCTCTTTCGCTTGGCGGCTTTGCTGCTCATTTCGCCTCTCCGTAAATGCGGGTCACTTCGGCACGGCCATCATCGGTGATCCGGTAGACCCCAAAGCGGCGCAGCCCGTCTCTCTCGGTGCGGATGCGCTCTGCCAAATCAGCAACGGCCGCATCCCTAAGCGTCACCATAGCGCTGCCATAGGGCACGCCGACGGCAGTAGCGGCATCGGGCACAGACAACTCGTCACGCCTGCCCAGCAAGCGCAGAACGCGGCCCTTGATGCTGTTCGGGTCCGCCTTCTTTGCGCCACCGGGCTTGCTGCCTGATTGCTCGAATTTGACGCGCTTCTGCTTGCCCACTACCGCCTGAATGTGCGCGGCGATCAGCGCCTCGGTCTCGTCGCCGAAGTGCCGACTGGTGCCGAATGCGCCTGCCGCCAGCTCGGCAATACTCTTGCCAGTGATTTCGGTGTGATGGGTCAAAATGAAGCTCCATTCTGGGCGTGGGCGGCCCGAAGGCGGCGAATTACGAAAGCCTCGGCCACGGCGGCCTTCGTAGCGGGGCCAGTGCGGCCCAGCGCGGGCGAGGCAACAGCATCGGCTGTTTCGCCATGGTCATCGGCCTGATTGGCCAGCCTGTGCATCTGCTCGCGGGTCATAGGCACTGCTCCGCGAATTCCCGTCCGGCATCGGTGATGTGCCACACGCGGTAAAAGTTCACGCGCCCAGCGCTGGTGACGTATCCGAGGCGGCGCAGCCGGTTCAGGTCGTTATTGGCCTTCTCCCGTGTCATCGGCCCGCGCTGGGTCACCTCGAGCGTCGTGAGCGTTCCCGCTTCCACCATCAGCCCCAGCGTCTTGTGCAACGCTCCGTAATCCCCTTGGACCTCCGGCATCCGCGCCTTGTGTCCCTGCCCCGCGATGATAGCCCGCATCCGCTCCAGCGCTGCCTCCTGCCCGTCAGCCGCATTCAACTTGCCGAGCGTCACCGTGCAGTTCCGGCCGACATGCGCCTTCCCCTGTGCCGCACTCATGCTTCACCCCCTAGCGTCTGACCTACCGTGCCCCAGTCCCCTGCCGTGCGGCCCTGCGTCCTTGGCGTCCGCGCTGCCAGCCACTCGTCGCGCTCACGATCCCCCATCCCAGACAGCTTGGCCTGTGCAGCCCGCGCCTCGATGATCAGCGTGTTCTCCGCCCGTGCCGCGTAGCAGGCCGCCCACTCGAGCCCCTCGGGGTCTGCGCTCTCCGACCAATGCTTGATCCCGCTCTCTGACCGCTCCTGCACCGCCTGATCACGGCTCGAGGCCATCGGTGACCGGCGCACTGCGTCCAGACCCTCTGCCGTGAACCCACAGGCCGCCATGATCCGCGCCGCGCTCTCCTCGCTGCACCGGCCCGCCTTGGCCCGCGCCTCGTCCTCACGGACCTCCAGCACTTCCCGCTTACGGCGCGCGGCCTCCCGCAGGTACGGCTCCATCGCGTTCTTGGCCTCCATGGCAATCTCGGCAGGAGACGGACGGCGGCGCTTGCTCTGCATCCACGCATCGAACCCACGGTGCACGGCCCACAGCGGCAGCTCACGCAATGCCAGGACGAACTCGCGGCGCAGATCCGCAGCCGTGGCCGGCGCCATGTCCGGATCATAGAAAGCGGCGAGGCAGCCGTTCGCCCGACGCAGGATCTCGGCCTCAGCCTTGTTGCGGCCCTCGGCGGATCCCGAAGAGAGGATCACGGTTCTCAGTTCCGAGACTGACAGATCCCTCGGCGAGACCGTCGGCAAGCCGGTGAATTGCGTGATCGGTGGCAAGGCGCTCATGGTGACGGTTTCCTTTCGGTTGGGTGTGGGTCTTGTCTGGGAAAATGCCGGTCCAGCCGTTCATGATGCTGGCCTCGAAGACGGAGACGGGGTCGGGATGGCTGATCAGCTTTTTGACCATGATCCGGGCTGCGTTCGCCGTCAGTTTGGACTTGCCTCGGCGATGCTCGATGAAGGCCTTGGCGGTGCCCTCGGGAACGACCTCGCAGAGGATGCTCAAAACCTCTTCCTGCGCCCGCGCGTTCTTCTCTGATGGTTCTATGATGGTTCTTGATGGTTTGGGTGCAGCTCCTGCGGGGGGTAACGCAGTCATATGCACCCCCCCCGCGCACGAGCTGCGGGGTGCATCTGCTGCGGGGGGTGCATGTGGTGCAGGGGTCATATCGTGAACATCATCCGGTGCGACGCTGACGAAATAGACGTTCGAGCCCCCCGGACCGACGCCGAAATTGATGGTGATATTACCCATCTCGCACAGCTGGCGAATGTTGCTCTGAACCGCCCGAATGGACAGCCCGGTGCGCGCCGCAATGCGCCCGATCGAGGGGTAGCAGCGACCCGCATCATCGGCATGGTCTGCCAGCGCCAGCATGATGAGGCGATGGGTCGGGCCGAGGCTCGCGCTGTCGAAAACCGAGGTCATGATCTTGACGCTCATTGCGTGGCCTCCCCACTCATAACGCGGCCCAGCGCCTGCTCGCGAATGCTGGCAGGGATGCTGTCAGTCCAGACGCCGATCGGCTCGATATGGATCACCGTCTTCGCGGCGCGGCCCCACACCTTGCGCTTGGCGACAGACGCGACCTGACAGTCGTCTGCCCATGCGATGTGGTTCAGCGCGTCCTTGATCTGCTTCTCGAGGTTGTCGAGGTCAGGCTTCTGCGTATGAGGCCCGAATAGATGGGCTGCGGCCTTCTTCTTTGACCAGCTCATCGGGATCTCGAACACCGCGACGAATTCCAGATGCACCGGCCCCGCGATAGGCGCCGCGAAGAACGGGCGCGCGATGACGCCCAGCGCCTCGGCGTGCGCACGGCTCTCGGCGTCCTTGTAGCGCTGCTTGCCATTCCCCATAGCCCTACGCCACGGGAACGGCTTGCCCGGCATTTCAAACGACACCCGCTCCATCAGATCGCCCCCATGCGGCGCAGCTCGTCCGGATCACAGGAGGGAGCCTTGGCCAGCTTCAGGTGAAATTCCAGATACGCCTTCACCTGCTCCGGCGAGTGGTTGCCCTTCATCCGCTCGGCTTTGGCCACCACGACCCGCCAGTAGCGCTGCTCGGCGGCGCTCGGCGTCGCCTCGGTGGTCTCGGCAGGCCCAGATACGCTGTCGGCGCTGCTCATCGGTGAGGCTGGCGCGGTCCCCTGGCCAGCCATAGCCGAACGGACCAAGCCGATCGCAGGACGGGTGAAAGCATTGAGGTTGGCGAGCCATGTCATTCCACCACCTCGCGGAACTTCCGGCAGCTATCCATGTGGCCGGCCATCTCGGTGAAGGTCACCTCGCGCCACTTGCCCGTTTGGGTCTGCTCTGCCCAGAACTCGATAGGAGCCGATGGCTTGCGCACTTTCTCACCGGTAACGAAATTATGGTGACCAAGCCTGTCTCGCCCATCGAGCTTTCGGCCCAAATTGATCACAGCGCGGAGAAGTGACTCCTCACTGTTCGCGCGGGCAGCGGCCAATGCATTCAGGTTGTCGCTGATCTCCTCGACCCCCAGCCACTTGCGGAGATATGCGCGGATCATCGGCTACCCCCGATCGCGCGCAGGCGCCCGTCACTGACCTTGGCCTTCACCGCTGCCTCGAGCTTATCAAGCGCGGCGCGGGCCTCGGCGATCTCGACCAATGCGTCAGAGGTCGCCTCATCGTCCCCGTCATCGCAGGTGATGGCGGCGCTGATGGCCTCCCCGCACTCCTTCGAACAGACAGCCGATTGGGCAAGTATGTTCACTGCCTGGCGGATCGTCTTGCCCTTCATGCCTTCGCTGATCTCTGCGATCAGGTAATCCGTAAGCGCGGTCGAGCCGGTGGCCGACTGGAAGGCCATCATGTCGGCAATCGTCCACTCGGCCGAGCCGTGGATCTTGCGCGAGAGGAGCGACAGGTGCGCGCCGCGCCCGCCATATGCCTCGATCGCTGCAACGGCGGCCTCCTGCGTCCCGATCTGGGCCCGCATGTTCCGCATAATCTTATGGATAGTCTCAAGCGTTGCGTTCATAGGTGTTTCACTCTGTGATTGGTTTTCATTTCCATGAGAGCGCCGCTTGACCGATATTGAGATCATGGAAAGCAGAGCATCATCACGAGGAGAGCAGCGCGGGTCAGGTCTTGGCCCGCATCTTTCTGGGTTTCTGGGCCTTGATCCCGCGCATGCCGAACAGGCCGACTGGAAGCTTGACCTCAGCATCGCTCGCAAGCAGTTGGCAGGTCAGGAACCAAGACGAGGGGAATTTTCCGCGAGTAACGGAGTTGGTCACAGAAGAAACACTGACCCCAAGCGCGGCGGCCATTTTCTTGCGTCCAATACGGTCGGCGAAGTCATGAGTGGTTTGCATGAAAACAGGATTACACCAATGGTGTATATTTGCAATAGCACAAATGGCAGTTTGCCAAATAATCCACCATTGGTGGATTATGTCCTCATGAAAACAGAGCACGAACCCAAAACTAAAGCTAAGCCTGCCAGGAAAGAGTTCCCAGAGATCGGGGAGCGCTTGCGTGCTGTCAGGGAAGCCATGTCGAACCTCAACCAGAAAGACTGGGCGTCAAAGAATGGCTTTAGCATCTCGCAATACAGCAATTGGGAGAACGGCTTGCGCAGAATATCCGTGGATGAGGCGCAGCGCCTGTGCGATCTCTATGGCTTAACCTTGGACTTCATATACCGAGGCAGAAGAGATGGATTGCCCGAAAGCCTCAGGAATTCGCTCTGAGGAACCCGGCCCATGTGGGCAACCACATGATCAAGGGGAACATCAAGCTCACTGGAAATCTCGATCATTCGATCGAGGCGCTTATCAACTTCTTTCATCAACCTCACCAAAACGTGGCAATTAGAACATAACGTGAACAATCCAATCTGTGAAGCGCATTATTTAACTATCGCATGGATATGCGGCGCTCACTAACGAGGGAACTCGAGACCAATACAAAATTCGATGGATCAAAAAATCCATGATGATGCTTATCAACATTCAATGCGATTTATACGTCAACTATCGAACTAAGTATCTGGCAATCCTTGTATGTCCAAATTGGACAGGTCTATTCAGAATTGGTGATTTCAGCATTCACCTTTTCGGAATGACGGCATTTCACCATTGGTGTAATTTTTTATTGACGTTACACCATTGGTGAATTACGGTTTCTTCATCAGCAGCGACACACGAGCCTGCTCCCCGCTAGATGGAGATGATCATGGAAAACGTGCAATCGCACTTCCGCAATGCCACACCCGTCACGATGACTGCCGCTATCACTGCACCTGTGAAGATCACCGGTGACAGCGAGCGCGACCTGTCCGCTGAATATGCCGAGGCGATGGGCGAACACCCGCGGCTGGTGAGCTGCGATGGCATCTTCGACCATGCCGACGTTTTCGATGATGCTGGCTCCTCCGTATCCACCCGCCTGATCGGGCTTCGGATCATGGATGAGACCGGGAAGACCAGCTATCTCTGCGGCAATCGCATGTTCCGGACCTTCTCGCGCGAACAGATCCTTGCGATCGAGGATCTGCAAGACGCCGCTCTTGCCCAGGATCCGAGCAATGGCCCCCACACCTTCGAGAGCTTCTCCGAGGACTGATTTCCCGCCCCTTGCGTGTCCTCCCCCGTTTTTCGGCGCGCAAGGCAACTGGGGCCAGCACCAATAGCCAACGACCGCTGGCCCCTTCTTTATTCAATCGCCCCTGCCTGCCGCTACTCACGGATCTGTGGCAGGGGCCGAGATGGAGCAATCCCATGAACATGGACACGCACTACGTCTCAGCCAGCGCGCTGAAAGATATCGGTGCATATTCTGGCCCGAAAGCCACCATCCTGCGCCTGACCTTTGCCGATGGCGACCGGCTCGACACGATCTGCGACACCAAACGCGCCGAGGTTCTGCAGGAAGTCGATGCAGCCATGATGAAGGGCGCGCCCGAGAAGTTCCTGTTTCTCGATGCATTCGCGGTCTGGCACGTCGATCAGTCACCGGATAGCGCCGCGAGCCTGATGGCGGCATTCAACAAGATGCTGACGGCGGGCGCGCAAGCCAGCATGACCGCCTTCTCGGAGCGCGTCTGATGGCCGGTTCTGTCAACAAGGTGATCATCGTCGGAAATCTCGGCCGTGAGCCAGAGGTGCGCACATTCTCGAATGGTGGCAAGGTCTGCAATCTGCGGATTGCCACCTCCGAGAGCTGGCGCGATCGCAACACGGGCGACCGTAAAGAGCGCACTGAATGGCATTCGGTCGCGATCTTCAGTGAAGGTCTGGCCAAGATCGCTGAGCAGTATCTGCGCAAAGGCTCGAAGGTCTATATCGAGGGCCAGCTCGAGACCCGCAAATGGCAGGACCAGTCCGGGCAAGATCGCTATACCACCGAAGTGGTTCTGCGGCCCTATCGCGGAGAGATCACGCTTCTCGATCCTCGGCGCGATGACGGCAATGGGCCGCGCGACGGCGGCAGCCAGCAGGGCGGCGGATACAGCGGACCCTCGGGGTATTCCGATGAACGCAACCAGCGCCCCGATTTCGATGACGAGATCCCCTTCTGATGGCTATGGGCAACGATCTCACCGAGACCGCGCGCGAGGCGCTGCAGGGGATCCTTGGCGACAAACGTCGCCTACCCACTGACGAGGAGCGTGACAAGGCCCTCCTGATCCTCAAGGCGCAAGGGCGTGATGCCCGCCTGTCGGTGAAGGCAATCGCTGAGGCAATCCGGCTCCACTTCGCGCAGGAGGCTCCCAATGGGCTTTCAAGCTGGTGACTTTTCGGGGCGCGGGCCACTCGGCCAGAAGGACCAGAGCCTTCCGAAGCGGTTCAGTGCCGCCGAGCGCGCCTATTTCGCATGGCTCCACGAGCTGCCCTGCTGCGTGTCTGGCCGGATCGACATTGATATCGCCCACACCGGGCGGTTGAGCGAGGGCAAAGGCATCGGGCGAAAGGCGGCTCTGAATACCTGCCTGCCGCTGTCGAAGCCTCTGCACCGTTACGAGGAAGCGAACCGCGAGGGCTTCTGGCTGAATGTCGGGGTCGACCCACTGCCGAACGCCCAGCGCCTCTGGGATATCTACCAGAGCGGCGGAAACCTCGAAGACGCCGATCGCGTGATCCGCTCCATGCAGGCCCGGGCCGATCGCCACTTCATGAAACAGATCCTGCGCGCCCAGCGCTGATCCAACGCACACGGCAGATGATCGATGACGATCTGATTGCCGACTGGTTTTGAGCTGAATGGAGGCCGATCACATGGAAAACGACGAGCACTACCAGATCAGGCTGGAGGAAGCGCTTTTCGGCAATGCCTCACCTCATAGCCCGCGCAGCTTGGAGCAGATCGCCATTCAAGCGGAGGCGCTGCGAGATGCTCACGATACCATGCTGAGCGCCATCCAATCCGCTGACGATTTTGCTCTGCCACCCCTAACCCCATCCCCGCGATGACCGCGCGGATCGCCGAGGGCATTGGCCGGATTCCTCCGCCCTCGGCGCGTCATTCCCGCAAGCCCATCAGCTTGCCCAGCCCCACATGCAAGGAGAAACACATGCCAAACGACGCCGCCTATCAGGTCACAGCCGACGAGCTGCGACAGTTCATCGAGCAGCACGAGAGCCTCGAAGCCGAGAAGAAGGATCTCGTCAAACAGCAGGCCGATATCATGTCCGAGGCCAAGGCCCGCGGCTACGACACGAAGGTGATCAAGGAAATCATCGCCATCCGCAAGCAGGACAAGAACAAGCTCGCCGAGAAAGAGGCCATCCTCGATATCTACAAGCAAGCGCTGGGGATGGAATGAGGATGGCAAGTATTGATCTTCACGCTCTTGCCAACTCAGCGCCATTCGGCGCCGCCAGAGAGGCGCTTATCAAAGCAGGCCATTGGGATGAACGCGCTGGCGCACCGGATGAACGAAAATTCAGAGTGACCGTCGAATACAGGGTCACCGAAACCACGGCGCTCACTGTAATGGCCAGAAGCGCAGAGGAGGCCGAAGAGCTCGCAACCGAGGAGGTGGAGGATGACTGGGACGCCGACGTAATCAGCGCCGAAGCAATCGAGGACAAAGAGCAGGATGCCTGACCTTCCGGTGACCTGCCCCACGCGGGCAGGCATCCCGAAGGACAGGAGAACACCATGACCATCGCACTTATCGCAGGCGCGGCCATCGCTGCCGCCCTTGCCATCGCAGCCGCAGGAGGGCTGGGAGAATGAAAAACGAAACCTACTGCATTGGCCTCTGTGGCTGCGAGCCTGACCCTGTGCCGCCCCGCCGCGCCCCTTCCGGCTGGTGGATCATCCCCGCCCTGTGTGGCGTCCTGATCGGGGGCGCGTTGGCCGCTTGGGTGTGGCTGTGATGGCTCATAGCTTACGACGGCAGATCGCAGACGAAGCACGCGCGGCCAGCCGAATGAAGCCAAAGCCCATGAAGTCGAACGACAAAGAGGCCACGGCCTGCGACTGGTGCGGATACACAGTCAAAAACCCCTGCAAGACAGCGAAAGAGCGCAAGGATTGCGACCTGTCATAACCCCCAAGCGCGGGCCACCGGCCCCGCTCAGAACAGCAGAGATAAGGAGGCCGATGTGGAACTAACGGAACGACAAAAACTAGAGGCGCTAAGCCTGCGATTTTATCAGGGCCTAGAATGGAAGCCTGAGGCCGGTCATTTTTACACCACGTCTCGCGCTGACCTTGAGGTCTACAAGATCGTCAATATCGAGGATGGTAAGGTTTTCACCATGTTCACCGATGGGAAAAGTGACGCGATATCAGAGTGGGACGAAGCGGGTTTTCTGACTGATGGCTTTGGGCCAAGGCGCGTTTGGGTCCCCCTATTTGTGATCACCCCCACCACACAGGACACCACCCAATGACCCAGACACCCACAGACGACGATATGAAGCGATGCGACAGCTGCGGAAAGACGCGCAATAGCCGCGCCATGTCCTGCATCAACCCTTCATCAGGCACAAGCCTATGGATGTGCGCCGACTGCCACAGCGTAGAGACCGAGCTGATGCAGATCGAGATCCGCCTAATGGAGAAATCAGGCAACTTGATTTGGGCCGACAAGACGCGCCGGATTTGCGCTGAGCGTGACGATCTGCGCGATAAGTTCCAAAAATATGCCGCCCTGAACCATCACCTCATGGCACAAGCCCTTGCCCACGCCGACGTCAATGCACCGGTCCTAAACCGCGACATGACTAGCGGCGACCTTGGCAAAGCAGAGGAGGCCGTTCTTGCGACGTTGGATCCGCTTCTCTCCTGCATCGCTCAATTCGCGGCTGCGCTGCGCTCCAAGGGCTATTCGATCGAGTTCGCCTGTGATGACGGCGAAAGCCGGCAGGCATCCGTCGGTATCGATCTGCTCTGCCTGGGCGGGGAGAAAAGCGAATGACCCAGACACCCAAACCCAATGGCGTCGAAAGCATCGCCGCCGAGCGCAAGCGTCAGATCAAGGCGGAAGGCTGGACGCTCGAGCATGACGACAGCCACACGCTCGGGGAATTGGCACTCGCCGCTGCGATCTATGCGATCCCATATGATGCTGAGATCGCCGGAGAGCGCCTGATTAAACAGGATGATCATATCGGCCTCGATATGGCGCTTGAAATCGCATGCGGCTGGAAGGTCAAGCCGAATACCGACAAACGGCGGCGCTTGGAAATTGCAGGGGCGCTGATCGCCGCCGAGATCGACAGGCTGGACCGCATTGAATCGAGGAGGAGCAAATGACCCAGACACCCACAGACGCAACAACAACAATACAGAAACGCGTGGCCCGTGCGCTTGATGTTGCAGGATGGCATGAGGCTGGCGACTATATGCGTAACGGATGGATGCGCGGCATCGTGCAGGAGGAGATCGAGCGCCTGACCGCAGAGCGTGACGCCGCCATCGATGAGGCCGTGGCGGGGGCGTATGAGGCGGCTATTTCTGACGTGATGATGTTTGGTGATCTGTTTAGCCAGCGCGGCGATATTCAGAATGAAGCGATCACCAACGACATCCGCGCTCTCACCCCAGCCGACGCCACCGCAGCCCTTGCCGCCCGTGACGAACGGGTGAGACAAGGCGCGTGGGCCGAGGCCATGGCCCATCTAGACAAGCCGCTGGATGACGTCCCATCCCGCCGCATGGCTGATGCCGCCACCTTCGCAGCCGAGGCGTATGAGCGGGCTGGTCGTGGTGATGAAGGCACCTATGCACTGCGACGCGCGTTCATCACCGCTATGGCGGATTTCATGCACCCCGATCTCGACTATCTTCGGGCGGACCCCGAGGCAGCTGCAGCCAACCGCAAAGGTGACGCATGACCCCCGCCGATATCGAGCGCATTCTGGACGAGGCATTCCGCGTCGTCCTCGCCCGCCACCAGCATGAGAAGAAGGAGGAATAAATGGGGAAATTCGAGCTGATCACGCTCAAGGATGCCGCCGAAGAGCTGGGCGTCCCTGTGCGCAGCCTCACCACTGCAGCCGAAGAGCACGGCTTTATCGTTTACATGGGACGCGCTAAGCGCCTCGAGAAAGACAGCCTTGGAGAACTGATCAAAAAATGCCGCGCCCAGCCAAAGGCCCCCGCCTCCACAAATTCGCCCACCGGCCATTCTGGTATATCCGAGACACAGGCGAACCCGATCGGTCAACGGGCTGCACAAGCCGCGAAGATGCTGAGAAAGCGCTCGCAGCCTACATCGCCACAAAAGGGCGCACAGGTCACGCCGCTGAGCCGTCGAACATAACGGTCGATGAGATTTTGACGGTCTACGCTACCGAATACGCGGCCACAGTCGCGGACCCAGATCGTATCAGTTACGCTATCGAGGCGTTGGCACCTTTCTGGGGTGCCCTCAAGGCGTCCGCGGTGAAGGGAGAAACCTGCCGTCGATATGCAAAGACCCGCCGCACGACCAAGGGGTGCGCCGAGGGTGAGAGCCGCCCCGTCAGCCCGTCCACGATCCGTCGCGAATTGGGGACGCTGCAGGCGGCGCTGAATTACTGCCATCAGGAAGGAATCCTCCTGTCAGCACCCGTCGTCACCCTGCCCGATCCGCCCGCGCCGCGGGAGCGGTATCTGACGCGCGCCGAGGCTGCACGCCTCGTCTGGGCGGCCTATCGCGGGCACAAGGCAAAGCACATCGCCCGCTTCATCCTGATCGGGCTCTATACCGGCACCCGTAAGACCGCGATCCTGCGCATGGGCTTTACGCAAAGCCTAGACGGTGGCTGGTTCGACCTCGAGCGCGGCATCATGTATCGGATCGCCGAGGGCGAGCGGCAGACGAAGAAGCGGCGGACGCCCGCGCCAATCCCCCGCAAGCTGGCCGCGCACCTGCGCCGATGGCAGGCGGGCGGATCACGATGGGCAGTCGAATATGAAGGTGGGCGCGTCGGCGATATCAAGAAGGGATTCGCCAAGGCCGTGATAGTCGCGGGCCTTGAGGGCGTCACGCCGCACACGCTCAAGCACACGGCAATCACCTGGGCGCTGCAGGCCGGTGCGAGCAAGTGGCATGTCGCCGGATATTTCGCGACCAGCGTCGAGACCATCGAGAAGGTTTATGGTCACCACGCGCCCGACTATATGTCCAGCGCCCGCGATGCGATGGACAACTGGAGGGGCTGAGAATCGGTCCCAAATGGCTGTCAAGCGCGGCAATCCGTTACGCGTAACAGATACTCGCCCGATTGATTTCGGGCCGATTCGCGATAAGTCATTGTGAAGATTGGCGCACCCATCAGGATTCGAACCTGAGGCCTCTGCCTTCGGAGGGCAGCGCTCTATCCAGCTGAGCTATGGGTGCCTAGCGCCTCCTATACCGGAGGCATAAAAGCTGCGCAACGGGCAAACCGACTGCCCGTCGCAATTATTCGCCTTCAACCAAGCAGATCGTGGCACAGCTCCAGCGCCGAGACCAGCGCATCGGCCTCGGCCCGCGTGTTATACATCGCAAAAGATGCCCGCGCGGTGGCGGTCACCCCCAGATGCTGCATCAAGGGCATCGCGCAATGGCTGCCCGCCCGCACGGCCACGCCACGCTTGTCGAGAATCGTCGACATATCATGGGGATGGGCAGGACCATTGAGCGTCATCGAGAAGATCGCCCCACCCTCGGGCGGAAGGCCCTGCAGGTTGAGCCAATTCAGCCCCTGCAATTTCTCGGCCGTATAGGCGCGCAGGTCCTGCTCATGGGCCTCGATATTCGCCATGCCGATCGACATCATATATTCGAGCGCCACGCCCAGACCATATTGCTGCACGATGCCCGGCGTGCCCGCCTCGAACTTCATCGGCGCGCTATGGTAGGTGACGGTGTCGCGGGTCACGGTGTCGATCATATCGCCACCGCCAAGGAAAGGCCGCATCTCGGCCTGACGCTCCTTGGAGATCCAGATCGCCCCCGACCCCGAAGGCCCGTAGAGCTTATGGCCCGTGATCGCGTAGAAATCGCAGCCGATAGCCGACACATCGACCGGCATATGCACCGCGGCCTGCGAGCCATCGACCAGCACCGGCACGCCCTTCTCGCGTGCACCCTTGGAGATTGCGGCCACATCCACCAGCGTGCCCAGCACATTGGACATATGGGTGACCGCGACGAGTTTGGTTTTCGGGCCGATCGCCTCGAGCACCTTCTCGGCGGGCAGCGAGCCATCGGGCTCGGGCTCGACCCATTTCAGCACGACGCCCTGACGCTCGCGCAGGAAGTGCCACGGCACGATATTGGCATGGTGCTCCAGCACCGAGAGCACGATCTCGTCACCCGCCTGCAGGCGCGGCGCGGCCCAAGCGTAGGAGACGAGATTGATCCCCTCGGTCGAGCCGGTGGTAAAGATGATCTCGTGCTCGTCCGGCGCATTCAGGAAGCGCGCGATGATGCCCCGCACGCCTTCGTATTTCTCGGTCGAGATATTGGAGAGCGTATGCAGCCCGCGATGGACGTTGGAATAGTCTTCCTCATACATCCGCGTCATCGCGTCGATCACCACACGCGGCTTTTGCGCCGAGGCGCCATTGTCCAGATAGACGAGCGGCTTGCCGTTTACCTGACGCGACAGGATCGGAAAATCGGCGCGGATCGTTTCGACATCGAACATTTTGGCCCCCAGAGCGCGGGAAGGAAAGAATTGAGGCGGGCCCGAAAGGCCCGCCGGAACGGTCAGGTCAGGCCGAAGGTGACGGCATTACGCCAAGGATCATCAGGATCAGGCCGGCGGCAAAGGCCGAGGCGAAGAAGGTGATGATGGTGCCGATGGCCACCACGGCCAGATTGCGGAACCCGTGCAGGGCCGCCGCGAAATTGACCACCAGATAGAACATCAGGAACAGCAGGAGGATCGTTGTCACCCCGAGCGTCGCCGGCGCAACCACAACCAGCACCAGCTGCACGATCTGCAGGATAACCATGACAAATTCGGCCCAGCTCATCAGGAGGAGCGCGTCACGGAAATTGCCCACGCCATTGCCCAGTCGTCCGACAAAGGTCATCGCCGCCGCCGCATAGACGAGGATGATCGCTTGCAGCACGATCAGCGGGATCGGGTTGAAGTTCAGCTCCTCGGTATCGGGGATCATGGCCGAGGCGATCACCTGCCCCGCAAGCCCCAGACAGGCCGAGAGCACCACTACCACAGCAAGTCCCAGCCAGCGCGCCTGCGTCGGCGGGTTCCACTCGATCAGCGCGCGGGCCACGGCCTGCGGCTGGGTCAGCGTGTTCAGGATGGCGGATTTAAGGTTGAACTGTTCCAAGATTAGCTCCGCTTTGCGCCCGTCTCGAAAAAGGCTGCGCGCAATCCCGAGATCCAGAAGATAAGAAAGGCGATGAAGGTCAGCGCACTGATCACATTCGCCTGATGACCCATGCCAATAAAGCCAGTGACCAGCCCGCGCAAGAGAAGGAGCGGTGCCGAGGCAAGAAGTGCCCAGAAGAGGGCGATCCTCGAGCCATAGCCCGTGCCCTGCCCGCCCAGGAGTTTTGCCACGCCCTGTGCGACAAGCGCCACCAGATAGAGGATGGGCGCCGCCAGCAGCAGCCCCAACGCCTGCCCCAGCATCAGCGCCGGAAGCGGCACTTGCGGGTTATGGAAGGCAAAGCGCGACAGTCCGGGCCATTGCGCGATAAACACGAGGATCAGCGCCGAAAGCAGGAAGGTCAGCGCACGCGGTTCGGAGGCCGCATGAGACAGATGATCGCGCACCACCTGACGGGGTGCGCGATAGGTTCTCAGGATATCCGTAAGCGCAGACATCGATCAGGAGGCGTGGCGTGCCAGCCAGCCCTCGAGACGCGACAATACATCGTCGCGCAGTGCCTCATCCTCGATCTCCTCGACAGCATCGGCCATGAAGCTCAGCACCAGCAGGTTCACGGCAGTGCCCTTCGGAACCCCGCGCGAGCGCAGGTAGAAGAGCGCCGTCTCGTCGATCGCGCCGGTGGTCGAGCCATGCGAGCAGGCCACGTCATCGGCATAGATCTCGAGTTCCGGCTTGGCGAGGAACTGGCTGTCGCCGTCCAGAAGCAGCGACTGGCTGATCTGGTAGCCATCGGTCTTCTGCGCGCCTTCCTTCACCAAGATCTTGCCCTGGAAAATGCCTTGCGCGCCGTTTTTCAGCACTTTCTTGAACACCTGACGGCTTTCGCCGTTCAGCGCGCCATGGGTGATGAAGACGGTGTCATCATGATGGAACGGCCCCTTTTGACCATCCCCCACAGCCGCACCGGCGACATGCGCCATCGCGTTATCACCCACGATATCGATCACGCATTCATTGCGCGTCAGCTGACCGTTGGAGGTCATGGTGAAGGACTTGAAGAGCGCCTCCTCCCCCACACGGGTGAAGATATGCGTGTTGGCCAGACGCTCCTGCGAGCGGCCCTGCACACGGATATGGTGGAATTTCGCCCCCTTGGCCACATCGACCTCGGTCACGATATTGAAGCGCGCCGCCGCTGCTCCGCTTTCGAGAAGCGTGATCTCGGCACCTTCCTCGAGTTTCACCACATGATGCAGGATCGCATCCGAGGTGGTGTCCTCGTGGAGATAGTCGATATGCACGGGCTTGGCGGCCTGACCGGTTACCTTGATCAGAAGACCATCCGTTGCCGCCGCCGTATTCAGCGCGGCATAGGGGCGGTCAACGGGTTTCTGGCCGTCGGCTTCCAGCTTGCCATAAAGCGATTGCGCCCAATGGATGTCTGCGGCATCGGCCTCTGCCAGACGCGAGATCTCGACGCCCGTATTGACCAGATCATCCGACAGGTCCTCGCTGAAGACGCCATCGACAAAGACCAGACGCACGCGTTCGAACGTGTCGAAATTCGCGCGCTCGTCCTTGGGGTTGAAGATCGCGGCCTCGGGCGCCTCGGGCGCGTTCAGCGCGGTCGGATTGGTCCAGCGCCAGTATTCGTCACGGCGCCCCGGAAGGCCCATGGCCTTCAGACGTGCCAAAGCATCGGCACGGGCAGTCGCCGTAAACCCGCCTTTGGGCAGGTCCATCGCGGCCAGACGGGCGTCCAGAGCATCCGCTTTGAGCGCCAGATTGCGTTCTTTTGCGGTCGCCATTACGCCATCACCTCCGAGATCCCGTGCTCTTTCAGCAGGTCGGAATAGCCGTTCTTCTCGACTTCAAGCGCCAGCTCGGGGCCACCGGTCTTGATGATACGGCCCGCCGCCATGATATGCACGACATCGGGTTTGATATGGTCCAGCAGGCGCTGATAGTGGGTGATCACAAGGAAGGAGCGGCCTTCCGAACGCAGCGCATTCACGCCCTCAGACACCAGCTTCATCGCGTCCACGTCCAGACCCGAGTCGGTCTCGTCGAGGATGCACATCTTGGGCTCGAGCATCGCCATCTGCAGGATCTCGTTGCGCTTTTTCTCACCGCCCGAGAAACCCACATTGACCGGACGCTTGAGCATCTCGGCGTCGATCTTCAGCGATTTCGCCTTCTCGCGCACGATCTTGAGGAATTCGCCTGCGGAATATTCGGCCTCGCCGCGCGCTTTGCGCTGCGCGTTCACGGCGGTGCGCAGGAAGGTCATGTTCCCCACGCCCGGGATCTCGACCGGGTATTGGAAGGCGAGGAACAGGCCTTCGGCCGCGCGCTCTTCGGGTTCCTGCTCCAGCAGGTCGTTGCCATCCAGCGTCGCCGAGCCCTCGGTGACCGCATAGCCGTCACGGCCCGACAGCACATAGGAGAGCGTCGATTTGCCCGAACCGTTCGGACCCATGATCGCATGGACCTTGCCGGTTTCGATGGTCAGGTTCACGCCCTTGAGGATCTTCTTGCCACCCTCTTCCAGTTCCGCGTGCAGGTTCTTGATCTCTAGCATAGTCTTTTTCCTGTTCAGTCGATGGTGACTGCCGTGCCGGAGGCCGACACCATCAACATCGAATCCGCGACGACCTCGTAATCGAGATCGACGCCAACGATTGCGTTTGCGCCCATGGCCAGAGCGCGCTCTTGAAGTTCTTTGAAGGCCACCTCCCGCGCATCGGCGAGCTTGGCCTCATAGGCGCCCGAACGGCCGCCCACGATATCCGTGATCTGGGCGAAGAAATCGCGCACAACATTGGCCCCCATGATCGCCTCGCCCACGACGATGCCGTGATAGCGGGTAATCTTATGGCCCTCGATATTGGCCGTGGTGGTGACAATCATGCGCGTCCTCCCCTGATATTAGCCAACCGAGCCTTCGAGCGAGATCGCCACCAGCGATTGCGCTTCCATGGCGAATTCCATCGGCAGGGCCTGCAGCACCTCGCGGCAGAATCCGTTCACCACCAGAGCGACCGCCTCTTCCTCGTCCATGCCACGGGCGCGGCAGTAGAACAGCTGGTCGTCATCGACCTTGGAGGTGGTGGCCTCGTGCTCGACGCGGCTCGTGTTATTCTTGACCTCGATATAGGGCACGGTATGCGCCCCGCATTCGGAGCCGATCAGCAGGCTGTCACATTGCGTATAGTTGCGCGAATTGGCAGCCTTCGGGTGCATCGACACAAGACCACGATAGGTGTTCTGGGCCTTGCCAGCCGAGATGCCTTTGGACACGATACGCGAGCGCGTGTTTTTTCCGAGATGGATCATCTTGGTGCCGGTATCGGCCTGCTGGTAGTTATTGGCGATCGCGATCGAGTAGAACTCGCCCGAGGATTCCTCGCCGCGCAGGATGCAGGACGGGTATTTCCAGGTGATCGCGGAGCCGGTTTCAACCTGCGTCCACATGACCTTGGCGCGATCACCACGGCAATCGGCGCGCTTGGTCACGAAGTTATAGATACCGCCACGGCCCTCTTCGTCGCCCGGGAACCAGTTCTGCACGGTCGAATATTTGACCTCGGCATCTTCCTCGATCACGATCTCGACCACAGCCGCGTGCAGCTGGGCAGTATCGCGTTTAGGGGCGGTGCAGCCCTCGAGATAGGACACATAGGACCCTTTATCCGCGATGATCAGCGTCCGTTCGAACTGCCCCGTGTTTTCCGCGTTGATGCGGAAATAGGTCGACAGCTCCATCGGGCAGCGAACCCCCGGCGGGATATAGACGAACGATCCATCGGAGAAGACAGCCGAGTTGAGCGTAGCGTAGTAGTTATCGGTCTGCGGCACGACCGAGCCGATATATTTCTTCACCAGTTCGGGGTGTTCCTTGATCGCTTCCGAGATCGAGCAGAAGATCACGCCCGCTTCGCGCAGCTTCTCCTTGAAGGTGGTGCCCACCGACACGGAGTCGAAGACCGCATCCACGGCAACCTGACGCTTGTTCGGATCGTAGTCTTCGGCACCTTCCACACCCGCGAGGATCATTTGTTCCTTCAGCGGGATGCCGAGTTTCTCATAGGTCGCCAGCAGCTTCGGATCGACCTCGTCGAGCGATTTCGGCTTGGTTTCCATCGACTTCGGACGCGCGTAATAATACTGGTCCTGAAAATCGATTTCCGGCACGTTGAGAAGCGCCCAATCGGGTTCTTCCATCTCTTTCCAGCGCGCGAAGGCCTGAAGACGCCATTCGGTCATCCATTCGGGCTCTTCGTTCTTCTCGGAGATCAGGCGGACGATATCTTCGTTGACGCCCTTGGGGGCGTATTCCATCTCGATCTCAGTATTCCAGCCGTATTTATACGACTCCATGTTCTGGACCGCTTCAACCGTCTCGCGGTCGACGCCTTCGCGGATTTGCAACTCGTCTGCCACGTGTCATTCCCTATAGCTCTGGTCACGTCCGGCGCGACCGTTTCCCGAAGTCCGCAGGATCGTCAGCCGATCCACCGGACGTTTTATAATTATGCGCGAAGCTTCTCACCGTGCTTGCGTCGCGCTTTGGCCCAGGCCTCCACGAAGCGGTCGATTGCCTCGTGCGTGATCCCCGGCCCGAGCGAGAGGCGCATCGCACATCCCGCCAGATCCTCGCCCCATCCCATAGCGCGCAATACGCCCGAGGCCCGGACCTTACCCGACGAACAGGCCGATCCGGCAGAAACCGCAAACCCCGCAAGATCCATCCGCATCACCTGTGTCTCGCCTTTCCAAGCAGGACTGATGACCGAAAGAGTGTTGGGCAATAGCGCCGGAGCCTCTCCTGCCGCCGTGCCCGCGGGGGCTACGTCATAGCCCGGAAAATAGACATCTTCGACGGCCTCTGCCAGTGCCTTTTTTAGAATATTTCTAAATTCGGCCACTTCTTCCCAGACGCCATTGGCCAGATCCCTCATCGCGGCCTCGGATGCAGCAGAAAATCCGGCGATACCGATCAGATTTTCCGTTCCTGCGCGGCGACCCATTTCCTGACCGCCGCCTTTGAGCGCCGAAGACAGGTCGGTGCCCTGCTTCAGCACAACGGCACCTATGCCTTTCGGGCCGCCCAGCTTATGCGCCGAGATCAACCCGCAGGTAGCCCCCATCCAGTTGAAAGCCAGAGGGATCTTCCCGAAACCCTGCGTCAGATCGGTGGACCACAGCCCCTCGGGCAAGGTCTGGATCACGCCGGTTTCGGAATTGGCGATTTGCAGGCTGCTGCGTTGAGGGGTCGCAACCGTCACACGGCCATAGCCATCGACCGGAAGATCGGGGTCACACCAAGCGGTTACGGCATCATGTTCGATCGCGGCACAATGGATGTCGCGCCCCGCATGGACCAGCGCCGAGGCCTCGGTCGTGCCGGAGGTGAACACGATATCCTGCCCGTCCGCACCGATGGCCGAGGCGATCTGCGCACGGCATTTCTCCATAAGGGATTTCGCCGCGCGGCCCTCCATATGCACCGAGGATGGATTGCCCACGATGTCCATGGCCTCGATCATCGCGGCCTTCGCCTCGGCGCGAAGTGGCGTGGTTGCGTTCCAGTCGAGATAGAGCCGTTGCATCTGATCGTATCCTTCCCCTCCGAACGCCCTTCATCCGGCAGGACGCGGTCTCGCGTCGGGACATAGGCGCAGACTGCCCAAAAGACAATAACCCGAGCGATAGACTCGGGTTACGCGTTCAGTGCACAGAACCGCCAGACTGTCAGTCGTCCACCACCGAGAAGAGCGACGGCACGGCGGGGCAAGGCTTCAGGCCGTTACCGATCACATCTTGCAGCGTAGTCTGGTGCAGGAAAACGAAGACCTGCGCCGAAAGGCTTTCCCACAGGCGGTTCGACATCGATTGCGCCCGCGTGCCGGATTTGCCGCCAGAGGCACCCGCACCCACATGCATGGCCGAAACCTTCTCGTCCACCGCCTCGAAAATCTCGCTCACGCGGATCTCCGCTGCCGGCCGCGCCAGCTGGTAGCCGCCGCCCGGACCGCGCACCGATTGCACAAGCCCCGCCCGGCGCAGGCGCACGAAGATCTGCTCGAGATAGGCCAGCGAGATATCCTCGGCTTCCGAAAGCTGGGACAGAGAGACCCGACCATTGGCGCCCGACAAAGCCAGAGACGACAATGCCACCATTGCATAACGCCCTTTGGTCGATAGTTTCATGCAGCTTCCTCCAGCTTTCTTCGTGAGCCCGCAGCCGCGGACCCGTTCCTGAGACACGACCCTATCACAGGGCGCGCCGAATCGCGGCAAATTTACGCGAAGTTTGCCGGATGTCACCCGCCAATCGAGGGCAAAAACCGCAAGAACCATTGACCTTGCGCCCCGCTCCCCTTACTTCGGTTCCACCCGTAGATCCGGCATTGTGCCGGGATGGCCCTGCCTAAGGGAGATGTAGGTTGCGCGTCAAGCGCTGCCCTCTTCCCGGATAGTGCCCTTGCAAGAGCAGACGAGAACCGATGCCCGAAGTCATATTCCCCGGCCCTGAAGGTCGCCTAGAAGGCCGCTACCACCCGCAGGCCGCCCCTGACGCGCCGATTGCCATTGTCCTGCATCCCGATCCGCAATTCGGCGGCACGATGAACAACCGCGTCGTCTACAACCTGCATTACGCCTTCCACAAGCTGGGCTTCACCGTTCTGCGTTTCAACTTCCGCGGCGTCGGCCGTAGCCAGGGCGAATACGACCAGGGCATCGGCGAGCTGTCGGATGCCGCCTCGGCGCTCGATTACCTGCAATCGCAGAACCCCAATTCCAAGCATTGCTGGGTTGCGGGCTTCAGCTTCGGTGCCTGGATCGGCATGCAGCTGCTGATGCGCCGCCCCGAGATCACCGGCTTTGTCTCGGTGGCCCCGCCCGCGAATATGTATGATTTCAGCTTCCTCGCGCCCTGTCCCTCCTCGGGTCTGATCATCAATGGCACCGCCGACCGCGTGGCGCCGCCGAAAGACACCGCGACTCTGGTTGGCAAGCTTGGCGAGCAGAAGGGCATCACCGTCACCCATGAAGAGATCGCAGGTGCCGATCACTTCTTCAAGGATGACGAGGCGCATATGAAGCCGATGATCGATACGGTCCAGTCCTATGTGAAGCGCCGCCTGACGGAGAATACCCGCTAATGGCGCTGATCGAAGATCTGGCCGAAAAGCTGGCCTTCGATTGCATGCAGGCCCAGAAGGAGATCGGCCCCGCGGCCGATCGCCTCTATCAGGAGGTCGCCGCCCATATCGGCACCTCCTCACCTTCTCTCGAGGAAGCCTTCCTCACCGCCTGCCGCCTGCATATGGCGGCCCTGCGCGGCGACGAGTTCCTCGCGCGCCGGATCAAGGCGCTCAAAGACGCAGGCTGACCCCTCGACGTGCTGTGCGGTCGGGCGCGTTGTGCAGCCCTGCGCGTGCCTAGGCTCTGGTCACTTCATCGCAAACCCGTTACGCCTAGACCGAGAGCTGGCTTAGCACCGGCCCCGGCACCCCCATACCCTCTGCGGTATGCCGGCTGATCTCGGCGCAGTCCGGGGTGCCCTTCCTGTCCGCCGGGACGAAAGGAACAGGCTCATGACCCAGACCGCAGACACCGCCTCCACCCAACGGCTCGACCGGCAACTGGCCTTTCTGGCCGAGGCCGAGAAGCTGAAAGGTGTTGTCCGCGCGACCCCTGTCATGGATGATTCCCGTTTCGAGAATTCCGCCGAGCATAGCTGGTCGCTGGCCCTCTGGGCGCTGGTGCTGGCCGATCAGGCCGCCCCCGAGGTGGATCCCGTCCGTGCGATCAAGATGCTGCTGCTGCATGATATCGTGGAGATCGATGTGGGTGATGTGCCGATCCACTCGGCGGGCGGCAAGGCCCATGACAGCGCCGAGATCGCTGCGGCAGAAGATCGCGCAGCGGAGCGTATCTTCGGCCTTCTGCCTGCAGATATGGCCGAGGATTTCCTTGCCACATGGCGCGAATTCGAGGCCAATGAGACACCGACGGCGATCTATGCCAAATCGCTCGACCGTGCGCAGCCGGTGATGCTGAATCTGCAATCAGGTGGCGGATCATGGCGCGAATACAAGGTCACATGGACCCAACTCGAAGACCGCGTGGGCTGCAAGATCAACCGCGGCATTCCCGGTGTCTGGGAAGCGATCAAAGCCCGCATCTTCCCGTGGTTCCAGGATAACCGCCGCGTCTGACCGCTCTGCCGCCTGCTTCTCCCCGGAAGCAGGCTATTTTTTAGCCGACGCCATTTCGAAACCTTATCTTTGCACTCGCCCGCTATTGATCGGCCTATCGCAGGACGCCCTTGCGCGGCATGCTCGTGCCAGACTGCGGCTTTTTGTGAATACCGTCGTATACTACTGCATACAAACTCTGGTCATCACGGGATTTTTGCGCTAGATGAAGCCTGTCCCGACTCAAATATAGCCTAGGAAGGGGTTCATATGTCCAAGATCAAGGTAGAGAATCCGATCGTCGAACTCGACGGCGACGAGATGACCCGGATCATCTGGGATTTCATCAAGAAGAAACTGATCGAACCCTACCTGGATGTCGATCTGCTGTATTACGACCTCGGCATCGAGGAGCGTGACCGCACCGATGACCAGATCACCATCGATGCCGCCAATAAAATCAAAGAGGTGGGCGTTGGCGTGAAATGCGCAACCATCACCCCTGACGAGGCGCGCGTCGAGGAATTCGGCCTCAAGAAAATGTGGAAATCGCCCAATGGCACGATCCGCAACATTCTGGGCGGCGTGGTGTTCCGCCAGCCGATCATCTGCCGCAATGTGCCGCGCCTTGTGCCGGGCTGGACCGACCCGATCGTGGTGGGCCGCCATGCTTTCGGCGACCAGTATAAAGCGACCGATTTCACCTTCCCGGGCAAGGGTCAGCTGACGATGAAATATGTCGGCGATGATGGCACCGTGATCGAGAAGGTCGTCTATGATGCGCCCTCGGCAGGCGTTTATCAGGCGATGTATAACCTCGACAGCTCGATCTACGATTTCGCGCGGGCATCGTTCAACTACGGTCTGTCGCTCAACTGGCCGGTCTATCTGTCGACCAAGAATACCATCCTGAAAGCCTATGACGGCCGCTTCAAGGATATCTTCGCAGAAGTCTACGCCAATGAATTCGAAGAAGAATTCAAGAAGCGCAAGATCTGGTACGAACACCGTCTGATCGACGACATGGTGGCATCGGCCATGAAATGGTCGGGCAAGTTCGTCTGGGCCTGCAAGAACTACGATGGCGACGTGCAATCGGACACCGTGGCACAGGGCTTCGGCTCGCTGGGCCTGATGACCTCGCAGCTGATGACGCCGGACGGGAAGATCGTCGAGGCGGAAGCCGCCCACGGCACCGTAACGCGCCACTACCGCCAGCACCAGCGCGGCGAGCAGACCTCGACCAACTCCATCGCCTCGATCTACGCTTGGACCGGCGGCCTGAAGCACCGCGCGAAACTCGACAATAACGCGCAGCTGATGACCTTCGCCGAGACGCTCGAGCGTGTGGTTGTGGAAACCGTCGAGTCGGGCTTCATGACGAAAGACCTCGCCCTGCTGGTCGGTCCCGACCAGAAATGGCTCACCACGATGGGCTTCCTCGAGAAAGTCGACGAGAACCTGAACAAAGCGTTCTGATCCAGCTAAAAAGGCCGGGCATCACGCCCGGCCTTTTTCATGACACAACCTGCAACTGTCAGGCAGCGATAAGTTGCAGATCGTGCCAGTAGTGGCGCATCTCTTTCAGGGCTTCACGGTCCTGACGGCGGGCAAGGAAGCGCAGATAGAGCTGGCTCGGTCCCTCGAAATAGATCACGAAAATCATGATCCGGAGCGCCTCGCGCATATCTTCGCTCAGGTCCTCCCACTGCGGCACAGGCCCCCGCAAATTCACCCCTTGCTCCTCCAGAACCGTCAGAAGCGCGTAATGGCGCAAATAACGCTCTTCCTGTTCGATCTGGATGATCCCGTGCCACGCAAGCGCCCGCTGCGCCTGTGCAAACCTGTGCCTCGTCACGCGGTCCACCAAGGCGAGACGAAACTGGACAATCGTAAATGCAACCGTAAGACAACACATCAATATACCAAGGCAAAACACTGATAAGTCAGACATTAATTCCCCCAGTCACCACTTAATGATTTATTTACTAAAATTAACGCATGGCGAAAATGTGGCACAAAGCAGGATCTGTCAGGGCAGTGCATGGAAAATCTTGCGCCTGACGCAGGCTGCGCTACAGCATATACCATGACCTCTATGACCAATCCCTCTCATACCCCCCTCGATGACGCTCAGGGCATTGCCTATGGCGGGATCGTTGCCGGTTTTGGCCTGCTGATCCTGACCTCGCTGGGCTTCGTAACGGGGCAAACCGCCGGTATGGCGGTGCTGATCTCCTATGCTACCGGATGGTCCTTCGGGGCCGTCTTCTTCCTTATCAATATCCCCTTTTACTGGCTGGGCTGGAAACGTATCGGTCCGGCTTTCGTGTGGAAATCTCTGGCGGCGGTCACGCTGCTGTCGCTGACCACGGCGGTCCTTCCCCATTATGTCCATTTCGACCTTCTGCATCCGGCGGCGGGCGCGATCCTGTTCGGTCTGATCACAGGCTCGGCACTGCTGGCATTGTTCCGGCACGGATCGAGCCTTGGCGGCATCGGGATCGTGGCGCTCTACCTGCAAGACAAGACCGGCTTGCGCGCGGGCTGGACCCAGATGGGGTTCGATGTGGCCGTCTTCGCACTGGCGCTGACGCTGCGCGATCTGGAGACCGTGGCATGGTCCTTCCTTGGCGCTGTCGTGATGAATATGGTGATCGGCATCAACCACCGGCGCGATCGTTATGTCGCGACCTGATGATTTATTAAGCATCCTCAGATAATCTGTCAGGGCCGCCGCGAGCGGCCTTGATTTTTACGCGGATCGGCGCATAATTAGGTCATGTGTGCTGACATTAATGCCGATCTCAAACTGCGTTGCCCCCCGCCGACCGGACGCCGCAAACGTTTGGTTGCTCGCAAGGGCGCACGCCATCCTGATGAAAAACATTATACCCGCTTCGAGGATATCCAGGGGCTGCTGGTGGCCTGCGCGCAGGCCGCGCTTGGCATCCACCTCCTGCGTGCGGCGGGTCTGATGACCGGGGGCACGGCGGGGCTTGCCCTCCTGCTGACCTATATCGCGAAGGATCACGGGCTGGGTCTGACCTTCGGAATGATCTTCTTTGCCATCAACATCCCCTTCTATGCCTTCGCCTACAAGGCGCGGGGTGTGAGCTTCTGCATCAAGAGCCTCGCGTCGGTGACTCTGGTCTCGCTGATGGCGGAGGCACTCAAGCCCTTCCTGCATGTGGACCAGATCCACCCTGCCGTTGCGGGACTTCTCTTCGGGGTGAGCGCGGGTGTCGGGCTGCTGGGGCTATTCCGCCATTCGGGCTCTCTGGGGGGCGTGTCGATCGTGGCGCTGGTGCTGCAGGACCGGTTCGGCTTCAAGGCGGGCTGGACGCAGACCATTCATGACCTGTGCCTGTTCGTGATCGCGCTTTTCGTTCTGCCATGGAGCGCGGTTGCATGGTCGCTTCTGGGCGCCGTGGTCCTCAATGCGGTGATCGCCTTCAATCACCGGCGGGACTGGTATGTTGTCACCTGATCTGTCAGGGTCGGTCCAATAACCATTTCCTGTGAAGCCGGAGCGTTCCCCAGATGAAAACCTATGGTCTGTTGCTGCTGGCCGTATTATTCGAAGTCTTCGGAACGTCCTGTTTACAGGCCAGCCAGCAATTCTCGCGGCTCTGGCCCTCGCTCGGGGTGCTCGCGGGTTTTGCGGGCGCCTTCTTCCTTTTGACACAGGTGCTCAAAACCCTCCCCCTCGGGCTGACCTATGCGCTCTGGTCCGGCATCGGCATCGTGCTGACCAGCATCATCGGCCTCGTGATCTTCAAACAGCGGCTGGATTTTGCAGCGATTTGCGGCATCGGATTGATCATTGCAGGGGTTCTGGTGATCAATCTCCTGTCTAAATCGGCGGTTCATTGACTTGAGGGCTGGATTGACCGGCCCAAATGGACTATGCGCAGGGGCAATCCTCCCTAGCAGGCAAGATTTCTTATGGAACTTCGCAATATCGCGATCATCGCGCACGTTGACCACGGCAAGACAACCCTGGTCGACCAGCTTCTGAAACAATCCGGTGCATTCCGCGAAAACCAGGCCGTTGCAGAACGCGCCATGGACAGCAACGACATCGAACGCGAGCGCGGGATCACCATTCTCGCCAAGGCGACCTCGGTCGAGTGGGAAGGCACCCGCATCAATATCGTCGACACCCCCGGTCACGCCGATTTCGGTGGCGAGGTGGAGCGCATCCTGTCGATGGTCGACGGTGTCTGCCTTCTGGTCGACGCGGCCGAAGGCCCGATGCCGCAAACCAAATTCGTGACCTCGAAGGCCCTCGCCCTCGGTCTGAAGCCGATCGTGGTGCTCAACAAAGTCGACAAGCCAGCCGCCGATCCGGACCGCGCGCTTGACGAGGTCTTCGATCTCTTCGCCAACCTCGGCGCGTCCGAAGAGCAGCTCGACTTCCCCCATGTCTACGCTTCCGGTATCGGCGGCTGGGCCGATGACGAGCTGGACGGCCCGCGCAAAGACCTGAGCGCGCTGTTCAACCTGATCGTGAAGCATGTCGAGGCCCCCAAGCAGGTTGCCAAAAAAGACGAGCCCTTCGCGATGCTGGCCACCACGCTGGCCGCCGATAACTTCATCGGCCGCATCCTGACCGGCCGTATCGAATCCGGCACGCTGAAAGTGGGCGACAGCCTCAAGGCGCTCTCGCGCAAGGGCGACAAGATCGAGCAGTTCCGCTGCACCAAGATCCTCGCCTTCCGCGGCCTGAGCCAGCAGCCGATCGACGAAGCCGTGGCCGGTGATATCGTTACCGTCGCGGGCATGACCAAAGCCACTGTGGCCGACACGCTCTGCGCGCTGGAAGTCGACGAGGCGATCCAGGCCAAGCCGATCGACCCGCCGACCATCTCGGTGACCTTCGGCATCAATGACAGCCCGCTTGCAGGCAAGGACGGCTCCAAGGTCCAGTCGCGCGTCATTCGTGACCGCCTGATGAAAGAGGCCGAGACCAATGTCGCGATCCGCGTCGAGGACACCCCCGGTGGCGAGGCCTTTGTGGTATCGGGCCGTGGCGAACTCCAGATGGGCGTTCTGATCGAGAATATGCGCCGCGAAGGGTTCGAGCTGTCGATCTCGCGTCCGAAGGTCATCTTCCGCGAGGAAGACGGCGTGCGCATGGAGCCGGTCGAAGAAGTCATCATCGACGTGGATGACGAATATTCCGGCGTCGTGATCGAGAAGCTGACCGGCTACCGTAAAGGCGAACTGGTCGAGATGCGTCCTGCCGAAGGTGGCAAGACCCGCATTGTAGCCCACGTTCCCTCGCGCGGGATGATCGGCTATCAGGGCGAGTTCCTGACCGATACCCGTGGCTCGGGCGTGCTCAACCGCCTGTTCCACAGCTGGACCCCCTATAAGGGCGCCATCGAAGGCCGCCGTCAGGGTGTGTTGATCTCGATGGAAAACGGCACCTCGGTGGCATACGCCCTGTGGAACCTCGAAGAACGCGGCAAGCTGTTCATCGGTGCGCAGGAAGCGGTCTATACCGGCATGATCATCGGCGAGCATTCGCGTGATAATGATCTGGAAGTGAACCCGCTGAAGGGCAAGAAGCTGACCAACGTTCGTGCCTCGGGCACCGACGAAGCCGTCCGCCTCACCCCGCCGGTGCGGATGTCGCTCGAAGAGGCAATTGCCTATATCGATGATGACGAGCTGGTCGAAGTGACGCCGAAAGCGATCCGTCTGCGCAAGGTCCATCTGGATCCCCATGAGCGCAAGCGCGCCTCGCGCGAATCCTGATCGGGGTTCTGGCGACTGTTCGAGGAAGGGGGGCTGTCTGCCCCCCTTTTTCGTCTGCGCCGAAAAATTCCCCCCGAGGATATTTTGGGGACGCTGGAAACGACAAAAGGCGCGCGGGAAGACCCTGCGCGCCTTTTACATCCGGTTATGGGACGCTTACCGGAAAAGGATCAGGGCGCCCTCGTTCCAGGCGATACGCGCGCGGGTTCCAACCTCGAGGACAGGACGGCCGAAGACATTGCGCATCGAGAGACGGATGGTCTGCTCGACCCCGTCGAGGCGCACATCGTAATAGGTCATATCGCCGTAATAGACGACTTCCTCGATCGTGCCCGGAGCCTCGCGGCCCGACGCTGTCTGGACATCGAAGAGAATGGTCATGGTTTCGGGGCGGAAGCCAACGGAGACTTGCCCGTCATGGGCAAACGAGACCTGATCGGGCGCCAGCATACAGGTGCCAAGCCCTGCCACCACTGTTTTGAGCTGGCCATTCTCCTCCGTCTCGAGATGGGCGGGCAGGAAATTCATCGCGCCGATGAATTCGGCGACGCGGCGGGATTTGGGGCGGCGATAGAGTTCTTCGGGATCGTCGAGCTGGGCGATCTCGCCTTCGAACATCACTGCGATCCGGTCGGACATGACGAGGGCTTCTTCCTGGTCATGGGTGACGAGGACGAAGGTGATGCCCAGCTCGCGCTGCAGTTTGATCAGCTCGACCTGCATCTGTTCGCGAATCTTGCGATCAAGCGCGGACATGGGCTCATCGAGGAGCAGCACCTTGGGTTTGAGGATCAGGGCACGCGCTAGTGCCACCCGCTGGCGCTGACCGCCCGAGAGCGCGTGAGCGGCCCGTTTTCCATAGCCCTTGAGCCCGACCATCGCGAGGGCGTCCTCGACAAGCCGTGCCTTTTCCAGCTTGGTGCGCGGATCGCGACGCAGCCCGAAGGCCACGTTCTCGGCAACCGTCAGATGCGGGAAGATCGCATAGGACTGGAACACCATATTGGTGGGCCGGCGGTTGGCGGGCACATCGCCCATATCCTTGGCATCGATCATCACCACACCCGAGGAGATGTCCTCGAACCCTGCAATCGTGCGCAGGAGCGTGGTCTTACCGCAGCCCGACGGGCCCAGAAGCGAGAAGAACTCGCCTTCGCGGATGGTCGCATTGATACCGCGCAGCGCGTGGTAATCGCCGTAATATTTCTGGACATCGCGGAACTCGATCATCGGTTTCGCATCGGATTTCAATTTATTCACAGGAAACCTCCCTGATCCTTACCACCGGTCTTGGCGATCCCGCGGCGTCGGAAATATTCGGCAATGGTCAGCAGCACGATGGAGGCCGCCACAAGACAGGTGCCGAGCGCCAGTATGACGGGCACCGATTTCGGGAAGCGGAGCTGCGAGAAGATATAGGTGGGCAAAGTGGGCTCGTTGCCCGCCAGGAAGAAGGCGATGATGAACTCGTCCATCGAGATGGTGAAACTGATGAGCATCGAGGAGATGATGCCGGGCAGCACCAAAGGCAGGGTCACCAAACGGAAGGTGGACCATTTGCTCTCGCCCAGATCATAGGCGGCTTCCTCGTAGGAGGGGTCGAGCGAGGAGAAGGCGGTGGAGAGGATCGTCACCGCATAGGGTGTGGCGATCAATACATGGCCAAAGATCACAGTCAGGATCGAGAGCTTTACCCCCATCCCCAAGAGCACGATCAGCAGCGAGCCCCCAATCATGATTTCGGGCAACACCAGAGGCAGCATGATGAAACCCATCACCGGCCCCTTGCCGCGGAATTTGTAGCGCGTGGTGGCGCGGGCGGCAAAGAGCCCCAGCACCGTCGACAGCACCGCCGTCGACAGCCCGATGATCAGCGAATTCGAGAGGGCGCGGCGCAGCGTGTCATTGGCGGCCATATCGCTGAACCATTGCGTGGTGAAGCCGGTCAGCGGGAAGGCCACGATAGTGCCGTTATTGAAAGCAAAAACCGGCAGCAGCACGATAGGTGCATAGAGGAAGACGAGATAAAGGATCGTATAGAGTTTCAGCCCCGAGAACTTCATTTGGGACCTCGCAGATATTTCCGGTTTGCGAGCACGAAGGCCGCGGCAATCAGCGCCACCACGGCCATAGCCGAGATGGTGATCGCGGAGCCCATCGGCTTGTTATCGAGCGGTAGAATCTGGGCCTGAATGAGATTGGCCACCATCGGAAGCTTCCCCCCCCCGATGAGTTCGGGCGCTACATAATCGCCGATAACGGGGATGAAGACCACCAGCACGGCCCCCACGACGCCGGGCATGGCCAGCGGCAGGGTGATGCGGCGGAAGCTGTTGAAATAGCCCTCGCCCAGATCGCGACCGGCCTCCAGCAGCGAGCGGTCGATCTTTTCGAGCGCCACGAAGATCGGCAGGATGGCGAAAGGCGCATAGGCATGGGCCAAGGCTACGGCGATGGCGGGCACGGTGCCCATCATGCGGAACGGATCCTCGAAAAGCCGCCCGTCCCCCATCAGACCCAGCATCTCGAGGCCTGAATTGATCACACCATTATAGCCGATGATGACTTTCCACGCGAAAATCCGGATCAGATAGGAGGTCCAGAACGGAATGGTGATCAGGAAGAGCCAGAAACTCTTGCGCGCGGGCGAGACGTGGAACGAGATGAAATAGGCGATCGGGAACGCGGTGCAGACGGTCAACGCGGTCACGATGAGTGCCACGATGATCGAGCGCAAGAGGATCGCACGGAAGATCGGATCCTTCCAGACCGCGATATAGTTCTGCAACGTGAACTCGTGGATGATCGTCAGATAGCCGTCCTTGAAGAAGGAATAGGCAAAGATGGTCAGCAAGGGTGCTGCCAGCATAACCAGCGCATAGATCAGGACGGGGCTGAGGGTCGTATACCCTTGTGCCGTTTCGCTTCGTCGCCATGAGGATGCCGTCATCTCTCCCTCCTGCTGTCTGACGCATTCTAGAGGTGACAAAAGCACAGCAATTGGGCGGATGAAAGGGACAGAGAAGTATTTTGCGCCCGATCCGACAGCAAGCGATTAAACATTAAACACCTAGACAGGTATCTCGTTCGGCTGGCTTTGCAGGATTCCCGTCAGTCGCCCCAAGGCCTGACACATCATATTCTCGGTTACGCCACCGGCCAGTGCGATCCGCACTGCATTGGGCGCATGCCCGTCCTGCAGGACATATTCATCGGCCGAACGCAACAAAACCCCTTCTGCCTCTGCCATACGCACGAAGGTGGAACCGCGCCATCCCAAGGGAAGCCGAAGCCAGAGGAAGGAAAGCCCCTCCTGCCACGAGATCTCGTAACCGCCCAATATATTGATCGCGAGCTTGAGCCGCCGGTCCATCTCGGCCTGCGCGGCAAGCCGCAGGCGCAGGGCCTCGCCCGAGTTCAGCAGACGGGTCACAATGTCGGTCACAGGACGCGGAAGACCGAAATAGCTGTGCTGCGCTGTCAGACGCCCTGCCTCGCCCATGCCTTCGGGCGCCACAACGATCCCGAACCGCATGCCCGCCGAGATCGTTTTCGAAAGCGAGGTCACATACCATGCGCGTTCGGGCGCTATGGCACGAAATGCCGGAAGATCGTTGACTGGCGCGGTATAGCAATCATCCTCGACGATCTGCAGGTTATGACGGCGCGCCACCTCGACGATCTCGAGACGCCGTTTGGTGCTCATCCGCACAGCCGTCGGATTTTGCGCATCCGGCGTGATAAAGACGAGCTGCCCGTTATACCGGCGCGCGGCCCGGTCCAGCGCCTCGGGAATCATTCCCTCCTCGTCCAGCGCGATCGGCTGGATCTCGGCACGATGGAGACGCACGGCATGGCGGAAACCGGGATAGGCCAGCTCTTCGGCAAAGACCACCGGCCTGTCACCGCGGAGACAGCATTGCAGCACCAGTGACAGCCCGTTCTGCCCGCCAAGTGTCAGCACGATATTCTCTGGCTGGGCCAGCGGACGCACGCTGCAGCCTGCCGGAAACCAGTTAACCACGGCCTCGCGGCAATATTCATCGCGCCGCAAGCCGGGATATTTGAGATACTGATCATCCACCTCTCTTGCCGCCTCGGCCATGGCCTTGGCCAGTGCCGCGACCTGCCCGACATCGGGCAAAATGGGCGAGCGGAAATCGACAATGCCTTCACTATGTTCGTAGGACATGAGTGGATAGACTGATTCTGTTGGCCCCAGACGTCCTGATTGTATTGATACAAAAGTCCCGCGTCCGACCTCAGCCTGCAACAACCCTTCCTGCGTGGCGATCTGATAGCCACGCGCAACGGTTCCAGGCGTCACACCAAGCCGCCAAGCCAGATCCCGCACCGTTGGTAACTTCTGTCCAGGCAATAACTTTCCTGCACGAATTCCCTCTCGCAATGCCCGAACGAGCGCGAGATATTTCGGCCCTTTCTGATTGGAAAGTTCGGGCTTCCATTGCGTGGTCTGATCGTCCATCCGGCCCTCTTGTAACCGATACAATATATTTCTGGCGGTAGATACAAAGCGTATTGTATCCCTTCTATATCGGAAACCAAAGATTGTATCAATACAAAACGCTCAGGTGCATCATGCAAAGCCTACCTCTCCTCAGACAGCACGCAAAATCGAATGCGAAACCGTCGATCATGAAGCTGGTCACACTCTGGGCGTTCCGTATCCGCACCCGTCGCAACCTCGCGACGCTGCCTGATTACATTTTGAAAGATATCGGCCTTACGGCAGAAGACGCGCAGCAGGAAGCCCAACGCCCCTTCTGGCACTGATGGCGCCGCCGACCCCAATCCCCAGTAGATGCGGCAACCCCTGTCGGCACTACTGAACTGGCCGAGCAATAACGCTCGGCCTTTTTTAATGCATTACATCAAGAAACAACTCTAGACGACTGCTGGATCATCATAATTTCAATCCGGTCATCCTCGGCCAAAAGCCCGGTATTGAGATGGGTAGGTCGGAAACTCTCGAGCCAGAGCCCGTCGCAATGGATGAACTGAACCCCCTCGAACAGTAGCTGTACAAGGTGGCAGCATGGCGCAGACACCGGCTCGAATTCGATCTCGGTCTGGCTTTCCATAAGAGACACTACATCCGACCCGCCTGTGGCATAGCGTTGATGCTGCATCAATTCGACCGGCTTGTCGGGTAGACCTGCCACCAGCCTTCCCGCAGGGATCTGTTTGGGCCGCAATGCCGGAACCAGCCCCAGAATTTTCCAGTCCAGATGCCGGTGACCAACCCATTTGACGGGCTGCATACCGTTGGAACGGGTCAGCACCAGATCCCCCCGAACAATCTCGTCGGCGCGCAACACGCCCCGCGCGGTCACAACTTGCGTCGAAGCGGTCAGTCCAGTGGCCAAGGCGCAAAGTTCGCGATAGCAGCCCGACAGTGGCGCCTCTTCACCCTCGAACGCGAAAGAGACAGCGCCCTGCTGCTCCTCATAATCCGCAAAGGCGTAGCGCACCTCGCAAGCCCCTGCCAATCCCGAGATCACAAAGCCTGGTCGCCCTCCGCTTTCGGGGTGAACCACGTCTGGGGCATTGGACAGGAGATGGGGCATTGTTGTTCAACCGTTCGGCAAGCGCCAAGGATACAGGCAGTCACCGGTCACTATGCAAAATGGGCCTTAATAAATATTGAAGCTGCCCCGGCAAAACCGAGGCAGCTTTGGTGTTCCGGTTTCGCGGAAGATCAGGCGTTGAACAGAAGGGTCGCTTCGTGACGACGCAGGCTTCGGCGCGCGGCCGTGAAATTCGGCTGCGTCGGATCATTGGCCAGCTCGGGGAAGAGCGCGAAGATCTCGCGCTTCTGCGCCACCCCCATCGAGCTGAGCGTCACCTCGCCCGGCTGGAAGCTTTCTGTCCATGCCCCGTCGACCAGCGCGATCTCGTGGCGCTCGCACATGAAATGGATATAGCTCACCTGCGGGACCGCCATCGTCATAACCCCCGGCATTCCCACCAGATATTTGGCAGCCACCAGCACCTCGTATTCCTCGAAATAGAGCTGCGCGCGCTTGCCGGTCAGCAGCATCCGGTGATTGGGCGAGACGCACATATCCCGCTCGGGCAGACCGTTCCCCAAAGCCCCGGCCTGAATGAGGATCGGCGCATGATCCGGGTTGCGGCGCAGCGCTTCCCCGCCCAGATCACATTGACCGGCCCATGCGATCTCCTGCACACCATTGTCGCGGGTCAGGATCTTGTCGCCAGCCCGCAGCCGTTCGACCGCGATTTCACCGGTCGGCGTTGCAATCAGCGAACCGGGCGTGAAGCAGGGAACGACGTTTTCGATATCGCAATAGCTGACAGTGATGCAGCTCTTGGTCTCGCAATTGTAGAACTTCAGAACGCCGGATTCTTTCCATCCGCCACAGGGCTCCTCGGTCTGAAGTGTATAGCCGGCCTTAAGGAGTGCGCCATAATAAAGGGTGTCGTTGTCGTCCCCCCTCGAGCCGCCATCGACATAGATCGTCCCCGAGTGATCGCCCGTAACATAGATCGAATCCGCGTCACTGCCGCCGTTCAGCGTGTCACCGACACTGCCGATCAGCGTATCATTGCCGCGCCCACCCCAGAGAACATCGCGCCCTGCCCCGCCATCAAGCAGGTCATCGCCATCCGCCCCATAAAGAAGGTCGTTGCCACCCAAACCGGTAATCGTGTCATCGCAGCTATCGGAACCGATCAGGATATCGTTGCATTCGGTCCCGGTGATCGGCTCGCAATGTCCATCCTTGTCGCATCCGTTTTCGTCGCGACCGTCGCGGTTATAGCCGTCACAGTCATAACCGTTTTTGTCATAACCGTCGCAATCATAGCCTTCGCGGTCATAACCGTCTTTGTCATAGCCACTGCGGTTATATCCATCGCAGTCATAGCCATCCTTGTTATAACCGTCTTTATCGTAACCGTTTTTATCGTAAAAAATACCGGAAAGGCTAAAGGTCATACCCATCCCCTCACATACATGATTCGGCCAGGATTCTGCTCAGCCCCGGCTCTAAACGATTAAAAAAATCTTACCGTCGGGGCAGCCAGCGTAAAAGTGAAAGCTCGTGAAAAAATTGAATTAATCTGTTTCCAGAATGGAAATTTCAAAAAACAGGCAAAAAAGGATCGGTCTGCCAAAGAGATGGAACAGCCGCGCCCTATAGGAGGACGCGGCTGACAGGATCATGCCATTTTCAAAAGTTCTGCTTCGAACCGCTTGAGCGATTTACGCGCGGCTTGATAGTCGTCGACACCCTTATGCGTGCGCAGTTCGGGGAACAGCGCAAAGATCTCGTCGCGTTGGGCATTGCCCATGCTGCCGAGCGTCTGGTCACCGGGCTGGAAGCTTTCGGTCCATGCGCCATTCCCCAGAACGACTTCATGACGGTCGAACATGAAGTGGAGATAGCTGGTGCCCAGCGTCTCGGCCGTGGAGACGCCCGCCATGCCCTGCATATGCTTGGCCGAGACGAAGACCTCGTGCTCTTCGAAGAAGAGGCTTGTCTGCGCGTTGGCCACCAGCATCCGGTGGTTGGGCGACACAATCATGTCGCGCTCGGGCAGATCGGGGCCCAGCGAGCCTGCGCGGATCAGAACCGGCTTGAGATGGGGAGCGGCATTCAGCTCGGCCTTGGTCAGATCGCGACGGCCCGCCCAGCGGATCTCCTGGATCCCGTTATCGCGGGTGATAACCTTGTCGCCCACCTTCAGATCTTCGACCGGCGTCTCGCCATGCGGTGTCGCAATCAGCGTCCCCGGCGTGAAGCACGGCACCAGTTCTTCAATATCGGTGAAGTTGATCGTCTGGCAGGAATTGGTCGAAGCATTGTAGAACTTGATCGTCCCGTCAAAGCCCGGATTACCATTGGTCTCGGCCGTTTTGGTAATGCTGGTGACCGTATAGCCCGCCGAGATCAGCCCCGAATAATCGAGCGTATCCCAGTCATTCCCGCCCGAACCGCCCTCAACGGTCACGGTCGTATTACTGCCGTTGGTCGCATCGGTGTTGCTGATGATAAAGTCATCAGCATCCGCGCCACCGGCGAGGCTGTCCGAATCCCCGCCTAGAATGGTGTCATTCCCGGCACCACCCTTGACCGTGTCGACGCCCGAATCGCCTTCGAGGTAATCGGCCCCTGTGCCCCCCGAGAGGGAGTCGTCGCCGGTGCCACCGAGCAGGGAGTCATTGCCCTGCCCGCCGATCAGGGTGTCATTGCCCTCATCGCCATAGATCGTATCGTCATCGACGCCGCCATCGAGATAATCGTTGCCGGTGCCGCCATAGATGAGATCGTCGTCATCCTCGCCATAGATGACGTCATCGCCAGCGCCGCCCGAGAGCGTGTCCATGCCGTTATCGGTGACCTTGTCGCCGTTATCATCCGCGATATTGACGTCATAGCCGATCGGGCCGGCACCACCATAAATGGTGTCATTGCCGTCGCCGCCGTCAATGGAATCGCGCCCTTCGCTGCCAACGATGAAATCATTGCCCGCGCCGCCCGTGACGGTGTCATCGTCATAGCCCGCGTCGATGCTGTCATCGCCATCGCCGCCATCGATGCTGTCATTATCATCGCCGGTGAGGATCGTGTCATTGCCCGCGCCGCCCATGACGGTGTCACGGTCGTTATAGGGATCGGTATCCGCGGAATAATAGCCGCTATAGCCGCGATCGGGCAGCGCCGTGGAAGAAGTATCGGCGGTGTTGATGTAATCATCGCCATCGCCGCCATCGACAGAGTCGCTGCCTGCGCCGCCGGTGATGGAATCGTCGCCGGTGCCACCGCTGATCGTGTCGTTACCCGCATCCCCCAGCAGGGTATCGTTTCCGCCGCCCCCGATGATGGAGTCGTCGCCTGCCCCGCCGGAGATATAGTCATCCCCGCCCGCGCTGAGCACACCATCGGGCGTATCCACCACCGCGCCGGAATTCGAGAGATTGACGTTCAGGACGACGTCGTTGAAATCCTCGTCGCCGCCGCCATAGATATCCTCGAAGCCGATATTGTAGGAGCCGTCATCCTCCTGGCCCAAGACCGAGGTATGGCTGATCCCGTCGGGGTTCATACCCACGTTCTCGCCATAGGCAGAGGAATAATAGGTATAGCCAGCCGAGGTGGTGATACCGATCCCGACGATCTCGCCATCGGTCGTGTCGTAGGTATAGGTCGTGCCGACGGAATTGGCCGCATTGGCGGTCAGGGTCGTTGTCGTGATATCGCCGGTATCGGGATCGACGCTATAGACGAAGACCGAGTTCACATAGCCCGCGCTCGTGCTGGTGATGGTCACCGTCAGCGTATTGCCCGCGCTGGTATTGGTCGCGGCGCTATTATCGCCGTAGAGCGTATCGTTACCGTCACCGCCGGTGATGGAATCGTTGCCGTCATTGCCCTCGACGTAATCGTTCCCCGAACCGGCAACGATCGTGTCATCGTCGTCGCCGCCATAGAGCGAGTCGGAACCGCCCGCGCCGTCGATATAATCATTGCCACCATTGCCGTAGAAGACATTGGTATAAGCATCCGAACCGCTGGTGCTTTCGCCGTCGAAGCCGGTCAGCGTATCGTCATATTCCGAGCCATAGGCCCCGTCGACGCCGTCATACTTGTCGCCATCGGCATAGCCGCCGGTGCCCGACATCGAGGACAGGTTGACATTGACCGCCGAGGTCGAGCCGGAATAGTCGACCATGTCGAGACCGGTGCCGCCGGAGAAATAATCCGATTCAGCGCCGCCCACGAAGGTATCGTTGCCGGCTCCACCCGAGGCATAGTCGCTGCCCGTGCCGCCATCGATATAGTCATTGCCGTCCCCACCCCAGATGGAGTCGTTATCGGCATTGCCGTAAAGAGAGTCGTTACCGGCATCGCCATAGATCTTGTCGGCGCCGTCGCCGCCAGAGATCGCATCCGCATCATCGCCGCCCGACAGGGTATCAGCGCCGGCATTGCCCCAGATATAATCGGTGCCCGCGCCGCCATTGATGACGTCATTACCGTCATTGCCGGCGATCGCATCATTGCCCGCACCGCCCGTGACGCTGTCGTCGCCGGTGCCCGCATCGATCACGTCATTTCCATCGCCACCATCAATGGTGTCGTTGCCATCCTCGCCCCAGATGTAATCGTTGCCCGCACCGCCCGATACATAATCCGCGCCGGTGCCAGCGGCGATGGAGTCGTTCCCCGCCTCGCCCATGAGGCTGTCATTACCCGCCTGCCCCCAGACGTAATCATCACCGTCGCCGGCATAGACGGTATCATTGCCGTTCCCTGCGACGACCGCGTCTTGCGCCGTGCCCGATTTGATCAGGTCATTGCCATCTCCCGCCGAGATGACATCCTGATTGCCGGTGAAGGTGTAGGTGTTGCCGTAGCTGTCGGTATAGGTATACGTTCCCTTGCCGTCATCCACACGATCGCCGTCGCGGTCGACATAGGTGGCGTCGATGGTATCATTCCCGCTGGTGCCGCTGACAACGCCGTCACTGCTTGTCGTCCCGCCTGTGTTGCACGAAGGGGCCGTTTTACTCGTAGTATACGTCATACTTTTCACCTCACCTGAAACCGGCCTTCACTCCGGTAAACAACACAAGCGCTAGGCGCTTTGGAAACGCCGGTCTTCAGCGGGGCAGACTGTGGCGCGAAAGCCTGACCCCTTCGTGATAAAGCGCGATCAAGACACACGTCCAGAGATCTTTCGCCGATCCCCGATAGGGGGCGAGCGAGTCCAGCGTGAGCTTCTCCGCTGGCCGCAGTCAGATGCCTTACCAAGGGGAATACTCAATGGGATTACATAAAAAAAGAGATATTTGAACGGCACCCCCTTCCGCGCCGTCACCAGCTGAAGCCTTAACCACAACCCACGCGCGAGGCGTCATATCTTTGCCAAAGTTGTGTCTCGGTATTGGCGACAATTCACGCCAAAACGAGATAAAAACCGAGAGATCGGGGCGATTTCTTGTCGATAACCATCTCTCTTGGAAACAATAGACGGCTCTCATCATGCCGATCAGCTTTTTAAAACAGAGGAAAGAATCCGAGAGAGAGGTTAACTCGGCACCAATCATTTTCGCTTTAAATGCCAGTTTTCAGCAACATTGTCGCCTGATCCGAAACACTTTCTCGAATCGCGCCAAGGCCGTCTGTCTGGTAAATCAATCAGCGCCGACCTGACTGTTGGGAGAAGCCTGCCCGGACAACCGCTGCCAGCCCCAGATCGTCTGCAGACGAACAGGCCCCTCATAGACATGGTGGCGAGGGACGCGACAGGCAGACATTGCCCGCCTGCCCGACGATATGATCTCAGCCGATGGCCGGAAGCAGGTTCATAACCAGCACCATCGCGAGACCGACCAGCGCCACGATGGACTGGATGATCGAGATAGACAGCGTAGCTTCTTTCATCGACATGCTGAAGCTTTCCTTCACCAGCCAGAATCCCGCATGGTTGGCATAGTTGAAAAACAGCGACCCCGCCCCGATCGAGAGCGCCAGAAGCGAGGTATTCACATTGCCCGCCCCCGCAAGCGGCGCCAGAAGGCCCGCCGCCCCCACGATCCCGACCGTGGCCGAGCCCGTCGAGACCGAGAGCAGCATGGCAATGATCCAGCCGAGAAGAAGGGGCGAGAGATGGAATTGCTGGCTCAGATGCATGATCGCATCGCCCACATTGGCGGCCGCCAGAACATGCTGGAAGGCACCGCCGCCCGCAATGATCAGCAAGACATTCCCGATCGGACGCAGGCTCGCCGTCATGGAACTGCGCAGAACCTCCGCATCCCCCTGCCGCAGATAGACGAGCACAAGAGCCGCAAACAGCACGCTGAGCAGCATGGCGATCACCGGATTGCCGAGGAAAGCCGTGACCGTCAGCAGGCCCGATCCCCCGGGCAGAGCGAGCTGGGTGAGAGAGTGCAACAGCATCAAAAGCGCAGGCATCAGCGCCGTCAGCAAGGACAGCCCTGCCGAAGGGGGCTGCATCGCGGACCTGTCCTCCCCCGTCTTCTCGGTAAACTGGGAAATCATCTCCCCATCGGGGCGAACGGCGGCAAGCTTCGGCGCGATAAACCGGCCGTAGACCGGTCCGGCCAGAATGATTGCGGGAATTGCCGCGCAGAAACCGTAGATCATGGTCGCACCGACACTGGCGTCAAGCGCCGCAATGGCCGTCAGCGGGCCGGGATGGGGCGGAACCATCCCGTGCATCGAGGCCAGCGCGGCAATGACGGGAACCCCCACAAACATATAGCTCGAGCCCCTGACCCCCGACGGGGTCTCCGATGCGCTTTCCAGCTTCCGCGCCACGGAGAAGATCAATGGCAGCATGACCACCAGACCGACCTCGAAGAACATCGGGATCCCCACCACGAAGGCGGTCGCCGCCATAGCCCATGGCAGAAGATGTGCGGGCGTCTTGCGGATCAGGGCCTCCGAGATGCTCTCTGTCACGCCGGTATCGGCAAGGATCTTGCCCAGCATTGCGCCAAGCGCGATCACGAGACCGACGCCGCTCAGCGTTTTTCCCGCGCCTCCGGTCATGGTGGAGACGATCTTGTCTACGGGCATTCCCACGGCCAGTCCGACAGCCAGTGCTGTAACCAGAAGCGCCAGAAGTGGATGGAGCCTGATCCGCGAGACGATCAGCCCCACGAGGAATAGAACGCCAGCCAAAGCGATAGCCAGTAATTGGATGTCGGAACTCGTCATATCTCCCCCATACTTGTTACACGACACGCGGCCCGATCAGGGCCGGAAGATGCGGGGCCTCCACCTGCATCTCTCGGGTCCGGCAACATGGCGCAACTGCTTGAAGGGCAAACAGCCATGCATATGTCCGAACGAGCGCATAGCGTCCATCGGGCAAGCATTTGTCAATCTCGCGGGCTTCACGAAGTCGTATACGATCCGTGATCCGTGGAGCGGACCCAGATGCGTCCGGCATCTGCGGCAGAACGCGCAGCTTCACCTGCTCGAGCAGAAAGGCCCGACCCGCCATGCCACTTATCGGCAGAGGCTGATCTCTCCGGCCTCTCGGAAAAGATTATCGGGAGAGGACGCGCAAACCCGCAATAAGCGTGCGCAGGACATCGCGCAGGCGTGTATCCACCTCTTCGGTATCGGCGTCGAGATAGTCCAGAACCAGCCGCGGATGGTTGAAGCCATACATCGCCTGCTGCACCAGACAGGCTGCATGGATCGGATCTTTCAGACCGGGGATCGCCTGCACCAGAAGCTTGGCAATCTGGTCACGCCAGATGGATTTGTAACGCTGAACGACGTCGCGCAACCGGTCGGAGGCTTCGCAATAGGCCTCGTAAAGCTCGGGATCCTTCACCGCCGCCTCGCGTTTGAGCCGCAGCCGCTGGATCAGCCAGCTTTCAAGTCGCTCTTCAGCGGTGCCGGGACCCGAGACCGCCGCGCGCAACTCCTCATGTGCCAGATCCAACCAATGGCCCACCACCGCATCCAGAATATCCGCCTTTCCCGAAAAATGGGCATAGAGCGCGGCATGGCTGACCCCCAGTTCGGCCGCCACATCAGTGACACGGAACTTGCTATATCCCACCGCTTTTATGCGCTGCTGGGCCACCTCGACCGCACGGCATTTCAACGTTTCGGAGGAAAGTCCTGTTCTGGGCATAGGTCCGGCCTCGGGGATTTACTGCACTTGAATATCTACTTCTTACAAGTTACAGAATTTGTAAACTGTAATCCCCTCATTGTCATAGGTGCCTCCCATGGGTTCTTTGCTGAAGGACCGTCGCGCCGTTGCATTGCTGCTCGCCGCCACGCTGACGGTCATGTCCAACGCCATCATCAGCCCCGGCCTTCCAGGCATCGGGGCCTATTTCGCAGGCACCCCGAATGCCGATCTGCTGACCCCTCTGCTGATCACCGCCCCCTCGCTGACCGTCGCGATCATCGCCCCGTTTGCGGGTTCCGTGGTTGACCGTGTGGGGCGCAAGGCCATGCTGATCACCGGTGCCGCTTTGTTCGGGCTTGCGGGCAGTGCCGGGCTCTGGGCCCCCACTCTCCCTGTGCTACTCGGCACCCGCCTCGTTCTGGGGGTGAGCGTCGCCATGCTGATGACGGCGATGACCGCGCTGGTGGCACAATATTTCCATGGCGCCGAACGTGGCAGGTTCATGGGCCTACAGATGACCTTCATCAATTTCGGCGGGTTGATCTTCATCGCTGTGGCCGGACAGCTGGCCAACCATTCCTCCTTCTATCCGTTCGCGCTCTATCTGGCGGGCCTCGTCTATCTGCCGATCCTCTATCTGTGCCTCGACGAGCCAAGGAGCCACGCGCATACGGATGGCAGCCACCCCAGCTCGCAGGGTCAGGACGGCTGGCCCCTGGTTCTGGGGCTCGGACTTCTATTGATGGCGCTGACCTTCGCCACCTTCTATATCCTGCCCACGCAGATCGCCTTCTATCTGCGCCAACTCGGCCATGCCGATCCGAGCACCGCCGCCCTGATGATGGTCTGCGTCACCTTCGCGGCGGGCGCTATCGCAATGGTCTATCCGTTCCTGCGCCGCACGCTCGGGCGCGGCGGAGTACTGGCGGCGGGGTTTGTAATGCTTGCGGCGGGCTTCCTGCTGATGAGCTATGTCCAACTGGTGCCGATGATCGCCGTCGCCTCGCTCTTCGTTGGCATGGGGCCCGGTCTGATTGTGCCCACGCTCTTCAATTCAACGCTGGATGCGGTGCCGATGCGCCATCACGGCATGGCGTCGGGCGCACTGACCTTCAGCCTGTTCATCGGCCAATTCATCTCGCCGATCCTGACCCAGCCTCTGATCACGGCGGGCGGTTTCCACCTCGCCTTTATGGCCTTCTCCGTGGCCGCTCTGGCAGGTGCACTCCTTGCCGCACTGATCTTCCGCGAGCGCAAAAGCGCCTTTGCGCGCGCCTGAGGATCGACCGGTCCTATGGTAATCCCCCCTGATCATAAAGGAATGCGGAAGTAGAATTTTCTCGTCAGGATGAGTGAGGAGATTCCGATGAAGAACACACGTTTC